>UREN01000001.1 GCA_900546885.1 uncultured Oscillospiraceae bacterium
GGGCTAAGAACTCTTGGCAAATCGACGGAAATGGTTACAAAACGGTGGAGTGTTTAGAAAATGCACATTATAGTTAACCCATTTTTTTACTTTTTCCCGCTTTGCCTTCGCAAATGGGTTTCCCCTGCATTCTACCTGCGCCGGCGCGCGAAAAAGCGCGGGGCCGGTATTTTCTCATGGCGGCAGGCAAAATGTTCCGGGCCCGGCTGCGGCCGGGAAACACAGGGTTGCAAATTTGGAAGACATCGCGTATACTGGGTTTGTCCATGAGAAACAAAACGATAATGTTATAAAAGGAGGGAAAACAAGTGGACGCAACTGGGCGAAGTACAGGCCTATATACGAAGTCTCACATAGGGCGCGCAGTCTGCGGGCCGCTTGTCTTCTTTTCATAAAGGGGAAAGGTGCGCAGCAGGTTTGTGTTGCTGTGCGCCTTGGAAGGAATTGCTGAAAGGCGTGCTGTTTTAATGGGGCATGCCCTGTTCTGTATTGCCAGAAAAGCTGTTTTCCATCGTGTGGGGCACCGCGAAAGGCTTTTAAGCCGGGCGCGGTGTTTTCGTTTTGCCCTGTCTTCCTGCCGCGAATTGAAACGAACAGGAGGAACTCACTATGAAAAAAGCAATCGATTCTCAGGCCCTTTGTGCCCTTATCGGCACCCGCCGCCTGCATGCCCTTCGGGGCGCCCTGGCCAGGGAAAACAAGGTGGATATCGCACGCTTTCTGGGCGAGCTCGCGCCAGAGCAGGCCGTGCTTGCCTTTCGCACCCTTCCCAAAGATAAGGCCAGTGACGTGTTTTCAGAGCTGGGCAGCGAAATGCAGCAGGCTATTATTGCTTCCGTAACAGATGCGGAGATTGCAGGCATCATGGAAGATCTTGCCACAGATGACGCCGTAGATATGCTGGAGGAAATGCCCGCCAATATTGTAAAGCGCGTTTTGAAAAACACCAGGCCGGATACACGGTCGCTGATCAATCAATTTCTGAAATATCCGGAAACGTCCGCCGGCAGCATGATGACGGCCGAATTTACCGATTTGCGCGCGGATATGACGGTTGCACAGGCCATCTGCCATATCCGGCGCACCGGCGAGGCGCGCGAGACCATCTATACCTGCTATGTCATTGACGCGGGCCGCAAGCTGGAAGGCGCCATCACACTAAAAGACCTTTTGCTTGCGCCGGACGGTGCGCATGTGCACGAACTGATGAATCGCAGCGTCATCTCCATTGGCACGCTGGATGGCCGGGAGGCGGCCACACATTTGTTTCAAACATATGGGCTTCTGGCCCTTCCTGTGGTGGACCATGAAAACCGCCTGGTAGGCATCATCACGGTGGATGACGCCATGGAGGTAATGGAAGAGGACGCCGAAGAAGATTTTGAAGTGATGGGCGCCCTGCGCCCCTCCGAGGCCCCCTACCTGAAGACAAGTGTCCTTTTGCTGGCAAAAAACCGCATTGCCTGGCTGCTTGTCCTGATGATATCCGGCATGGTGACGGGCGGCATTTTGGGCCGGTATGAGGCTGCATTTTCCGCCATGCCCCTGCTTGTGACATTTATTCCCATGCTTACCGACACCGGCGGCAACGCGGGCAGCCAATCCAGCACGCTGGTCATCCGCGGCATTGCCATGGGAGAAATTGCCGGGCGCGATATTCCGGCTGTCCTGTGGAAAGAGCTGCGCGTTGCCGCCCTTGTGGGGGCCGTGCTTGGCGCCGTGAACTATGCACGCCTGATTTTCACCTACCCGGACTGCAGCATGATGGCGCTGACGGTGGCGCTTACCATGTTCTGCACCGTGGTGATTGCCAAAACCATCGGCGGGGTGCTTCCGCTTGTGGCCGGCTTTTTCCATGCAGACCCCGCCATTATGGCTGCGCCGCTTATCACCACCATTGTAGACGCCCTGGCGCTTGTCATTTATTTCAGCTTTGCCGTGCGCCTTCTTCCCCTTTAACCTTCGCCCGGGCTGCCGGCCGCAAAAGGCACAAAAGGCCCCCGCTGCACCATGCAGCGGGGGCCTTTTTCAGCTTATAAAGCCCTTGCGCAACTTATTTGCGGGGGTTTTTGATGGCAGCCTGCGCGGCAGCCAGACGCGCAATGGGCACACGGAACGGAGAGCAGGAGACATAGTCCAGCCCAACGTTGTGGCAGAACTCGATGCTTGTGGGGTCGCCGCCGTGCTCGCCGCAGATGCCCAGGCCCAGGTTCGGACGGGTGGAACGGCCCAGCTTCGCAGCCATTTCCACCAGCTTGCCCACGCCCTTCTGGTCCAGATGCGCAAACGGGTCGTTCTCGTACACCTTGTTGTCATAGTAGTAGCTGAGGAACTTGCCGGCGTCGTCGCGGCTGAAGCCGAACGTCATCTGGGTAAGGTCGTTCGTGCCGAAGCTGAAGAATTCGGCCTCGGTAGCAATCTCATCCGCCGTCAGGGCAGCACGCGGAATCTCGATCATGGTGCCCACTTCATACTTCATGTCCACACCGGCGTCCGCGATGAGCTTATCGGCCGTCTTCACAACCACGTCCTTCACGAACTTCAGCTCTTTCACTTCGCCCACCAGGGGGATCATGATGTGCGGCACAATCTTCGCGCCCGTCTCTTTGCTGACGTTGATGGCAGCGTTAATCACGGCCGTGGTCTGCATCTCGGCAATCTCCGGGTAAGAGACAGCCAGGCGGCAGCCGCGGTGGCCCATCATCGGGTTGAACTCATGCAGGCTGGCAATGACGTTGTGCAGCTCTTCCACGCTGATGCCAAGGTCTTCGGCCAGCTCCACAATCTCGCTTTCCTTCTGCGGCAGGAACTCGTGCAGAGGCGGGTCGAGGTAGCGGATGGTCATGGGGCGCTCGCCCATCACTTTATACATGGCCTCAAAGTCGCCCTGCTGGTACGGCAGAATCTTGGCCAGCGCCGCCTTGCGGGCGTCGGCCGTCTTGGCCACAATCATCTCACGCACAGCCTTGATGCGGTCTGCCTCAAAGAACATGTGCTCGGTGCGGCACAGGCCAATGCCCTCGGCGCCGAAGTTCACAGCCTGCTGGGCGTCGTGGGGGTTATCGGCGTTGGTGAACACCTTCATCTGGCGGGCAGCGTCAGCCCACTTCATGAAGCGCTCGAAATCGCCGGAGATGGAAGCCTCTGTGGTGGGGATGGCCTCGCCATAGATGTTGCCCGTAGAGCCGTCGATGGAAATCCAGTCGCCCTCGTGGTAGGTTTTGCCGGCAAGGGTGAAGCACTTCTTGTCGTAATCCACCACAATCTCGCCGCAGCCAGACACGCAGCACGTGCCCATGCCGCGGGCTACCACAGCGGCGTGGCTGGTCATGCCGCCGCGCACCGTCAGGATGCCCTGCGCCACCTGCATGCCCTCAATGTCCTCGGGGCTCGTCTCCAGGCGCACCAGAATAACCTTCGGCATTTTGCCGCTCTCCACAGCCTCTTTGGCCTCATCGGCAGTAAACACCACCTGGCCGCAGGCAGCGCCCGGGCTGGCGGCAAGGCCCTTGCCAATCACTTCCGCGGCCTTCAGGGCAGCGGCGTCAAACTGCGGGTGCAGCAGGCTGTCCAGCTGCTTGGGCTCTACGCGAAGCACAGCTTCCTGCTCGGTAATCATGCCCTCGTCCACAAGGTCCACCGCAATCTTCAGCGCGGCGGCAGCCGTGCGCTTGCCGTTGCGCGTCTGAAGCATGAACAGCTTGCCGTTCTCGATGGTGAACTCCATGTCCTGCATATCGCGGTAATGGTTCTCCAGGCGCTGAGCGATCTGCGCGAACTGCTCGTACACTTCGGGCATTTCCTCTTTCAGCTTGGAGATCGGGCTGGGCGTACGGATGCCGGCCACCACGTCTTCGCCCTGGGCGTTGATGAGGTATTCGCCGAACAGCGCCTTCTCGCCCGTGGCAGGGTTGCGCGTGAAAGCCACGCCGGTGCCGGAACGGTTGCCAGAGTTGCCGAACGCCATGCACTGCACGTTCACAGCGGTGCCCCAGTCGTAGGGGATCTCGTTCATGCGGCGGTACACATTGGCGCGGGGGTTATCCCAAGAGCGGAACACGGCCTTCACAGCCTCAATCAGCTGCTCTTTCGGGTCGGAGGGGAAGTCTTTGCCCATCTTTTCCTTGTACAGGTCCTTGAACTTCACCACCAGTTCCTTCATGTCGTCGGCATCCAGCTCCACGTCCTGCGTGACGCCTTTGGCCTCTTTCATCTCGTCGATGATCTTCTCGAAGTCGGATTTGGACATCTCCATCACAACGTCAGAGAACATCTGCACGAAACGGCGGTAGGAATCGTAAGCAAAGCGGGGGTTGTTCGTCAGCTTCGCAAGGCCCTCTACGGCCTCATCGTTCAGGCCCAGGTTCAGGATGGTGTCCATCATGCCGGGCATGGAAGCGCGCGCGCCAGAGCGCACAGATACCAGCAGGGGGTTGTTCACATCGCCGAACTTCTTGCCGGCAATTTCCTCCAGCTTGCCGATGTACTCGTAGATGTCGGCCATAATCTCTTCGTTGATCTGGCGGCCATCGTTGTAGTACTGCGTGCAGGCCTCGGTGGAAATGGTGAAGCCCTGGGGCACAGGCATGCCGGCGTTGGTCATCTCGGCCAGGTTTGCACCCTTGCCGCCGAGGATCTCGCGCATGTCCTTGTTGCCCTCGCTGAACAGGTACAGGTATTTCTTCTTGCTCAAGTTTCTCTACCTCCAAAATTGTACTTCCGGCACGCTTTGCCCTGCCGCGAAACGTGCCCTTGTATGTCAGAACTTTTCCGCCTCTTTTTTAGAAAAATACGGAAAAGGCCATGGACAGTTTTATTATATCAGAGTTGTTTTCTCTTTTCCACAACAAAAACCCGAAAATTTAGGGATTTTTCTGGTTTTTTTCGCCTGTGCGCGCACGCGCGCTTGCAAAATGCCGGTTTTCCGCTACAATAAAAAAGGGCCCGGCATAACGCCGGGCCCCTATCAAACCAGAAACCGGAGAATACAAGCCATGTTGTTTGCAAAAAAAGCTGCGGTGGAATATATTGTAGCCGGCCTTGGCAACCCCGGAAAAAAGTATGATGGCACGCGCCATAACACCGGCTTTGCCGCGCTGGACCACCTTGCGCAGCAGTGGGGCGTTCAGGTTACGAAGGCCAAATTTGACGCGCTGGCAGGCACCGCCAGCGTGGAGGGGGCGAAGGTGCTGCTGCTGAAACCGCAGACCTTTATGAATTTATCCGGCGTTGCCGTGCAGAAAGCTGCCGATTTTTACAAGGTGCCCGCGCAGCATGTTATCGTGCTGTTTGACGACATTTCCCTTGCGCCCGGCAAGCTGCGTGTGCGGCCTGCCGGTTCTGCGGGCGGGCACAACGGCATCAAAAGCATCATTTCGGCCCTGGGGCAGGAATTTCCCCGCGTAAAAATTGGCGTAGGCGAGCGCCCCAGGCCGGAATACGACCTGGCAGACTGGGTGCTGAGCCGCTTTACCGCACAGGAGTGGGCCGCAGTTACAGCGCGCTTTGACGATGTGTGCAACGCCGTGTCGATGATTATGAAAGGGCAGCTTTCCGCTGCACAGAACAAGTATAATGGCTAAAAAGAACAACAGCAAAAAAGAAGCCCCTGCCGCCTGCGAGCTTGCCGCTTTGAAAAAGCGGTATGCTGTGCGCGCCGCCGCCGGCCTTTGTTCAGGCGCCGCGCTGGCGGCCTTGTATGTTTGCTCCCGCTCTGGCTTTGCCGCCCTGGCCGTTCCCTTTGCCGCCGCGGCACTGTGCATAGGGCTGTGGGCACTGTTTGCCCGGCTGGTGCTGTGCCGCATGCCGCACCTGCTGCACAAACAGTTCACCCAGCCCATTCTGTGGGCGCTGAGCGTGCCCGCATGGCTGGGAAGCGCCTGCCTGCTGCTGATGCTGCCGGTCTCCTTTTCCGGCGAGGCCGAAGAGGCAGTTGCCCTCAGCATCATGCTGCTGGAGGCCGTGCTGCTTGCCCCGGCGGCCGCGCTGGCGGCGCTTGTGCTGGGCGTGCTTGCCGTGGTAAAGGCCGCCAGGCACCTTGCCAGTGCGCAGGGCACCCGCGCTTACACAGAGCTGCCCCTTGCCGTCAGCATCATCGCCCTGTTTGGCACTGTGGCGATGGTTGGCCTTGGCGCATGGAGCATTTTGCATTGAACCCCGGGAAGGAGGCGCCGCCATGCTGACACAGCCGCTGCGGCAAACAGCTGAATATCAAAGCCTTCTGGCCGCTGTGGCAGGGCCTGTGCCCGCCGCTGCGGCCCTGTTCGGCCTGCCGCCCACCGCGCGCGCGCAGGTGCTGGCCGCCCTGTGCGAGGACACCGGGCGCCCCGCGCTGGTGATTTGCGCGGGCGAGGCGGATGCCGTGCGGTTTGCCACGGATGCCACGGCCTTCGGGCAGCGGGCCGAGGCCTTTCCCGCGCGGGATTTCACCTTCCGCTCTGTAGAGGGGCAAAGCCATGAATATGAATACCGCCGCCTTGCCGTTTTGGGCAATGTGGTGGGCGGCCGCACCAATATAGTGTGCGCGGGCGCTGAGGCCTTTTTGCAATACACCGTGCCCAAAGCGGATTTCTGCGAAAACACCATGACCATCCGCGCGGGGATGGCGCTTTCCATGAACAGCCTTACCCAGCGGCTGTTCAGCGCCGGCTACCAGCGGCGCTTTCAGGTGGAGGGGCCCGGCCAGTTCGCCGTGCGCGGCGGCATTGTAGACCTGTATGCCCCCGATATGCCAAAGCCATGCCGCATTGAGTTCTGGGGCGACGAGGTGGACAACATCCGCACGTTCGACCTTGTCAGCCAGCGCCGTGAAGGCGCGGTGAAAAAAATCTATCTTTCGCCTGCGCGCGAGGTGCTGTTTGGCGACACGGCCGAGACGGCCGCGCGCCTGCGCGCCGCCATAGGCAGGGCAAAGGGGCCGCGGCGCGCGGCAATGGAGCATGCCGCTGCGGCAGACCTTGCCGCGCTGGACGCGGGCACCATGCCCTGCGCGCTGGATAAATACCTGGGCCTGCGCTATGAAAAGCCCGCGCTGGTGCTGGAATATTTGGAGCACCCGCTTGTGTTCTTTTCAGAACCCAGCGCCATCCGCGAGGCGGCGCGCGCCCTGGCGTTCCGCTTTGGCGAAGAGATGAAAGGCCTGCTGGAAGAGGGCGTGCTGTGCGCCGGGCTGGATAAATTTTACGAGGATGGCGCCGCGCTGTGGCAGGCGGCCGGGAAACACAGCGCCGTGCTGTGCGAAAATTTTGCCCGCACTGTGCCGGACGTGCGCCTTACCGCCACGGTGAACATGCCCGCGCATGCACTGCCGCCATGGGCGGGCGAAGTGCGCGCGCTGGCGGAAGAGCTGGAACCCCTGCTGGCCCAGAAATATGCCGTGTGCGTGCTGGCCGGCACCAGGCGCGCGGGCGAGGCCCTTGCGCGGGACCTTGCGCGCGCAGGCCTCTCTGCCGCCTTTTATGCAAAACTTCCGCAGGCCTGCCCGCCGGGGCATGTGGCCGTGGCGGCAGGCAGCGTGACGGCGGGCGCGGAATATCCGTTTGCCCGCTTTGCCCTGTTCACTGCGCGCCAGGGTGCGGCCGCGGCGCCGCAAAAGGCAAAAAGCGCGCGCAGAAAGGGGCTTTCCAGCCTGTCGGATATCAAGCCCGGCGACTATGTGGTGCATCAAAACCACGGCATTGGCGTTTATGCGGGCATCCGCAGGCTGGACCTGCAGGGCGTTGTCAAAGATTATTTAAAAATCGAATACGACAAGGGCGACAGCCTGTATGTGCCCGTGACGCAGCTGGACATTGTCAGCCGCTATACCGCGCCGGGCGACGGCGAGCGCGTAAAGCTGGCCAAGCTGGGCGGCGACGCATGGGCCAAAACCAAAACGCGCGTGCGCAAGGCCACGCAGGAAATGGCCAAAGAGCTGATTGAACTTTACGCCCGGCGCCAGCAGGCCGCGGGGTTTGCCTTCCCCGCTGACGGCGATTGGCAGCGGGATTTTGAGACGCGCTTTGAATACGATGAGACAGACGACCAGCTTGCCTGTGCGGCCGAAATCAAAAAGGATATGGAGCGCCCCCACCCCATGGACCGCCTTCTGTGCGGCGACGTGGGCGTGGGCAAAACGGAAGTGGCCCTGCGCGCGGCTTTCAAATGCATCATGGGGGGCAAGCAATGCGCCATTCTGGTGCCCACCACCATCCTTGCCTGGCAGCACTACCAGACGGCCGCCGCGCGCATGCAGGCTTTCCCGGTCAAGATGGGGCTGTTATCCCGCTTTGCCACGCAAAAGCAGATGCGCGCCACCTTGCGCGGCCTTGCGGACGGCACGGTAGACCTTGTTGTGGGCACACACCGCCTTTTGCAAAAGGATGTGAAATTCAAAGACCTTGGCCTTGTCATTGTGGACGAAGAACAGCGCTTTGGCGTAAAGCACAAGGAAAAGCTGAAAGAGGCGTTTTTGGGCGTGGATATGCTGACGCTTTCTGCCACGCCCATCCCGCGCACACTGAGCATGGCCATGAGCGGCCTGCGCGACATGAGCACCATTGAGCAGCCGCCGGTAGAGCGCCGCCCGGTGGAGACCTATGTGATGGAATATGACGACGGCCTTGTGGCCGAGGCCCTGCGGCGCGAGCTGGACCGCGGCGGCCAGGCCTATTATATTCACAACCGCATTGACACCATTGAACAGTGCGCCGCCCATGTGGCGCAGATGTGCCCGGGCGCGCGCATTGCCACCGCGCACGGCCGCATGGACGAGGCCTCGCTTTCCCGCGTGTGGCAGCAGCTGCTGGACGGCGAAGTGGATATTCTTGTGTGCACAACGCTTATCGAGACAGGCGTGGACGTGCGCAACTGCAACACCCTCATCATTGAGGACGCCGACCGCATGGGCCTTGCACAGCTTTATCAAATTCGCGGGCGCGTGGGCCGCTCGGGGCGCAAGGCGTATGCCTATTTCACCTTCCGGCGCGATAAAGTGCTGACGGATGTGGCCTCAAAGCGGCTTTCCGCCATACGAGAGTTCACCAGCTTCGGCTCCGGCTTCCGCATTGCCATGCGCGATCTGCAGATACGCGGCGCGGGCAACCTGTTGGGCCAAAGCCAGCACGGCCATATGGAGGCCGTGGGCTATGACATGTATATGAAGCTGCTGAACCAGGCCATTGCCGCCGAAAAGGGCGAGGCGCCCGCGCCGGACAAGACGGAATGCCTCATTGACATCACCGTGGACGCCTACATTCCCGAAAGTTATATTCAGGATGCGGCGGGGCGCATTGAGGCCTATAAGCGCATCGCAGCCGTGGCCGCGCGCGAGGACGCAGACGATGTGCTGGACGAATTGCGCGACCGCTACGGCAAAGTGCCCGCCAGTGTGGCCGGCCTGGTGGACATCAGCCTGGCCCGCGTGCTGGCTGCACAGCTTGGCATCTATGAGGTGACGCAAAAGCGCGATGACCTTATTTTGTATTCGGACGCGCTGGACCTTACCGCCGTCAAGCGCCTGCTGCGCGGCACCGCGCGGCGCATGATGGTGAACGCCTCGGCAAAGCCATACCTCTCGGTGCGGGTAGAGCCCGGCGAAAAGCCGCTGGATGTGCTTGGGGAAGCGCTGGCGCACCTGGAGGCCGCAAAGACAATTTCTTGCGAAGAACTGTGAAAAGTCGTATAATCAAAAAGTATTTTTGAAATGCAAAGGCGGCCCGCCCCGCCTTCTGCAAGTTCGGAGGGTCAATATCTTGAAACTGAAACGCCTGTTGTGTGCGGCAAGCTGCGCCGCGTTTTGCCTTTCCCTTGCCGGGTGCGTCATCTCTGCGCCGCAAACCGTCCTCACGGTGGACGGCGAGGCCATTCCGGCGGGGCTGTATCTCTCTTATCAGTACAGCGCCTACACCGAAGCTGCCTCGCAGCTTTCCTCCAACGAAACACTGGAGGACGCCACCATTGACGACGTGCCTGCCGACGAGTGGGTGCACAACCGCACCATAGAGCTTATTCGCCAGCACGTCTATGTAGAGCGCGCCTTTGAAGAGCAGGGCCTCACCATCCCGGAGGCCGAGGCCGCCAGCGCGCAGAGCACGGCGGACCAGTATTACGATGAAAACGAAGACCTGATTGCGGCAAACGGCATTGGCAAAGAAAGCTACCGCACCTTTTATATGAGCCAGGTAAAGTACAATGCCCTGCTGCAGGCCTACCTGGAAGAGCACCGCAGCGAAGTAACGGTGGATGAGGCCAAGGAATACATGGACACCACCTATGCCCACATCATGCAGCTTACCCTGCCCAGCACGGATGCCTCTTACCAGCTGCTGGATGAAGACGCTGCTGCCGCCCTGATGGAGGCGGCCAACAACGCCATCGCCCAAATGGAGGACGAGGGCGCCACGCTGGACGAAGTGGCGGACGATGTGCTGCAGGAGGTGCTGCCCCTGTCCGGGCGGGAGTACACCGACAGCTCTGTGTCGGAATACCTCAGCGAGCGCTATGTGTCTGAGAACAGCACCTTGTACGGCAACGATTTTTCGCTTGCCATGCTGGCCGCCGAGGTAGGCAGCTGCGGGCTGTACACCGCCTCTACCTCGCCTCTTCTGTATGAAAAACTGCCCAATTACGAGACAGACCAGCAGTTTGAAGAGGAACATTTTGCCGCAATGGCAGACGAAATCAACGCCAGGGCCTTTGAAGAGGAAGTAGACGAAAAGGCCGGGGCCCTTTCCCTGGAGGAAGACGCTGCTGCCGTGCGCACCTATTCCGTGTATAATATCAAGACAGAAGTGTGAGCCCGCGCGCCCCGCCGCATCGGCGGGGCGCCGTTTCTTACCCAGAATGCTCACGCAAAAGAGGTTTTTATGCAGACATTGTATATCACCGACCTGGACGGCACACTGCTTGGGGCGGACGGGCGCGTCTCTGCCGAAAGCGTGCGCATTCTGGCGCCCATGCTGCGGCGGGGGCTGCCCCTCACCGTGGCCACGGCCCGCTCGCCCGCCACGGTGGTGCAGCTTTTGCAGGCCCTGCCCATCACGCTGCCGGCCGTGCTGATGACAGGCACTATTTTATACGACCTGCCCGCCCGCCGCACCATTGGCACCCAGTGCCTTTCTGCACAAAGCGTTGCCGCCATGTGCGGCGTGCTGCGGCGCGAAGGGGCCGAAGCGCTGGCCTACAGTGCAAAGGGCGGCCAGCTGTATGTGTATTACAAACAGGTGTGCTGCCCCTTTGAAGAGGCCTTTATTGCCCAGCGCCGCGGCACGCCCTATAAGCTGTTCCGTCAGGTGCCGGAATACGAGGCGGCGCTGGCCGGCGGCGACACGCTGATGTTCCTGTTCTGTGTGCCAACGCTGCAGCGGGCGGAATATCTGTTCCGCGCGCTGGACGAGGTGCCGGGCATTGTGAAATACTTTTACCCGGACGAATATGCCCGCGGCGGTTATCTGCTGGAGGTATACCCCGCCGGCGCATCGAAAGCAACCGCCATTGAAAAGGTAAAGGCCATGACGGGCGCCGCCGACATTGTGAGCTTTGGCGACAACATCAACGACCTGCCCATGTTTGCCGCCAGCCGCATCAGCTGCGCGGTGGCAAACGCCGCGCCCGAGGTGCGCCGGGCCGCAAGCTGCGTCATCGGCCACCACGACGAAGCCGCCGTGGCGCGCTGGCTGTGCGAGCATGCCGTGTTCTGATATTTGCCAGGGAGGGAAAAGCCATGCAGGAGATTGCACAGCCTTTGCTGCGCTGGTTTGATGAAAACAAGCGCAGCCTGCCCTTCCGCGCGCACAAAACGCCCTACCGGGTGTGGGTGAGCGAGGTGATGCTGCAGCAGACGCGTGTGGCGGCTGTGCTGCCGTATTACGAGCGCTTCATGCGCGAGCTGCCCACCGTGCAGGCCCTTGCCGCCTGCCCGCCGGAAAAGCTGGCCAAGCTTTGGGAGGGCCTGGGCTATTACAGCCGGGCGCGCAACCTGCAAAGGGCGGCGCAGGCCGTGGTGGAACAATACGGCGGCGAGCTGCCCGCCAGTTACGAAGCGCTTCGCGCATTGCCGGGCATTGGCGATTACACCGCCGGGGCTGTGGCAAGCCTTGCATTTGGCCTGCCGTACGCCGCGGTGGACGGCAATGTGCTGCGTGTGTGGAGCAGGCTGCACGCCGATGACGCAGATATTTCAGCCCCCGCCACAAAGCGCCGCATGGCTGCCGAGGTGCAGGCGGCCCAGCCGGCGCAGCGCCCGGGCGACTTCAACGAGGCCCTGATGGAGCTGGGCGCGCTGGTGTGCCTGCCCAATGGTGAGCCGTTGTGCGCGCAATGCCCCTGGGGCGGCATCTGCCTGGCCCGAAAACAGGGCAGGCAGGCCATGCTGCCGGTTAAGGCGCCGCGCAAAGCGCGCAAGGCGCTTTGCTATACGGTGGCGCTGGTGGTGCGCGGCGGGCCCAGGCCGGCCCTTCTGCTGGAACAGCGCCCCGCCTCCGGCCTGCTTGCAGGGCTGTGGCAGCCGCTGCTGCTTGAGGGCACGTTGCCAGAGGAAGCCGTGCGCCGCGCCCTTGCCGCGCGCGGCGTGCAGGGCCTTGCAAAGGGCCCCGCTGCGCAGCTGCCTGCGGCAAAGCATGTGTTCACGCACCTGGAATGGCACATGACGGGCTGGCACTTTTGCTGCGGGCCGGATGCGCCTGTGCCGGACGGCTGCGCGTTTGCCGCGCCGGAACAGCTGCAAGCACAATATTCTGTGCCGGGTGCTTTTCACGCATACAGACAATATGCAGAAAAAATACTTTTCGCATCTTGTAAAACAGAAAAAAACGGGCTATAATAAGAAAAAGATTTCCATGCGGGGGTGTTTTGGTATGAGGCCGTTGCGGCACCGCATTGCCAAAAACGCCGCACAGCTGGCGCCCGCTGCCGTTGTGGCAGGCCATTTGCTGCACCAGAGCAGAAAACTTCGCCGCAATGTGCGCACCGCGTTCCATCCCAATGAGAGAAAGGATGTCATCACCATGAAAAAGTCCACCTTTGCAGCCATCATTGCACTGCTGGCTGCCATTGCCGGTGCACTGGGCGCCGCTTTCTTCTATCTGCGCCGACGCGAAGAGGAGCTGGATGAATACGAACAGCTTCTGTTCAGCGAGGATTACAGCGATGAGATGGGCGAAATGCCCAAGCAGGCAGAGGAAGAACCTGCGGACGAAGAGTGATCACGCGGCTTTTCTTCTTACTTTGTCTCATGCGCCGGCCTCAGCGGAAGCTGAGGCCGGTTTTCTGTATCATTTGCCCCTGCGCATCTTCTGTGCAGCGGCACCTTACCGCAAGGCAGAAAAATACCGGCAAGCCCAAAGGGCATGCCGGTATTTTTATTTTTATGCAGGCGCCAGCCCGGCCTCACTCAATATGTGAGCGAATGGTAAAGGTATGGCTGTCTGTGACAATCAGCTCATCGTTGTGGTAAATCACATCGCCGTTCGCATCCAGCACCCACTGAAACACCCCCAGCAGGGGCTTATCCGGCGGGATGCCCAAATATTTCGCCTGCTGTGCGCTGGGGTACTGCACGCGAAATTCATCCACATAATTGCGCGGAAGAATGTTCATCTCTTCCGCCAAAATGCCGAAGATAGAGCGGTTGTCCAGCTGCATGCCCAGCAGCATTTCATATTTCATGGAAAAATAGTCTTCCTCGTAGATGGCCGGGACGCCGTCCACATAGCGGATGCGCACCAGGCGCACCATCTGCGTGGGGCCGGGCAGTTGCAGCTTGTGCATCAGCTCGCCCCGCACGGTCACAACAGAATTGGCCACCACCTTGGTGCTGGGGCGCCGGTTCTGGTTCAGGCAGGAGCCTGTGAAGCTGTGTTCTTTCACCACCACATCGTCCATAAATGCCGGAAAACTGACATAGGTGCCCTTGCCCTGCCTGCGGGAGAGCACGCCGCTCTCCACAAGCCTGTCCACTGCGCGGCGCACCGTCACCCGGCTTACGCCGTAATGGCGGCTCATCTCTGCCTCAGACATAATCTTATCGCCGCAGCGAAGCTCGCCGCTGCTCACGGCCTGCTCCAGCTGCTGCGCCACCTGCTGGTAAAGCGGGGTGATGCTTTGTGTGTCCAATGGTGTCATACCGTTTCACTCCAACTGGCGTTCTCGCCCTGCCATGGCGGGGCACAGCTCTATTCTAGCAGAAGCGCACGCTTTGTTCCAGATGCTATGCGGTCATTCTTCTACCGTAATTGGGCCCCCCTCAATGGGCTGCCATTCCGTCGGTTCGCCCTCGTATACATTCGCCAGCCAATAGTAATAGCTTTCTGTATACAGCCCGTGCGAGGCGCTGTGCCACACCCCGCGGTCCAGCACGGCAACATAGCCTTTGGGAATCATAACGGCCTTTACGTCTTTCGCATTGGGGCGCGGCGCATCCGTGGCAGGGGCAACCAGAAACACAATGGGCTGGCTTTCGGGTATCTGCGCCTCCTGTGTGTGGCCGTGGCGCTCCATCTGCTCTGCCGTAAAGGGCAGGCCGGCGCTTTTGGTATAGCCCAGACTGCCCAGGGTGTCAATCACAGGGGCGGCCGTATAGCTTCCCGTATAATCTGCCGCGCAGGAATAGCAAAGCCCTTCGCCCTCCGCGCGCAAATTAAACAGCTTTCCATAGGGGGTAAAATCAATGGTTCTTGCGTCTACAACCTTCAGTTTCATTTTTATTTCCTCCATTCTGTACCGGGGGCCGCCATGCCCCGCGTTATCGGTTCTGCCCCAGTGCCGCTGCAATCTCTCCGGCCCGGGGCTCTGCGCGCCGGCGCATAAATTCCAGCACGGGCTGCGTGCCCACAGCGCCGCTGCGCGCCCCCAGCGATGTGATGGCCAGCGACGCCGCATAGGTGGCAAAGGTGCCGGCCAGGGCAGGGTCGCCGCACGTCTCCATCATGCTGACAAAGCTGCTGCAATAGGTGTCGCCCGCGCCCGTTACGTCCACCACGTCCACCGGCACGCCCGGCACGTCGATGGTGCGGCCCGGGCAATAGATGCGGCTGCCGTGCTCGGCCAGCGTCACCACCAGCATACCCACACCGCTTTGCAGAATATCTGCACTGGCCTGTTCGGGCGCACGGCCTGCGCACAGGCGCGCAAAGCCAATCTCGTTCATGAACAGAATATCGGTGCTGGCAAAATAGGGGCGCAGGTCTTCCTCGATATCGGCCACGTCAATGTCGCAGCACACCCGCGCGCCCGCGGCCTTCCACTGGGCCATCACCTGCGGCCCCGCCAGCGCGCCGCAGCGCAGGTGGCGCACCTCGCAGTAGTTGGAATAAACCACAGAGGCCCCGCAGATCATTTGCTGGGTATGGGGCGGTATTTCGATGGTGTTCAGCTCTGTGTCAATGATGAACACGGTGTGTTCGTGCTCTTCCTTCGACAAAAAAATCAGGCATTTGGAATCTTTCAGGTTGTCATCGTAGATGATATGCTCTGTGCCAATACCCGCTTCGCGCAGGCCTGCGCACAGCTTCTCTGTGATGGCGCCCCGGTTCAGCGCGCTGACGAATTCGGTTTTATGGCCGAACGATGCATAAACTGCCGCGGCATTGGCCACCATGCCGCCCATCTGTGCGGGCAGCATGCGCGTGCCCACCTTTTCTTTTACGGCAGGGAAGCGCTGCACTTCATAGTATTCGTCCAGTGCCACATCCCCCACAAATACCGTATAGCCCTGCTTCATCCAAATGCCCTCCTTCGGCAAAATTCTAGGGTTTCTGCACATATCATATCATGAGAAATATACACTTGCAACAAAATTAAACAAATTTTTATAATTTTATTGATTAAATGAACAACATATGTTAACATGTCTACAATATGATGCCGTGCCGGACCGGCAGGCATCGCGCCAATGTTCACAATATAAAAAGGAGGACTCATCATGTCACAAATGAAAGGTTCCAAAAACGTAAGCAAAATGGCGTTCTTTCTGCTGCCGCTGGGCATTGCGGTAAACTTCATCGGCGGGCAGGTGGCCACGCTGCTGAACCTGCCCATCTACCTGGACGCCATTGGCACCATGGTGGTGGCCGCCCTGTGCGGGCCCGTCTACAGCGTGGCCACGGCGCTCGTCACGGGGCTTCTGATGTCCATCACTCACCCCACAAACCTCGTTTACATTGGCAACTATTTGGCGGTGGGCCTGTTCTCCGGCCTGTTTGCCTACTGGGGCTTTTACAAAAACGTGTGGAAATCGTGCATCGCGGGCGCTGTGGTAGGCCTGTTCTGCGGTGTTGCCGGCTCCACCGTCACCGTGGCGGTTATGGGCGGCTACAGCGCCAGCATCCGCGGCATCATCACCGCCTTCCTTGCCCAGACTTTCTCGCTGTCCATCCCGGTGGCCAACATGCTTTCCGAAATTTCCACCGATATCCTGGACAAGATCCCCTCTGCCATCATCACCTATCTGCTTGTGTTCCGCATTCCCAACAAGTTCCTTCTGAAACTGCCCTATGGCAACAAATACATCTGGGGCGCCAAGAAAGAAGAAGCGAAAACCGAGCAGGCGAAATAAGAAAACCGTCAGCCTTATGGGGCCGGCCCTGCGCTTTCTTCGGCAGGCCGGCCCCATCGGGCGGCAACAGGGTGTGAACTATGAATACTGAATTTATCGATTCCTTTCGCAGGCCCAAACTGCACGGCAATTTTATTATGGACCTGAACCCCTTTTCCAAGCTGAACCTGTGCGCGCTGATTGCCGCCTTTGCAGGGGTTATCGGTGGGGTAGCTTCCTCTGTGGTTGCCATTCTGCTTTACATCGCCATCACGGCCGCGGCCGGGTGCCTGAAAAAGTTTTGGGGCCTGTTTTGGAAAGTGGGCGCGCTTTTGTTCTTCTTTATTTTCATGATTCGCTCTGCCTTCTGGCCCGGCACCACGCTGCTGTTTGAGTGGTGGATTGTGCACTGGACCGTAGAGGGCATGGAGAACGGCCTGTGGTTTGCTTTGCTGGTAATTCAAATTTGCGGCGCAGTGATGCTGTTTTACAACATCACCCCCATGAAAGATTTGATGTATGCCATCGAGATGCTGGGTGTTTCTCATTCGGCCTCGTTCGTGGTGCTTTCTGCCATGCAGACCATCACAGACCTTGGCAAAACAGCCAACGTCATTATGGATTCCCAAAGCGCGCGCGGCATTGAAACCACCGGCAACCTGAAAACGCGTTTCAAGGCCTTCATCCCGATTTTGGGGCCGCTTGTGCTGGGGGCCATTGGTTCCACGGAAGAAAAGACCATTGCCATGGAGACGCGCGCCTTTTCTTCCCATAAGCATACCACGCATATCTACGAGCTGCGCAAAACGCCGCTCTGGGAAAAAGCAGGGTGCATCCTGTTGGACATTGCCTTTGTGGCAGCCCTGGTGTGGAGGATCGCAGCATGAACAGCATCGTATTATCGAATATCACCTACCGTTACCCGCTTACCGATTTTGACGCCCTGCACAATGTCAACTTCTGCTTTGAAGAGGGGAAATTTTACGGCGTCATCGGGCCGAACGGCGCGGGCAAAACCACGCTTTGCAGCCTTGTGAAAGGGCTGATTCCCGGGTTTTTCCAGGGCGAGCTGACCGGCGAAGTGCAGATATTGGGCAAGCGTATGGAAGATTGGGACGAAAGCGAGCTTACCTCGCGCGTAGGCTATATCTTCCAAAACCCCTTCACACAAATCAGCGGCGTAAAAGACACCGTGTTTGAAGAAATCGCCATTGGCCTGGAAAACCTGCGCATGCCCAAGGAAGAGATTATTTCGCGCGTGGTAGACATTGTGCGCCTGATTGGCATTGAAGACCTGATTGAGCTGAACCCGAACGAGCTTTCCGGCGGGCAGCGCCAGCGCGTGGCCTTTGCCTCGATTCTGGCCATGAACTGCGATATTTACGTCATTGATGAACCCACGTCCCAGCTGGATCCGGATGGCACAGAAAAGGTGTTCCAAATTATTTCCGCGCTGAAAGAACAGAAAAAAACCGTCATTTTGGTAGAACACAAAATAGACCTGCTGGCGCAATATGCCGACGAGATTCTGGTGATAGAAAAGGGCTCTATTTTGAAAAGCGGGCCCACCGCCGAGGTGCTGGCAGACCTTTCCCTGCTGGAACACGAGGTGGCGCTGCCGCAAACCGTGCTGTTCGCGCGCGACATGGCGGCGGCGGGCAAGCCGCTGCGCGAGGCACCCATTACTTTAGAGCAGGCCCGAAGTCTTGTGCTGGAAAGGGGGCAGTGAACATTGGATTGCATCGAATTTAAAAACGCTTCGTTCCGTTACCCGAACGGCACGCTTGCCAATGAAGAACTGAACCTGCGCATTGAGCAGGGCGAGCGCGTGGCCATTATTGGGCAAAACGGCGCGGGCAAAACCACGGCCGTCAAAATGATGAACGGCCTGCACAAGCCCACGCAGGGTGACGTAATTGTAAACGGCGTGAACACCAAAGAGCGCACCACGGCGCAAATTTCGCACATGGTGGGCTATGTGTTTCAAAACCCGGATGACCAAATCTTCAACACCACCGTGCGCGCAGAGCTGGAGTTCTGGCCCAAATATCAAAAGCTGCCGCAGGAGGATATGGATGCGCGCGTGGCGCGCGCAGTGGAGATGACGGGCATTCGCCAGTATATGGACCTGAACCCGTACGAGATTCCTTATTCCACCAAAAAATTCGTGTCCATCGCGGCCATTCTTGCAGTGCAGACGCCTTATCTTGTGCTGGACGAGCCCACTGCCGGGCAGGATATCCATGGCGTAAACTGCCTGGTGCACATCATGGACACCCTTCGCAGCGAGGGCAAAGGCGTCATTGTCATCACGCATGACATGGAATTTGTCGCCCGCAATTTCGAGCGCGTAATTGTAATGGCGCACAGGCATATCATTGCCGACGGGCCTGTGCACGAAGTGTTTCAGAATGACGAAGTGCTGCGTGCGGCGGCCATTCAAAAGCCGCAAATTGGCCAGCTTGCGGCCAGCCTGGGCCACCCGGATATTTTGTTTAGCGAAGACCTTGTGAAAGTGCTGCATTGAAAAAGACTTTGATAAGAAAGAAGCGTAGAGTTTATGAAACAACCGGATTTTTTGTCGTTGTTCCCCAGAAAAAAGCCCATTCTTGCCATGCTGCACCTGCGCGGGGAAAGCCGCCAGGAGAAATATGAGCACGCCCTGTTAGAGGCCGGGCAGCTGATTGGCGGCGGCGCAGACGCTGTGATTGTGGAAAATTACTTTGGCGATTACGAGGATATGGAAACGGTGCTGGAGGCATTTTCCCGGGAAAAAGTAGACTTTATCTATGGCGTAAACGCCCTGCACAACGACGCCCTGGGTTTTGAACTTGCCAAAAAGTACGGTGCAAGCTTCATTCAGCTGGATTCTGTTGCCGGGCATTTGACGCCGGAAGACGACGCTGTCTTTGGCGAATCCATTGCCAAATGGCGCGCAGGGTATGACGGCTTTGTCATTGGCGGTGTGCGCTTCAAATATCAGCCCTACCTCTCTGGCCGCACCCTGGAGGAAGATTTGCACATTGGCATGAGCCGCTGCGATGCCATTGCCGTCACCGGCGAGGGCACCGGCAAAAACACGCCCATGGATAAGGTGCGGGAATTCCGACGCATTGTGGGCGATTTTCCCCTTGTGATTGCAGCCGGTATGACACCGGAAAGCTGTGCGGAGCATTTGGCCATAGGAGATGCCGCCATTGTGGGCAGCTATTTCAAGAAAGAGTATCTGGACGACGGATATGTAGACCCGGCGCATGTGCGCACCTTTATGCAGGCGGTGGAGCGCTGCCGCTGAGCATCCTCCCTTTTCCCAAAAACGCAAAAAACGGCAGGGGCCTTGCATCCCCTGCCGTTTTATTATCTATATCATCAGCCCTCCACGGGTTGTGCCGTGGTGCCGGCTGTTTTCTCTTGCAGCGTCACATTCAGGCTGAGCACCTGTTTATCACGCACGACCTGCACCTCAATGACATCGCCCACCTGGTGTTCATCCAGCACGGCCGTCACATCACTGGTGGTAGACACCGCTGTGCCATCCACGCTCACGAACAAATCGCCCACTTGCAGGCCCGCCTGCTCTGCGGCCGAGCCCGGGTCTACGCTTTGCACATAGACGCCCAGCTGGGAAACGCCTGCCTGCATGGCTGTCTGCAAATCTGTAATGGCAATCACCTGAATGCCCATGGCCGGGCGCCCGCTGACATAGCCGTTTGCAATCAGCTGCTCTGCCACCTCCATGGCGGTGTTGATGGGCACGGCAAACCCGATGCCTTCTACATTATCACCGCCGGACTTTGCGTTCACAATGCCCACCAGTTCGCCCTTTTCGTTGAACAGGCCGCCGCCAGAGTTGCCCGGGCTTACGGCTGCCGAAGTTTGCAGAAGCGTCATGTTTTTGCCTTCCACCGTAACCTCGCGGTCCAGTGCCGAAATAATGCCGTCCGTCACAGTACCGCCCAGCTCACCCAGCGGGTTGCCCACGGCCACGGCCGTCTCGCCCACCACAAGGCTGTCGGAATCGCCAATCACGGCGGGCGTCAGGCCGCTGGCCTCTATTTTCAGCACGGCAATGTCCGTTTTGTCATCGGTGCCCACAACGGTGGCATCGTATTCCTGTCCGTCGCTGGTGGTCACTTTGATGGAGCTTTGGCCCTCTATCACATGGTTATTGGTCAGAATATAGCCGTCTTCCGAGATAATCACGCCAGAACCCGCGCCCTCTGTGACATACTGTGCAAAAATGCCGTTGGTCTGCACAGAACTGGTGGTCACTTCCACCACGCTGGGCTTTACTTTTTCGGCAATTTGCGCAATGGTCAGCGCATCGCCGCTGGCAGCGGTTGTGCTGGCGCTGGTGCTGCCGTCGCTCTGCACGGCCTTATATACCACCGGCCCGGACGTGCTGCGCATCAGTGCAGCGCCCAGCACGCCGCCGCCAACACCTGCCAGCGCGCACACCAGCACCAGTGCAACGGCCGCCAGCGTCTTTTTGGTGCCCGGGCGCTTTTTCTTCGGCTGCTGGTCTGACGGCTCGGGCCCGCCCATCGAGGGGTCGGGCGACGGTTGTGTATACTGCGGCTGTGCATAGCCGTTCGAATAATCATATTGCCAATTGTTATCCATAATCCATGCCTCCCTGGCAGATGAATCGGCCCGGCCCTCCGGCCGGCCCTGTTAACCTTTTGCTCTGGTATCATCATATCCAGCGAGTGTGAAAGAAATATCATAGCCAAGTGAAAAAAGCGTGAAAGCGGCGCGGGGGCGCTCAGGGCGCCGGCCGCATCTCTTTCAGAAGGCACACCGCTATGGGCGGCTGCCCGGCCTCGTGCCGGAACAGATGCACTGCCACCTTGCAGCCCTGCCCGCGCAGGGCACCCGCCCAGGCCAGCACCGCGTCGCGCTCGGCCGTGCCCTGCATGCCGCCGGAATACGCACACACGGTCAGTGCGCCGCCCGGCAAAAGGGCCCGCCATGCGGCATCCAGTGCGGGCAGGCTGTGCTGCGGGGTGGTGAACACCGCGTGGCTGCCGCCCGGCAGATAGCCCAAATTAAACATCACCGCGCACGGCCGCCCCTCTTTTTCGAAAATATCTGCCAGCCCGGCATGGTCTGCCTTTATGGCCCGGCCAATTTGGGCAAGGCCCATCTTCTGCAGGCGCATGTTGGTGGCGTCTACTGCTTTCTGCTGAATATCCAGCGCCAGCACGCGCCCCTGCGGGCCCACCGCATGGCACAGAAACACCGTATCGTGCCCATTGCCCGCCGTGGCGTCCACGGCAAAGCCGCCCGGCACAAGATGGGCGCGCACAAAAGCGTGGGCACAGGCCACGGCGTTATCTGCCGCGGTGCGCACGCCGCGGCACAGCACCGGCCCGGCACCCTGAAACCCGCATTGGCGCAAAAACGCCTGTGCGGCGCCGTTTTCTGCGCGCGCCCAAAGCCCGCGCGGGCCTACCCTGCACACACGGCGCAAAAGGAATGTGCCATAGCCACGGCGGCGCCACTCCGGCACGATATAAAGCCTTTGCACCCACGCGCCCTCCCGCAGGGCGGCGCCAATGGCAATGCCGTCCTTTTCCAGCACCAGCGCGTCAAAGCGGCCGGAAAGGCCGGCCGCACACAACAGCGGCCCGTCACCCGGCACCGCCTGCCGCACCTGCATCATCTGCCACCCCCTTTTGCCGCTTTGGCGGCCCGCCAAAACGGGCGCTGCCATTTTGAAAAAAGCCTGCGAAGGGCAGCAAGCCCCCGCAGGCCAGCCGGCACACCTGCGCCGGCGCACAATTTACTGCATGGTGCGCACAAAACCATACCGCTCTTTTAAAAAGCCGCGCTTTTCCAAAAAATCCTGGCTGGAGCCATCCACCTTCCGGCAGGATGCCGTAATGGCTGCACAGCCCGCGGCTTTCAGCTGCGTGGTAAGCGTCACTAAAAGCGCCGTGCCCACATTGCGGCGTCGGCGGTCTTCCCGCACAAAAAAATCCTGAATTACGCCCACCTTTTTGCCAAGCATCAGGCTGTCGCGCTGCTGTGCGTCTGCAAACCCCACCGCCTCGTCGCCTTCCCAGGCAATCAGCAAACGGCGGGTAGGGTCCTCCAAAGCCAGGGCATAATAGGCGTCAAACACCTCGCGCGGCGGCGCCGCGCGGCTGTAAAGGCAGACAAGGCCATACAGCGCACGGGCGTCCTCCAACCTTGCTTTTCGTGCCACCATACTGCCTCGCCTTCCTCTCTGTGCCGGCGGCAGCGGGGCTGCCGCACATGAAATATTTTTCCCGGCTGCGCCAGGGGGGGGGGTAAAAGCGCCCGGCTTAGAAAGCCGCCATGTGGCCGGTAAACCCGTAAATGGCCAGCGCCAGAATGCCAATGTACAAAAGCGTGATGGGCAGCCCGCGGAACATGGCGGGGATTTTTTCACTCTCCAGCCGCTTTTCGCCGCCCATCACCACCACAACAGCCAGCACATAGCCAATGCCGCTGCCCAGCGCAAAGCCAAGCGTCTGTGCAAAATTAAAATTTTGCACAGAGCTGATGAGCAATGTGCCCAAAAGACAGGTGTTGAACGTGGCCATGGGCAGCACCGCCACCGCGCGGCGGGCGCCGTCCACCCGGAAGATAACCACAGAAAACAGCAGCACCACAAAAAAGGCCACAGCCGCACAGCCAAGGAACACCAGCGGGCGAATATAGTCGCGGTACGGCAGCTGCGAAATCCACCCGCTGGCAAAATAGCCCAGCGGCGCGCTGATAAGCTGCACCGCGCACAAAAGCGAGCCAAACATCACGGTATCCACCGTGCCGTCATCCACCAGTTTCACCACGCGCGAAACACCCAGCGCGCGGGTAAACACGGCGTTTTGTGCAAACACAGCCACCACTGCATATACAAAGAACGAGGCCAGGGCCTGCAACACTTCTTCCATGTTCAGCCCTCCTCTACCCCAAGCTGGTGTTTGGCCGCCGTGACAAAGCCGCGCCACAGCGCCACAAGAACCGCCAGGAAAATGAAGCCGCCGCTGGGCAGCGTGGCAATGGGCAGAATAGGCTGCTGAAACACCACCACGCCATACAGCGTGCCCGCGCCAATCAGCTCGCGCATCGCACCCACAATCAGCATCACCAGCACATAGCCAATGCTGGTAATGATGCCCTTGCGCAGGGCCGTGCCCACGCGCTCGCGCTGCGGGCGCTCGTACCGTTTCAAAATGATGGGGTCTGCCACCAAAAGCGGCAGGTACAGCCCCAGGGGTGCAATGTCGGTGGCGGGGAACAGCTGCCCCACACACCAGCGCACACCCACATAGATGAGCGCCGAGCTGAACGCATAGGTAAGCCCGCGAAAACGAAAATACGAAAACCGGCTCAGCATGGCTGCCAGAATGCGCGTGGGCGTAAGTAAAAGCAAAACGGCCACGCCCAGAATCACAGCGTTTTTCAGGCTGGTGGCCGCCACCACCAGGGGCGCCAGGCCAAGGCCCTGCATCACCACAGGGTTGTTCAGAAATACGCGGTCGCGCTTGATTTTTCTTCGCAGCTCTTCCGAGCGCCTGCGCTCTTCATTCGTCATCGCGCCACGCCCCCTTTCCTGTGCTGCCGTGAGGTAAACAGCTTGTCCAGAAAGCCGGTCAGGGCGTTCACGCCCAAAACAGCGAAACACACGCTGTTGTCATATGTGCCGAAATAGCGGAACATCATGGCCATAAAGCCCATCAGCAGCCCGTAGGCAAAGTGCGCCTTTGCCACCCGCGGGCGTGTGACAGGCTCGTTTACCAAAAACACGCCTGCAAACAGCAGTGTGCCGGTAAGCAGCTCATATTTCACAGACTGGTAGCGCATATACAGCTCCTGCCACGGCCAGGCAAGGCCCACGTCGCCAATGCGCGGGAAGAAAAACGCCACGCACACAATGGAGAGGAAGAAACCCGCCGGAATGGACACCGTAATATCGCGCCGCACCCACAAATACAGCGCGCAGGCAATAATCACCAGCACAGACGTTGTGCCAATGGCGCCCGCATAGTTGCCCAGCACCAAATCCAGCGCGCGAAGGTTGGGTGTGCCGCCCGCGCGCAGCGCCATGGCGGGCGATTCCACCAGCGTGGCATTCTGCGTGCTGGCAATGGTAAGCTGTGTGAAGGGCGCCGGGTAGCGGAACACCTGCTGCGGCCAGCTTACCGCAACCACCGCATAGCCCAGCGCAGAGGGATTGAAGGGGTATTCGCCCCAGCCGCCGAACGCCTCTTTGCCCAGCACCACGCCCACGGCCACAGCCACAATCACAATATAATAGCTTACCGACGCAGGCAGCATCATGGTGGTGACAAGCGCCATGGGAATGCTGGAATTTTCGGCAGAATCGTGCGTGCGGCCGCGCATCCACGCCGTGAGGTGGTCGCACACCACAGCCGTGGCCACGGCCACACAGCACATCACAGCGGGCCGCCCGCCGTACAAATAACAGGCCACCACCAAAAGCGGCAGCATCATAAAGATGATGTCACGGTTTGCCTCGCGCGCGGGCGGCGCACTGGGCAGGCTGTAAGTACCGTTCATCGTGTCGCCTCTTTCCGGTCAGATTTTTGCCGCTTCACAGGCGGCGCGCAAAGCCTTCACCGCAGCGGCAGGGTCTGGCGCGCCAAACACGGCGCTGCCCGCCACCAGCGCGTTCGCGCCCGCGGCGGCGCACTGGGCGCCGGTGGCCTCCTGAATGCCGCCGTCCACTTCCAAAATCAGGCCCTGCTTGCCGCGCGCTTCGGCCGCGCTGTGCAAAAAGCGCAGCTTGTCCAGCGCCTGCGGCATAAACTTCTGGCCGCCAAAGCCAGGCTCTACACTCATCACCAGCACAAGGTCCAGCTCGTCCAAATACGGCAGCACCGCTTCGGGCGAAGTGGCCGGCTTGATGGAAAGCCCCGCCAGCACGCCCTGCGCGCGGATGGCGCGCAGCGTCTGGCGCACGTCGCTTTTTGCCTCCAGATGAAAGGTGATGGCGTTCGCCCCCGCCTTTGCAAACTGGGGAACATACTCCAGCGGGCGCTCAATCATCAAATGCACATCATAAAAAGCGTCCAGGTCTTTGGCAAGCCCCGCCAGCACAGGGATGCCCAACGAGATGTTCGGCACAAAAATGCCGTCCATCACGTCCACATGCAGCATGTCGGCCCCTGCCTGCACCACGCGCCGGCAGCTCTCGCCAAGCCTTGCAAAATCTGCCGACAAAATGGAAGGTGATATCCGTATCATACCTTGCGCCCCCCGCTTCCCGTTGTTTCAAAGTTTCCGGCCGCCGTGCCATGCCGCGGCCAATATGGCCCACACCGCACACAGGGCACCGCAGGCCATTTTTGTATTGTACCGCATCTGCCCAAGAAAAGCAAACGCCTTAGCCCTCTTCCAGGCTCTCTACCAGGGCGGCATCCACCTCTATGACGCTGCCGCTGCCATATTTCTGCACTTTCAGGTGCACAGTTTCGCCCAGCTTATGGCTCTGCACCACGGCGCTCAGGTCCGCCGCGGTCTCCATCACCTGGCCGTCCGCTTCCAGGATGATATCCCCCACCGTCACATCACTGCGCACAAGGTCGCTGTTGGCGGCAATTTCCGAGATGTAAAGCCCCTGTGCGGGCAAGCCATTGGGCGGGCCGTTCACGCCCGTGAGGGCGATGACGGTTACGCCAAGCACGCCGCGGTCCCGCACATAGCCGTATGCAATCAGGTTTTCCACCACAGGCTGCGCGGTGCGCGTGGGGATGGCAAAGCAGATGCCCTCAAAAAAGGCGCTGTTCATGCGGGCAGAGTTGATGCCCACCACCTGGCCAAAGCGGTTTACCAGCGCGCCGCCGGAGTTGCCGGGGTTGATGGCCGCATCCGTCTGAATCAGCGACATGGTGACGTCGCGGCCGCCAACGGTGACTGTAACCTCCCGGTCCAGCCCAGAGATGACCCCCTGGGTCACCGTCCCGTCAAATTGCCCGGCGGCATTGCCAATGGCCACAGCGCGCTCGCCCACGGCAAGGGCGCCGGAATCGCCGAATTCCGCGGGCACAAGGCCTTCCCCGGCCACTTTAATTACCGCAAGGTCTGTTTTTTCGTCCACGCCAATTATGCGCGCGTCCATCTCGGTGCCGTCGGCAAACAGCACATTGATGCCGGACGCCCCCTCCACCACATGGGCGTTGGTAATGATATACCCGTCTTGCGTCAGCACAACACCGCTGCCCATGGAAGAAGGCGCGAGGGAATCCTGCTCATAAATATGAACAGACACCACACTGGGCGCCACGCGCTGGGCAATTTCCGCCGTGGTGAGGCCGCCATCGGCCGTCTCTGGCAAATCGTCCAGCTGCATGGTCACAGGCTTTTCGCCGCCGGCGTCCGGCTGGCTGGCCGGCACCCCGGCGGCAAGCCGCCACACCAGGCCACCCAGGGCCACAATGGCCGCCAGAGCCAGGCACAGCAGCGTCACCGTCACGCTCAGCGCCCAGCGCGGCGTGTGCGTGTGGCGCGGCCGGGTGCCCTGTGCGCCGTGCACCGGCGCAGCCTCTTCACTGCCCGTCTGCCGGGTCTGCTCCTGCTCCATCTTCCGGCCCCCCTTTCAGCCTTTCCGGCCCTGTTTTCTCTTTTTCGCCCTTTTCTCGGCGCTTTTGCGGTTTCTGCCCCGCGGGAAGCGTGAACAGGAACTCTGTATACTCGCCCGCTTTGCTGTCGGCCCATATCTTCCCGCCGGACAAATTCACCAGCACCTTGCAGATATGCAGGCCCAGCCCGGCGCCGGATGTGTTCAGCCCGCGGCTTTTGTCCTCTTTATAAAACCGGTCGAACACATGGGGCAGCGCCTCGGGCGCAATGCCCTCGCCCGTGTTGCGCACGGCCACGGTGACAGCGCCCTTGCTTTGCGTGACAGAAAAGCGGATTTCGCCGCCCACGCCGCAGAATTTGATGGCGTTATCCACCAGGTTGTACACCACCTGGTACACAAGGTCTTCATCGGCATACACCATCGTTTTGGAGGGCGCAAAGCCCGTAATTTGGATGCTGTTTGCCTCAATGCGCTGCTCGGCAGCGAACACCACGCCGGTGATGGTTTGCCAGATGTCATAGCTGTGGGCGTTCACTTTATATTCGCCCGCCTCCAGCTTTGTGATGTCCAGCATATTTTTGATAAGCCGCGTCAGGCGGCCCACTTCCTGCGAGACAATCTCCAGATAATGCTGGTGGTTCTCGGGCGGGATGGTTCCGTCCAGCATCCCATCCACAAAGCCCTTCACAGTCGTCATGGGCGTGCGCAGCTCGTGCGCAATATTGCCCATAAAGCTGTAGCGCGAAGAATCGATTTTCTCCAAATTTTCCGCCATGCGGTTAAACGTGGCGGCCAGCTGCGCCACCTCATCGTCCCCCTCTACCGGCACCCGGGCGGCAAAATCGCCGTTGCCGAATTTCTGCGCCGCGTCCGAAATGCGGCGCAGCGGGGTTGTCATGTGCGAGGTAAGCACAATGGACAGCACGCTGGACACCAGCAGCATCAGCCCTGCCGACAGAATAAACATGGAAAACAGGTTTGCAATATATTCGTTCAGCCGCCGCGCATCTGAAGAGGCAAAGGCATAGCCGCTGGCGCCGTTTTCGCCAATGGGCTTGCAGGCCACATAGTGGCGTGTTCCAAACAGCCCGTCCAGGGTTCCAAGCTCGGTATAAGTGCCGCGGCTTGCCGCGCTGGCCAGCACGCGGGGCGAAATAGCCTGCCCCAGGTAGTTTTCCTCCTCGCCCTGGGTGCTGCACACCACAACCACGCCGTCTGCGTCCGTCAAAAAGATCTGGCCGCCGGACGCACGCGCCGTAATGAGAATCTCGCGCTTAATGGCCTCCACGGCCTCCTCATCCCCCGGGGCGGCGCTGCCCCCTGCCTCCTGCAGGATGCGAATGGTGTTGTCTACAGTGGCCAGCAGGTTTTCATCGTTTTCCGTGCGGAAATAGCCCATGGCCAGGTACATCTGAATAAACCACATCAGCGCCACGCCGCACACCAGCAAGAACGCCGTGGAATAGAAATAGCGCGTGGTAATGCTTTTTCTCACCGGCCCGCGCCCCCTTCCCCGGCGTGCCGTGACGCCGGTTTTGCTCTGCTCAGTCTTTCACCTCAAATTTATAGCCCACGCCCCAAACGGTCTTCAGGCCCCATGCGTCCGAAGCGCCCTCCAGCTTTTCACGCAGGCGCTTCACATGTACGTCGATGGTGCGGGAATCGCCATAATATTCAAACCCCCACACCTCGTCCAGCAGCTGGTCGCGCGTGAACACGCGGTTGGGGTGGCTGGCAAGGTAATACAGCAGCTCCAGCTCTTTGGGCGGGGCCTCTACCGTCTTGCCCTTCACTTTCAGCTCGTAGCGCGCCAGGTCCACCGAGAGGTTGTCGTATGTGATAAGCCCTTCGCGCGCCTGCTCTGCCGGCGCGCAGCGGCGCAGCACCGCCTTGATGCGCGCCACCACCTCTTTTGAATCAAACGGCTTTACCACATAGTCGTCGGCGCCAAGTTCCAGCCCCAGCACCTTGTCAAACGTCTCGCCCTTTGCCGTAAGCATAATCACCGGTGTGTTGCCCTTTTCGCGTATTTTCCGGCACACTTCCCAGCCGTCCATTTTCGGCATCATCACGTCCAGCAGAACAAGGTTTGGCTTTTCGCGCTCGAACGCCTCGAACGCGGCCTCGCCGTCATATGCCTGCGTGACGGCATACCCCTCTTTTTCCAGATACAGCCGCAGCAGTTCACAGATATTCTTGTCGTCGTCCACAATCAGGATTTTTTCCCCTGCCATGCCGTCGCCTCCTTTTTTGCACGCCCCGCACACCCGGCGCAGGGCACAAAACACCATGTTATCAAAATACTTTTTCATTATACACGATAATTGTGTACAAAAAAAGTATTTCTGCCGTTTCGCACCGGAAACCGCAGTTGCGCGCGGGCCCCGCTTTGTTTATAATAAGAAAGAACATTACCGGAAAAGAGGAACAATGTTATGAAACTGGGCATTCTGGGGCTTCCCAACGTGGGCAAATCCACTTTGTTCAATGCCATCACCAACGCCGGGGCGGGGGCGGCAAATTACCCGTTCTGCACCATCGAACCCAATGTCGGCGTGGTGCCCGTGCCGGACGCACGGCTGGACAAGCTGGCCGAAATATGGCAGACCAACAAAAAAACGCCTGCCATTGTGGAATTTGTTGATATTGCCGGTCTTGTAAAAGGCGCCTCGAAAGGCGAGGGGCTTGGCAACAAGTTTTTGGGCAACATTCGCGAATGCGATGCCCTGGTGCATGTGGTGCGCTGTTTTGACGGCACAGATATTGTGCATGTGGAGGGCAGCGTAGACCCTGTGCGCGACATTGAGACCATTGACACCGAGCTGATTTTAAGCGACTTGGAAGTGGTGGAAAACCGCCTTGCCAAAATGGAGAAGGCCGGCAAAACGGGCGACAAAAAGGCCGCGGCGGCCGCCGCCTGGCTGGCCCCCCTGGCCCAGCACCTGGGCCAGGGCAAAAACGCCCGCACGTTTGCCTTTGACGAAGAGGATGACGAGCAGGCGGCCATGGTGCGCGAGATGGGCCTGCTGACCAAAAAGCCCATCATCTATGCCGCCAACATGAGCGAGGACGACCTTCTGGGCGGCATGCAGGAAAACCCGCACTATCAAACCGTGAAGCGGCTGGCCGAGGGCGAAGGGGCAAAGTGCATCCCCATCTGCGCCAAAACGGAAGAGGACATTGCCGATTATTCCCCCGAGGAAAAAAAGGCTTTTCTGGCAGAAATGGGCATTGAGGCCACCGGCCTCGACAACCTCATCCAGGCCAGTTACAGCCTGCTGGGGCTCATCAGCTTCCTGACGGATGGCAAAAAAGAGTGCCGCGCATGGACCATTCGCGCCGGCACCAAGGCCCCGCAGGCCGCAGGCAAAATCCATTCCGATTTCGAGCGCGGCTTCATCCGCGCGTCGGTGGTCGCCTATGACGATTTCGCTGCGTGCGGCTTCAGCATGGCCACCGTAAAGGCCAAGGGCCTGCAGCGCACCGAGGGCAAGGAATATGTGGTAAAAGACGGCGACATCATTGAATTTCTGTTCAATGTATAATTGCCCGCCGCCGGAACCCGAAAAGGAGCATTGATTGTATGGATATCATTGGCCTGATGGGCGCCATGGAGGATGAAATTGCCCCTCTGGCAGCCTGCATGGTGGCAAAAGAAAGCACCTCCCTTGGCGGCATCCGCTTTACCAGCGGCCTGCTGGGCGGCAAAAAGGTGGTGCTGTGCTGTGCCGGCATGGGCAAGGCACAGGCTGCGGCTGCTACACAGCTGCTGTGCACCCATTTTGGGGCCACGGCCATTGTGTTTTCCGGCATTGCCGGCAACATGACAGACAAAATTGGCGTGGGCGATGTGTGCCTGGGCGGTACGCTGGTTTACCACGACGGCGAGCCGCGCATGTTTGCCGAGACATACCCCCACCAGCAGGAATTTCACTCGGACGCGCGCCTGCTGGCCGCAGCCGCCTCAGCCTGCGAAGTGGCCGGGGTAAAACATATCGTAGGCAAAATTGCCACCGGAGACCGGTTTGTGGGCGACAAGGCCACCAAAGAGGCCATTGCCGCAAAATGCGCGCCCGATTGCGTGGAGATGGAGGGGGCGGCCGTGGCGCACATTGCAGCAAAGAACAACGTGCCGTTCGTCATTCTGCGCGCCATGAGCGACAACGCAGATGAAAGCGCATATGAAACGCTGGTGGTAAAACAGTTTGATGTGGGCGAATATTGCCGCACCGCCGCCAAAATCAGCGCCGCCCTCATTGCGGCACTGTAACCGCAAAAAACAAACGGCACAGCCCCGCGGGGCTGTGCCGTTTTCCATTTTCAGGCGCAAAGGCCCGCCATGCCGGCTATGGAATGTCAAACGCGTAGCGGCTGGCGACAATGAAGTTATCTGACACGGTTACCGGCCTGCCGTTTTCCAGCGTAAGGCACGAGCGCATCTCAAACAGCGGCTCGCCCTCCGGCACGCCAAGCAGGCGGGCGTTTTCGGCGTCTGCCCGCACCATCTCCAAATGGCAGGTGCTTGTGCCCACGGGGCACAGGCCCTTGCGCTGCAAAAGCGGGTACAGAGGGGCGTTTAAATTTTCCTTTTGCAAAAACGCATACGGCTCGTAGGGGTATATGGCGTTCTCTACCATCACGGGTTCTGCGTCCGCCGTAAGCAGGCGCTGCGTCTGCAGCACCCGCGCCCCGGCAGCAAGGCCAAACTGCTGCTGTTCCTCCGGCGTGGCTCTGCGCGCCGCGCAGGCCAGCAGCCGGTGCGCCGCGCGCATACCGCACTTGTCACAGGCGTCCTGAAAACTCAACACGTTCACAATTTTGCGGTGAAGCTTCGGCTTCGAGACAAACGTCCCCTTGCCCTGTTTGCGCACCAGGCAGCCCTGGCCGCACAGCTCGTCCACAGCCGTGCGCACCGTGCGGCGGCTTACCTGGTAGTGCTCCATCAGTTCCTGCTCGCTGGGCAGCCTGTCGCCTGCCTTCAGCTCGCCCGCTTCTATTTTCTGCTTGATGCCTTCCAAAATCTGCCTGTATAACGGAATGGTAGATTGCCGCAAACGGCCTGCGCTTTGTTCCATGTTCTCGTCCCTTTTCCCAACAGGCGGCAATTCTGCACACAAACAAGGCGGCCCTGCCGCCTTTGCCTGCTGGCCGCACTATTTTGGGGATATCATAGCATACCCTGTATTGCTTTTCAAGAAAGGCGCCTGGCATTGTCAGCTTTTTTCATCCGTTTTGAGTTGTCTCTCCGGTTCTATTGGTAAGAGCGCACAAAACGTGCCGCAGATATTTAGTAAAATGCCTATTTCATTGCACATCGCTTGAAAAGAGGCATTTTGGCCTTTATACTTATAACGTAACATAACGTCCCGTATCATTCCGGCCGAGCAGCCGCCGGGGCGTATGAAACGGAAAGGAACGATGTGGTATGCAGGAATACCGTATTTCCCGGGAAGAGATGCTGCACTGGTGCAGCATCCCGAAAGAAGAGCTGGCGCACCACCCCGAGAGCAAAGTGCAGCATTTCATCATGAAAAAAGAGCGGCAGCAGGTCATGAATGTGGCCGCCGACATGATGTGTGAAGAACTTGTGCGCAACAATGCCGCGGGCAGGCCCACCAAGTGGGTGCTGGGCAGCGGCCCGGCAGACCATTACCCCCGTTTCATCGAGCGCGTGAACCGCGAGCGCATCAGCCTGAAAAACTTATATGTGTTCCAAATGGACGAATGCCTGGACTGGGAAGGGCGCAAATACCCTTTGGGCGTGCACAAAATGAGCTGCGAAGGCCGTATGCGCGCACAGTTTTACGACCAGATAGACCCCGAGCTGAATGTGCCGGAAAGCCAGCGCATCTGGCCCACACTGGAGGACCTGGACGGCCCGGACAGGCTGTGCGAGCAGATGGGCGGCATTGACACCGTGTGGGCCGGCGTGGGCTACAAGGGCCTGGTGGCCAACAACGAAACCCCGCTGGACCCTTATCAGCGCGTGACGCTGGAGCAATACGCCAACTCGCGCACGCGCGTGGTGTACTGCACACCGGATAATATCATCCAGTACAGCGAGCGGGATTTTGGGGGCTGCTACGACCTGTGCAACCCCATGATGCTCACCATCGGCATGAAGGTGATGCTTTCGGCAAAGCGCGCCGTATATATGATTACCACCGGCTCGTGGAAAAAAACCGTGCTGCGCGTGGCCATGTTCAGCGAGCCCACGCTGGAATATCCGGTGACGCTGTTCCCCAAATATGTGCCGGACATTACGCTTTTGTGCGATGAATTCACGGCAGACCATCCGCTGAGCCACCCGAACAACCTTGTGTGCGAATGAAAGGAAGGCGCGTATGAAGCCTGTGGATGTGCTGGTGCTGAACAACATTGGCGGCGGGTTTGACATTCTGGTAAAGCGCCTGCCGAACCCGCATGAAACCATTATGATGAAGCAGATGCGCCTGACAGAAGACCTTGCCAAGGGCGGCAACGTGGCCGTGGCCCTTGCGCGCCTGGGTGTTTCGTGCGCCATCATTGGCAAAATTGGGGACGACGAGGCCGGAAAGCGAGACCTTGGCTGGATGCAGGCCGCCGGGGTGGACACCGGCGAAGTGCTTGTAAGCCCGGACGTGGCCACCGGCCAGGGCATTGGCATCATTGCCGAAAACGGCGATAATATCCTCATCACGGGCGAGAGCTCCAGCGAAAAGCTCACCTGGGAAGAGGTGCAGGCCGCCATGCTGCGCCGCAGGGGCGCAGGGTATTTCATCACCGGCCTTGAAGTGCGCATGCCGCTGGTGCTGCGCGCCATCCAGCTGGCCAAACAGCTGGGCATGCGGGTGATGTTCAACCCCAGCCCTGTGCCGGAGGGCGGCCTGCCCGCCCCGCTGCACGATGTGGACGACTTTTTCGTGAACGAGGTGGAAGCCCAGCTGCTTTTGGGCCTGCCCGCCGCCGAAATAGACAACACCTTTGACCCGCGCGGCGTGTGCGAGGCGCTGCGCGCGCGTTACCAGCCCGCCCGCGTGTTCCTCACGCTGGGCGCCAAAGGCAGCTATTGCCTGGACGGGCGGCAATTCTTTTTCACGCCGCCCGTGCCCGTCACTGCAGTGGACAGCTGCGGCGCAGGCGACGGTTACCTTGCCGCCGTGGCAGCAAACCTGGTGTGGGGCAAGCCGCTGCCGCAGGCTTGCCGCTGGGCTGCGGGCTATTCCGCCTATGCTGTTACGCAGCGCGAGTGCCTGCCCGGCTATGCCAGCCGGGCCACTGTGGAAGCATTTCTGGCCGCACATGGCGGCGCCTGAAGGCGTGTTTTGCCGCGGCCCCGGCCGCGCTTGCTTCACCTTTCTGATGCTTTGTCTCTATCCATGTTTCTTCATGCGGCAAGCTTTCTCTCCGCCTGACGCATGCCGGGGCACAGAAAAAGCCGCGCCCATTTTACAATGGGCGCGGCTTTTTTAAAAAAGGCGTCACAAGAACTGGGCAAGCTGGCCTGCATAGGCATTTTCCGCATGCTGCAGGCGCTGGGCCAACGCCACGGCGCCGGGGTTGGCGTTCTCGGCCTCCTTGATGGCCATCGTGAGGTCTGTCACGCCCATATGGTTGCCCTCTATCATCATTTGGGCCAGGTTGCGCGAAGAGGCATCGCGCATTGTTTTCATGGCAATACCCATCTGGGCGCTCATCTTTGCCATGGCGCTTTCGGGCTTTACCTCACAGCCGTCCGCCGCCAGCATCGCGCGGGCGCGGTTCGATATATCCTCGTGGGTGGCAAGCTGCTCGTGTATCTTCTTTTTCAGCTCGGCGTCCTTGGTAATGCCAATCAGCTTGTTCAGCGTGGTTTGGCACATCTGTGTGTTCTTCACCACAGCGCCCAGCAGTTTCTGCGTCTGGCTGTCCATATCGCGTCTCTCCTTCTCTGCGGTTTGGCTTGGCTTTGGCGCGCCAGGCGTCTGCGGCCTTTGCGCGCCGTGGTTAGTATGCGCAGGTGCAGCCTGAAAATACCTGTTCGCAGAGAATGGGGCGGCGCCGCAGGCTTACGCCCTGCCGTACCTTTCGCACACAGTGCGGATGTGCCTTGCCAGCTTGGGCGTCAAAGCGTCCGCTTCACAGCGCCAGCGCCAGTTGCTGCCGCCTATGGTGCCCGGGGTGTTGATGCGCCCCGCTTTGCCAAGGCCCAGCCAATCAGCCATGGGCACCACGGCCAGCCGGGCCGGGCTTTGCAGCACCCCGCGCAGAAGGCCCGCGGTCTCGCCCTCTTCGGCAGAAAGGCCCAAATATGCCCGCGCGTGGCGCTTTTCCTTTGCGCGGGCGGTGCGCCACCAGTCCAGCAGGGTGGTGTTGTCGTGCGTGCCCGGGTATGCCACGCAGTTTTCCGTATAGTTGTGGGGCAAATGGTCGTTGCCAGGGCCCGCGCCGAAAGCAAACTGCAGCACCTTCATGCCGGGGAAGCCTGTCTCATTCCGCAGCACGCGCACACTTTCAAACATCTCGCCCAAATCTTCCGCCACGATGCCGGCGCCCGGCACAGCGCGCAGCACCTCGCGCCACAGACGCATGCCCGGCCCCTGCCGCCATTCGCCTTTCCGCGCGTTGGGCGCACCATAGGGGATGGCGTAATAGGTGTCAAACCCGCGGAAGTGGTCGATGCGCACGGCATCGTACAATTCCAGCGCAAAGCGCACGCGCTTGATCCACCACGCATACTGTGTATGTTCATGCCAGGCCCAGTTATACAGCGGGTTGCCCCACAGCTGGCCGTCGGCCGAAAAATAATCTGGCGGGCAGCCCGCCACCTCTTTGGGCAGGCCCGCCTCGTCCAGCCAGAACAGTTCGCGCCCGGCCCAGACATCGGCAGAATCGGGCGAGACATAAATGGGGATATCCCCCAAAATGCGCACGCCCTTTTCATTCGCATAAGCTTTCAGCGCACGCCACTGGGCAAAAAACTGGTACTGGCAGAATTTCCAAAAGTGCACCTCGGTTTCGTGCCGGGCATACAGCTCTTGAATGGCGCCTGCCTCATGCATGCGCAGCGCCTCGGGCCACTGCTGGTAATGCCTGCCCCCCTCAAGGCCCTTTGCCGTCATGAACAGGGCATAGTCTTCCAGCCACCAGCCCTGTTCGTAACAAAAGTGATAGTAATCGTCCGGGTACCATTTGGAAAACCGTGCAAATGCCTTGCGCAGCACAGAAAAATGCGTCTCGCGCACGGCGTCATAATCCACCGCGGCGGGCGTTTTTCCAAAGGGCAGGGCGGCATATTCTTCCCGCTTCAAAAGGCCCTTTTTGCGCAAAGGCTCAAAATCGATAAAATAAGGGCTGGCCGCAAAGGCCGAACAGCTTTGATACGGGCTGTTGCCAAACCCTGTGGGCGACAGCGGCAATATCTGCCACACGCGCTGGCCCGCGCGGGCCAGAAAATCTACAAAATCATAAGCACTCTTGCCCAGCGTGCCAATGCCAAACGGCCCCGGCAGGCTGGAAACCGGCATCAGAATGCCGCTCTCCCGCATAAAAGGTCCCTCCCACCGCGCGCCGCCCGGGCAGCACGCCTTGCAATTATTTGCATTATAGTACAAAACCGGTGGTTTTGGTATACAAAAAATCGGCGCTTTATTTAGTGCTTTTGCCAAAAACGTATGATAAAATTGAAAAAAGACGACACGCGGCCGCCAGCGGCCCAAAAAGGAGGGCCTGCCATGGCCGGGACAAAAAGGCTGTACCATCAAGACGCATACCTGCGGGAATTCTGTGCCAAAGTGCTTTCCTGTACGCCCTGCCCGGACGGCCGCTTCGCCGTGGCGCTGGACGAAACGGCCTTTTACCCCGAGGGCGGCGGCCAGCCTGCCGACCACGGCGCACTGGGGCCCGCCCGCGTGGTGGACGTGCAGCTTCAGGGCGAAACCATTCTGCACTACACCACTGCGCCGCTGCACACGGGCGAGACGGTGCAGGGAAATATCGACTGGGCGCGCCGGTTCGACCATATGCAGCAGCACACGGGCGAGCACATCACCAGCGGCCTCATCAAAAGCCGCTTCGGCTTTGACAACCTGGGCTTTCACATGGGGCGCGAAAGCGTTGTGCTGGAATGTTCCGGCCAGCTGGATGCCGCCCAGCTGGAGGAGCTGGAGCTTGCCGTCAACGAGGTGATCTGCCGCGACGGTGAAGTGCGCGCCTGGTTCCCACGGCCGGATGAGCTGGCCGCGCTTACTTACCGCAGCAAAAAAGAGATAACGGGTGATGTGCGCATTGTGGACGCCGCCGGGGCGGACGTTTGCGCCTGCTGCGGCACGCATGTGGCGCGCGCAGGCGAAGTGCAGCTTGCCAAATTTATTGACATCACGCGCCACAAGGGCCACACGGTGATTGAGGCCCTGTTTGGGGGGCGCGCTTTGGCCGATTACCGCAAAAAGCATGCGGCGCTTATGCAGCTTAGCGCTTTTTATTCCGCCCCGCCGCTGGAGGTGCCGCAGCGCGCGCAGGCCGAGCGCACCGCATGGGAGCAAGGCGCCCTTGCCGCGGCGCGCGTGCAACAGGCCCTGTTTGAGGCCGAGGCAAAGCTGTGCCCGCCCGGCAGGCCCGCCGTGCGCTTTTGCGAGGGCCTTTCACCGGACGGCGCGCGCCGCTATGCCTGCGCCCTGGCGGAAACCTGCCCTGCGGCGCTGGTGTTTGGCGGCAGCGAGGGCGCCTATGCCTGTGCCCTGGCCAGCCGCACGGCGGATATGCGCCCGCTGGGCACGGCGCTGGCCGCAGCGCTGGGCGGCAAGGGCGGCGGCAAGCCCGCGCTGTGGCAGGGGCGCGTTGCCTGTGCGCACAGCGACGCCGAGCGTGAAGCCGCGCGCATTTTCTCGGAGGCCAGGCTATGAGCCGGCTGCCTGCAAAAGGGCGCATTGCCCTGCTGGACTGGGTGAAAGCCGCGGCCATCGTGAACATGGTGTTATACCATGCGCTGTACGATGCGGCATTTCTGTTTGGGGCAAGCGGAGCGCAGGAATTCATGCGCTCTGCCTTTGCCCATTGGTGGGAGCGTGGCATCTGCGGCGCGTTCATTCTGGTGTCGGGCGCGCTGGCGCTGCACAGCCGCAGGCCCTACCGCCGGGCACTGGTGGTGTTCGGCGCCGGCATGCTTATCACCGCCGTGACGCTGGTGTTCACGCCGCAGTTTTCCATCTGGTTCGGCATCCTCCATTTTCTGGGGCTGGCGGGGCTTGTTACCGCGCTGGCCGCGCCCGTCCTGCGGCGTGTGCCGCCCTGGGCCGGCCTTGCCGTATGTGCGGCGCTGTTCTGGCTGACGCACACCATCCCCTATGGTCACTGGCCCTGGGGCACGCCGCTGCCGCAGGCGCTGTATGACGCAAAGTTCTTTCTGTTTCTGGGGTTTTGGCCCATGAACAGCGGCCTTACCTCCAGCGATTATTTCCCGCTGATGCCCTGGCTGTTTTTGTTCTGGGCAGGGCTATTTGCCCGGCGTGCCGCCAGCGGCACGCCCCTTGCAGCGGCATGCGCCCGCGTGCCGCGCGGCCGGGCCGCAGAATGGCTGGCACGCCACGCCCTTGTCATTTATGTGCTGCATCAGCCCCTTGCGGCGGCGCTTGTTTGGTCTATTCTGCGCTTTGCTTGAAAGGGCACTGAAAACCTGTTAAAATGAAAGTGTTAACGTACAAACGGCCGCCGGGCGCGCAAAAAGGCCAAAGGGCCGGCGCGGCTGCGCGGGGAATGTGAGGCGAGACGGTTTGAAGCTGGAAAAGGGTACGGTGCGCACGCTTGCGTTTGTTCTGTTCGGCGCCATTTTGTTCTACTGGGCGCTGGACCATTGGGAGTTGCTGTGGAATGCGGTGCGCCTGTGCGCCAGGCTGACGTTTCCGTTCTTTCTGGGCTTTTGCATTGCCTTTGTGCTGAATGTGCCCATGCGGGCGCTGGAAAAAAAATTCTGGCCGGAAACCGATAAAAAAGCACTGAACGCCCTGCGCCGGCCCATGTGTATTCTGGTTTCGCTGGTGCTTATTCTGGCCATTCTCACCGCAGTGGTGATGCTGGTGGTGCCCGAGCTGGTGAATGCATTTGGCGTGCTGGCAGACCAGATTCCCGTTTTTCTGAAAAATGCGCAGGCCTGGCTTCTGGCCAATGGGGACGCCTTCCCCGCTTTGCAAGATTGGCTGTCTGCCGCGCAAATCGACTGGAACAGCATTGGCCAAACCCTGCTTGGCTATGTAACCACCGGCGCGGGCAACCTGCTGGGCGGCACGGTGCATGTGGTAACCGGCATTGCCGGCGGCGCCACCAACACCATCATCGCTTTCATTTTTGCTTTGTATATCCTGCTTGGAAAAGAAAAGTTCAAACACCAGCTTATTGTGCTGGGGCAGGCATTTTTGCCGCAGCGCGCCTGCAACGCGCTGGCCCATGTGGGCAAGGTGGCGGCGCGCACATTTGCCAAATTTGTGTCGGGGCAGTGTATCGAGGCCTGTATTTTGGGCACGCTGTGTTGGCTTGGCATGCTGCTGTTCCGCTTTCCCTATGCGCCCATGGTGGGCGCGCTGGTGGGCATCTCGGCGCTGGTGCCCATTGTGGGCGCGCTGGTGGGCACCGTGGTGGGGGCCTTTATGATTATGATGGTAGACCCCATTTTGGCCGTATGGTTTGTGGTGTTCCTGCTGGTGCTGCAGCAAATTGAGGGCAACCTCATTTACCCGCGTGTGGTGGGCTCTTCGGTGGGGCTGCCGCCGGTATGGGTGCTGGTGGCCGTCACTGTGGGCGGCAGCTTGTACGGTGTTGCGGGCATGCTGTTTGGCGTGCCCACGGCCAGCGTGGCCTACACGCTGGTAAAAGAGGCCGCTGCCCGGCGCCTGGCCGCAAAGGCGGCGGGCAATGCGCCCGCAGGCGGCACTTTGCCGCAAAGCGCACAGCCCGGCGCGCCCGGTGCCAAAGAGGAAAAGCCCGTGCCTCAGCCTGCCGCAAAACGTGCGCGGCAGCCGAAGAAGAGCGGCACCGGGCCGCAGGAAGGCCGGTGAGCCTTGCGCCACGGCCGGAAAGGAATTTTCATGAGTTTATTGTCAGATGCGAAAAGCATGCTGAAAAAAGACCCCGCGGCCCGCAGCCTTGCGGAAGTGATGCTTTTGTACCCGGGGTTCCACGCGCTTATTTTTTACCGCATCTCTCACTGGCTGTTCGGCCACCGGCGCTTTTTTCTGGCGCGCACCGTCAGCCAGTGGGGCCGGGGCTTTACCGGCATTGAGATCCATCCCGGCGCCACCATAGGCGACGGGCTTTTCATCGACCACGGCGCGGGCGTTGTGGTGGGCGAAACGGCCGAGATCGGCAACAATGTCACAATTTACCACGGCGTTACGCTGGGCGGCACGGGCAAGGACGAGGGCAAACGCCACCCCACGGTGTGCGACAATGTGCTGATTGGCACGGGCTGCAAAGTGCTGGGGCCCATCACCATTGGGGAAAACAGCCGCATCGGCGCCAACAGCGTGGTGCTTACCGATATTCCCGCCAACGCCACTGCCATCGGCATCCCCGCCAGCGTAGTGCGCATCAACGGCAACAAAGTGGTGCACGAAAGCGAAGTGCTGAACCAGCGCGATTACCCGGACGTGGTGCATGCCGAGCTGGCCGCCCTGAAACAGCGCCTGGATGCACTGGAACAGCAAGATGGGAAATAGGCATACAAAAGCCATGGGCGCGCCCATGGCTTTTCTGTTCTCTTTCTTTTCTGCAAAAGCCCCGGCCAGGCACCAGGGCGGCCCCTATCGCTCGCAGAGATGCTCCAGCGCCTTTTCCAGAATATCTTTCACATGGGCATCATTCAGGGAATAATACACATTCTTGCCCTCTTTGCGCGAGCGAATCAGTTTTGCCGTGCGCAGTGCGCGCAGCTGATGCGACACGGCGCTGGTGGTCATGTTCAGCAGCGCGGCCAAATCACCCACGCACAGCTCGCCCTGCTCCAGCGCCCAAAGAAGCTGAATGCGCGTGCCGTCACCCATCACTTTGAAAAAATCGGATAAATCGTACAGCACAGACGTATCCGGCATGCTGGGGCGCACAGCTTCCAGCCTCTGCTGCTGCCCGCTGGCACGTTTTTCCTTGTTTTCCATATGCTTCGGCGCCCCCGTTTCGCTGTTCGTTCAAGTAAAAAATGGCGCGGCCCTGTTGCCGCCGCACCCAAAACAGCACGTTTTTTCTTAGTATAATCTTTTTTTGCGGGAAATGCAAAATTTTTTCTGAAATATATTGACATTTGAGCAAATATTCAAGTATAATGGCAGCAGAACGAACCGCGGCCTGCCCGCGGCCGACTGATGGAGGGAATCGATATGAAAAAGACATTCAAGCTGGACGAAATTGACTGCGCGAACTGCGCGCTGAAGCTGGAAGACGCCCTGCGCAAAGTGGACGGTGTGCAGGACGTAAAAGTAAACTTCCTTTCCCAGAAGCTGACACTGGCCGCCGCGGACGATGCCTTTGACAGCGTGCTGAAGCAGGTGGTGAAAACCGCCCGCAAGGTAGAGCCAGACTGCGAAATCATCCTGTAAAACGGGCGCGCAGGGCTGTGCGGCAGCCAGTTTGCCGCCCGCGCCTGCGGCCGCATCTTATCAGAAGGAAAGGGGCTTTTTTCCATGAGCAAAAAGCAGAAGAAAGGCCTTGTGCGCATTGGCGCAGGCGCCGTTCTGCTGGTGGCCGCATACCTGCTGCCGGTGGAGGGCTGGGCCGCGCTGGTGGCATTCCTTGTGCCGTACGCTGTGGTTGGCTGGGACGTGCTGTGGAAAGCTGTGCGCAACATTCTGCACGGGCAGGTGTTTGACGAAAACTTTTTAATGGCCCTGGCCACCATAGGCGCCTTTGCCACAGGCGAATATTCCGAGGGCGTGGCCGTGATGCTGTTCTACCAGGTGGGCGAATGGTTCCAGCGCTATGCCGTGGGGCGCTCGCGCCGGTCCATCGCGGCGCTGATGGATATCCGGCCGGACCACGCCAACCTTGTGGGCCCGGACGGCACCGCCCGGCAGGTGGACCCGGATGAAGTTCAAGTGGGAGATGTCATTCTGGTGAAGCCGGGCGAACGCGTGCCGCTGGACGGCACTGTGCTGGAGGGCAACAGCATGATGGACACGGCGGCCCTCACCGGTGAAAGCGTGCCGCGCCGCACGGCGGAAGGCGACACCGTCATCAGCGGCTGCATCAACGGCAGCGGGCTGCTGCGCGTGCGTGTGGAGAAGCCGTACGGGGAATCTACGGTGGCCAAAATACTGGACCTTGTGGAAAACGCCGGTGAGAAAAAGGCCAAAGCGGAAAACTTCATTACAAAATTTGCCCGCTGGTATACCCCCGCCGTGGTGATTGCCGCGCTGGCATTGGCCGTATTGCCCCCGATGGTGCTGGGTGGCGGCTGGGCCGATTGGGTGCGCCGCGCGCTGATTTTCCTTGTCATCAGCTGCCCGTGTGCGCTGGTCATCAGTGTGCCGCTCTCGTTCTTTGGGGGAATTGGCGGCGCCTCGAAGCGCGGCATACTGGTGAAGGGCGGCGCTTATATGGAGGTGCTGGCCAACGCCCGCACGGTGGTGTTTGACAAAACGGGCACGCTGACGAAGGGTGTGTTCAGCGTGACGGCCGTGCACCCGCACGAAATTGACAAAACCCATCTTGTGGAGTTGGCCGCGCTGGCCGAAAGCTATTCCACACACCCCATTGCCGTCTCGCTGCGCGCGGCATACGGCAAAACGCCGGACGCCGCCCGTGTGGCCGGCTATGAAGAGCTTTCCGGCCGGGGTGTGCGCGCCAGGGTGGACGGCCACACCGTATGTGTGGGCAACGGCAGGCTGATGGACGAAGCCGGGGCCCAATGGCATGAATGCCATTTGACAGGCACGGTGGCGCATGTGGCGGTGGACGGCAGCTATGCCGGGCACATCGTCATTTCCGACGAAGTGAAGCCGGACGCCGCAGCGGCCATTGCCGCACTGAAAGAAGCGGGCGTGAAAAAAACGGTGATGCTGACGGGCGACGCCAGGGAAGTAGGCGAGGCTGTGGCAAAACAGCTTGGCATAGACGAAGCTTACACCCAGCTGCTTCCGGCCGATAAGGTAGAGCACATGGAACGTTTGCTGGCCCGGCAGCCGAAAGGTGAGGCACTGGCCTTTGTGGGTGACGGCGTGAACGATGCCCCGGTGCTGGCCCGCGCCGATGTGGGCATTGCCATGGGCGGCATTGGCTCGGACGCGGCCATTGAGGCAGCGGACGTCGTGCTGATGGACGACAAGCCCTCCAAGCTGGCCGAGGCCGTGCGCATCTCGCGGCGCACACTGCGCATTGTGCATCAGAACATTGCGTTCGCGCTGGTGGTAAAAGCGCTGGTGCTGGCGCTGGGCGCGCTGGGCATGGCCACTATGTGGGAGGCTGTGTTTGCCGATGTGGGCGTGATGGTGCTTGCCATTTTGAACGCCATGCGCGCGCTGAAAGCACCGCAGGAGCCATGAGCCTGCGGCATGACGGAACCATAAAAAGAGGCGGCCTGTGGGTTTCACAGGCCGCCCCTTTTTGCTGTTTTTTGCAACCGCGCCCTGGCTGCCCCCTGCGCAGAGCACGCTGAAAACACCCGCGCCCCGCACGGCGGTTAGCCCAGCATGGGCTTTAAAAGGAAGAAATAAACCAGCACGATGGCGCCCAGCACAATGCGGTACCAGCCGAACACTTTGAAATCGTGCCGCTTCACATAGTTCATCAGAAAACGAATGGACAGCATGCTTACCACAAAGGCCGTCAGCATGCCCACGCCCAGCACGGCCAGTTCGGCCGCCGAGAATGAAAAACCAAATTTCAACAGCTTGATAAGGCTGGCACCCGCCATGACGGGGATGGCAAGAAAGAACGTGAATTCCGCCGCCAGCGTGCGTGAACAGCCCAGCAGAATGCCCCCCAGAATGGTGGCGCCGGAGCGGGATGTGCCCGGCACCAGGCTAAGCACCTGAAACAGGCCAATGCCAAACGCCGTGGCCCAGCTGAGGCTTTCCACCGTGGCCATTTTCACCCGGCGCGGGCTCGATTCCACCACAATGAACAGCACGCCATACAAAATAAGCATGGCGGCCACCACGGGCGGGTTATGCAGGTGTTCGGTCATCCAGTCGTCCAGCGGAAGGCCAACCAGCATGGCGGGCAAAACCGCCACCAGCACCTTGAACCACATCAGCCACACATCCTGCCTGCAATAGCGGCGCACAAGGTAATGGCCCGCCCCCTCGCCGTTATGGCGCACGGCCCTGCGGTTGCAGAAGGGCCACAGCTTGCCCCAGAACAGCACCACCACCGCCAGAATGGCCCCAAACTGGATAACCACATCGAACATCTCTTTAAATGCGTCCGACATGCCCAGCGAAATAAATTCATCCACCAGAATCAGATGGCCTGTGCTGGAAATGGGCAGCCATTCCGTAATGCCCTCCACAATGCCCAAAATGGCCGCTTTCAACAAATCTAGCATAATGAAAAAACCTCCGTTTTGGCGGCCGGGCAAAGGTGCGCTTCGGGCCCCGTACGGGGCCCGCCATTTGCCCGGCCAATGCTGTCAATCACGCAGAAGCACGCCCACCGGGCAATGGTCCGAGCCCAGCACATCCGAATAGATCATGGCGTCCTCCAGCTGCGGCACAAGCCGGTTGGAAATGACAAAATAGTCAATGCGCCAGCCGGCATTGGTGTCGCGCGCACGGCGGAAATAGCTCCACCAAGTATATGCGCCCGTTTTGTCCGGATATTTCTGGCGGAAGGTGTCGGCAAAGCCGCTTTCCAGAAGCTGGGTAAACTTGCCGCGCTCTTCATCGGAAAAGCCGGCCGACCCCCGGTTCGGCCCGGGGTTTTTCAAATCGATGGGCTGGTGTGCCACGTTCAAATCGCCGCAGTACACCACGGGTTTTTTGGCATCCAGCCCAAGCAGGTATTCGCGCAGCGCGTCTTCCCACTGCATGCGGTATGCAATGCGGCGCAGGCCGTCCTGACTGTTGGGCGTGTAGACGTTTACCAGGTAAAAGTTTTCAAATTCCAGCGTGATGGCCCTGCCTTCATGGCTGTGCTCTTCCGCACCGATGCCGTAGCAGACGGCCAGCGGGGCGCGCCTTGTAAACACCGCCGTGCCGGAGTAACCCTTCTTTTCCGCCGAATACCAGTATTGCTCATAGCCGGGCGCGTCAAACTGCGCCTGCCCGGGCTGCATTTTTGTCTCTTGAATACAGAATACGTCTGCATCCAGCTTGCGGAATGTCTCTTCAAAACCCTTGTTCAGCACGGCGCGAAAGCCATTTACATTCCAGGAGATAAGCTTCACTGTCCTTGCCACCTTTCCTGTCGTTCTGCGGCACATTGCGCACAGCATTTTTGCCTGTGCCATAAAAAGCCCCGCCATGCGGCCCAAAGCCTGGCTTGCGGGGCCGCTTACAGGCCTTGGCACCGCATTGGGGCCTGCCCTGCCGCCGCAAGGCGGGCGCACTTGTTTCAAAAAGCCTTGGCCTTTTGGGCCCGCCGGGCGCGGAAACATTATACCATAAAACCAGGCGGGAAAAAAGCCGCAGGCGGCCTGCCATTTGTAACTCTTTTGCAAACAGATTTTCGCAGGTCTGATACAAATTGTTCGCAGAATGTTCAAACATTCATTGTATGATACGTCATGTGCTGTGAGAGGGATTTGAACGCAGCACACCATTGGAGAAAAAGGAGTGTATTCAGATTATGAAAAAGATGTTAGCCGTTCTGGTGGCTGCCTGTGTTCTGGCGCTGGGCCTTGTTGCCTGCAGCTCTACTACAAGCAGCAGCACGCCTGCTTCCACGTCTTCCAGCGTGGCCAGCACCAGCGAACCTGCTTCCACCTCTACCAGTGAGCCCGCTTCCACCTCTACCAGCGAGCCCGCTTCTGCTTCCACCAGCGAGTCTGCTTCCACATCTGAGTCTGGCAGCAGCTCTCTGTCTGCTTCCACAGCCGAGTAAGCAGCAACACCGGCAAACAGCCAAAGCCCGCAGGGCACGCCAAATTCGGCGCGCCCTGCGGGCTTTTCATTTTGAGCCCCGGCCCTGTCCCAAAAAGGCAGGCGGCAGTGAAAAGCAGGCTTTGCCTTTCCGCTGTGCGCCGGGGTTCAGCCAAGGGCCACATCCATCACCATCATAATAACAAAGCCAGCCAGCACGCCCCATGTGCCGGTGTGAGAATGCTCGCCCAAATTTGCCTCGGGAATCAGCTCTTCCACCACCACATAAATCATGGCGCCCGCCGCAAAGCTTAAAAACCAGGGCATCAGCGGCTGCACACCACCTGCCACCAGCACGGCCAAAATGCCGCCCACAGGCTCTACAATGCCAGAGAGTGCGCCGTATGCAAAGCTGCGCGTGCGGGAAAGGCCCTCTCTTCGCAGCGGCAGGCTGATGGCCGCCCCCTCGGGGAAATTTTGCAGGCCGATGCCAAGCGCCAGCGCAAGGGCCGAGGCCATTGTCACTGCTCCGCCGGGCACACTTTCCGCCGAGGCTGCCAGGGCGCATGTAAGGCCCACGGCCATACCCTCTGGAATATTATGCAGCGTCACAGCCAGCACCAGCAGCGTGGTGCGCTTCAGCGGTGTGTGCGGGCCCTCCGGCTCTCTGGCGCCGGGGTGCAGGTGCGGCATCACCGCATCCAGCACCAGCAGAAACGCCGCGCCCAGCAAAAAGCCGCCCGCCGCGGGCACCCAGCCGGGCAGGCCGCCGGCCTCTTCCGCCATTTCAATGGCCGGAATCAGAAGGCTCCATACACTGGCCGCCACCATCACCCCGGCGGCAAAGCCCAGAAATACCCGCTGAAAAGCGTGGCTGACCTCTTTGCGGAAAAAGAACACCACGCTGGCACCGGCCGCCGTCATCAAAAAGGTAAACCCTGTGCCCAGGGCCGTCATACTCAATGCATTCATATTATCTCTCCTCTTGCCCGGCAAACGCCCGGCGCATGGGGCCGGCAGATGCCCGGCGCCCGCAGGCGGCTGCCTGCAGCCCTCTGCTGTTATCATATCACATCTGCACGGTGCGTGTGAATCCTGCGCAAAAAAAGAAAAGCCGGGGGCACGCTGTGCCCCCGGAAAACGGTGTCAGGCCGCTTTTTCGTCATTCAAAATGCGCATGAACTCTTCGCCGGTGATGGTTTCTTTTTCCAGCAGGTACCGGGCCAGCTCGTGCAGTTTATCCATATTTTCTTTCAAAATCCCCACGGCCTTTTCGTGCGCTTTGCGAATGATGGCCGTCACCTCTTTGTCCACCTCGGCGGCCGTCTGTTCACTGCAGGCCAGCGAGGCATCGCCGCCCAGATATTTGTTGTTCACCGTCTCAAGCGCGGTCATGTCAAATTTCTCGCTCATGCCAAGGCGTGTCACCATGCTGCGCGCCAGCTTGGTGGCCTGCTCGATATCGTTGGACGCGCCGGAGGTGACACTGCCGAAAATAAGCTCTTCGGCGCTGCGCCCGCCGGTGAGGGTGGCAATTTTGGCCAGCGCCTCTTCCTTGGAAAGCAGCACCTGGTCTGTCTCCGGCGTCTGCATGGTATAGCCCAGCGCGCCGGAAGTGCGCGGCACGATGGTGATTTTGGTGACAGGCGCCGAATTGCTCTGTTTGGCCGCCACCAGGGCGTGGCCCACCTCGTGATACGCCACAATTTCTTTTTCATGCGGCGTGAGGATGGCGTTTTTCCGCTCGTAACCGGCCAGCACCACATCCACCGATTCGGTCAGGTCTTCCTGCGTAACAATGCGGCGGCTGTGCTTTACCGCGCGCAGCGCCGCCTCGTTGATCAGGTTGGCAAGGTCTGCGCCGGAAGAGCCCGCCGTGGCGCGCGCCACGGCAAGAAAATCCACGTTATCCGCCATCATCACATTTTTGGCGTGCACCTTCAAAATGGCCTCGCGGCCCTTCAAATCCGGCAGTTCCACCGGGATGCGCCGGTCAAAGCGGCCCGGGCGCAGCAGCGCCGCGTCCAGCGTTTCGGGGCGGTTTGTGGCCGCCAGAATGATGATGCCCGTGGTGCCGTCAAAGCCGTCCATCTCGCTCAAAAGCTGGTTCAGCGTCTGCTCCCGCTCGTCGTTGCCGCCAATGCCCGCGCCATCGCGTTTTTTGCCAATGGTGTCAATCTCGTCAATAAACACAATGCACGGGGCCTTTTCCTTGGCCTGCTTAAACAAATCGCGCACGCGCGCGGCGCCCTGCCCCACAAACATCTCCACAAACTCGCTGCCCGCAATGGAGAAAAACGGCACGCCGGCCTCGCCCGCCACCGCCTTTGCAAGCAGCGTTTTGCCTGTGCCCGGCGGGCCCACCAGCAGGGCGCCCTTGGGCATGGTTGCGCCAATGCTGTTATATTTGGCGGGCGAGTGCAGGAAATCCACAATTTCGCTCAGGGCTTCCTTGGCCTCGTCCTGCCCGGCCACATCTGCAAAGCGCTTGCCCGTCTGGTTTTCCACATACAGTTTGGCGCTCGACTTGCCCATGCCAAACATTCCGCCGCCTCTTTTTTGCAGATAGCGCATCATCCAAACCATGGGCAGCATCAAAATCAGCGTGGGCAGCACCCAGCTAACCAGAAAATCCATCAGGAAACCATTTTCCTGCGGGGTTACTTTTGTGAATTTGATGTCTTCATTTGCGCTCAGCCTGTCCACCAGTTCGGCATCCGGAAAAGCACCGGTGGAGTAATAGGACACCTGCCCCGTGGAATCTTTGGCGCTGAAGATGATCTCTTGCCCATTTTCATCAATTTGGACGGTGTCTACTGTCACGCCCTCCACTTCGCCGTCCACCATGCGCAAAAAGGTGCCGTAATCCACCTCGGTGATATTGGCGCCATGCAGCATTGGCATTACAAAGGCGTTCAAAAGCATCATAATCAGCAGCGCAATGGCCGCGTATAGAAAGAAATTGCGCCGGTTCTGGTTCGGCGTCTGCGGGCCAAGGCCCGGTTGGTCGTTCATTTGCATATCTCCTTCCGGCGGCCCCTGCCGCCTTCTTAACACAAGGATACGGTAAAATTATGAAGGTTTCTGCCACGCTGTGTGAAAACACGGTGAAAGGCACCGTGCCGCCCGGCACAGCCTTAGAACACCCACTCTCCCCGGGCAAACAGCGGCACGGTGCGGCCGTCTTTCGTTTGCCCTGTAATGGTGGTGTCGGCCGCGCCAATCATCACGTCCTCATGCACCAGTGAATCGTTCACGCCAAGGGCCAGAAGCTGTTCCTTGCTCATGGCGTTGCCGCCCTTCACCGTGCCGGGGTACCCGGCGCCGAAAGCAATGTGGCAGGCGGCGTTTTCGTCAAACAGCGTGCTGTAGAACAAAATGCCGCTTTGGTTGATGGGGCTGGAGGCAGGCACCAGCGCAACCTCGCCAATGTGGCGCGCACCCTCGTCTGTATCCAGCAGATGGCCCAACAGCGCCTCGTTCTTTTCTGCGTGATATTCCACCACGCGGCCGTGCTCAAAGCGCACCCAGAAGCCGTCAATAATTTCGCCGTTGTACACATAGGGCTTTGTGCCGTGCACGATGCCGTCCACCTTGTCTTTGTGGGGGGCGGTGAACACCTCTTCTGTGGGGATATTGGGCAAAAACTCGTAGCCCTGGGGCGTGCGGCCGCCCGCGGCCTCCCAGGTGTGGTTCTCGGCCAGGCCCACGGTGAGGTTTGTGCCGTTGGCGCTTTCAAAGTGAACGCTTTCCAGCTGCAGCTCGTTCAGGCGGTTGCGGCGCGCCTCCAGCTTTGCCAGATGTTCACGCCAGGCGGCGGTGACGTCGGTGCCCTCCTGGACGCGGCACACCTGAAAAATGGCCTGCCACAGCTTTTCCTCTGCGTTTTCATCGCCGGGGAACACCTTTTTGGCCCAGGCCGGGCCGGGGATGGCCACGATGCTCCACTGCACCTTATCCTTCATGGTGTAATCGCGCCAGGCGGCCAGCGCCTCGCGGCGCGCCTTGTTGGCGCGTGCAATCTTCTGTGCGTCCAGCCCCTTGAACACCTCCGGGTCGGAATCGTGGATGTTCAGAATGCAGGCGCCGCCCTCGCTCTCGGCATAGTCCAGATAGCTGCGCAGTATATAGGGCTTCACGTCTTCCAGCGTCTCCACACTTGCATTTTCCATCCGGATGCGGGCAATCTGCTCGTCCGTATACTTCATCACCACATCGCGCGCGCCGGCCTCAAAGGCAACTTGGGCGCACAGGCGGGCAAAGGGGGCGCTCTCTACCGAGCAGGAAATCAGCATTGTCTGCCCCTTCTGGGGGTTCACGCCCACCTTAACGGCAAATTCGGCATATTGTTTCAGCAGGTCTTCTCTCATGGTGTTGTTCTCCTTTTTCTGCCGCGCACGGCGGAGCGGTTTGCATGATATTGCGCCCTTTGTTACAAGCTTTTCTCAAGGCGCGTGAAAAATTCCACCGTTTTCGCAACTTCTGCCACCGGGATGCGCTCGTCATCGTTGTGAATGAGCCCGCGCTGCTGCGCGGAAAGATGCATGGCGCTGAACTTGTATACATCCTCACAGAAGCCGGCATAGTGACGGCTGTCGGAACAGGCAATCATCAAATAGGGCGAGACAAGGCAGCCCTGCCAGGTGTGGGCCACCGCCTTTGCCAGCTTGTTCCAATGCTCGCCCTCAGTGGACGCATAGGGGCTTGCCTGCTGGGCATCGCGCACCGTGACGGTGACGTTTTCGCCGCCAGCCACCTGCTGCATATACGCCTGCACGCTGTCGGGCGTATCCGCATTGATCAGGCGCACATTCACACCCGCCGTGGCCTCGTTGGGCATGACATTGATTTGCTTCGAGCCCTGGGCCATGGTAAAGGCAAAGGTGGTGCGCATCATGGCATTGATCTCGCCGCCCAGCTTTTCCGCCAGGGCGCACAGCAGGCCGCCAAAGCACCACAGGTTTGCCAGCACCAGCCGCAGGCCGAAGGGCGTGTGCGGCGCCACCACGCGCAGAAATTCCCGCACGGGCTTGGTGAGGTGCGCCTTCATGGGCTTTGCCTCCAGCTTGGCAACGGCCCTGGCCATGCTGCCCACAGCGCTGGGCCGCGTGGGGTGGCTGGCATGGCCGCCTTCGCTTTTGGCCGTAAGCGTCACGTCCATCATGCCCTTTTCCCCAATGCCAACCACTGCAAGCGGCCGCGTCAGGCCGGGGAACACGCCGTCCACCACAGCGCCGCCTTCGTCCAGCACAAAAGCGGGCTTCACGCCCTGCTGCTGCAGGTAGGCAATGATGTCCTTTGCCCCGTGGCCAAACACCTCTTCATCGCCGCCAAAGGCAAAGTAGACGTCCCGCTTCGGGACAAACCCCTGTTTGATCAGGCTTTCCGCCGCCTCCATCACGCCCAGCAGCGTAATCTTTGTGTCCAGCGTGCCGCGGCCCCACAGTTCCCCGTCAAACACTTCGCCGCAGAACGGCGGGTGCTTCCAGCGGGCCTCTTCCACCGGCACCACGTCATAATGTGCCATCAACACCGTGGGCCCGGCACTGCTTTCCCCTTTCCAGCGGAACAAAAGGCCTGTGGTGCGCCCCTCGCCCTGGCACAGCACAGGCGGGCACGCCTCGTGCACGGCCGGGTAAAGTTCTTTCAGCGTTTCGCGGAACGTTTCGAACGGCGCTTCATCCACCTTTGCCTCGTCATAATTTGACACCGTGGGGATGCGCACCAGCTGCGCCAGGCGCCGCACAGCGCCTTCGCCGTCCACCGAAATTTCTTCGCGCTGCCCCCAGTCCTCTTCCACCGGCCTGCAGGCCGCGGCGCGCACGGCAAGCACGGCCACAAACATGGCAAGCGCAGCAAAGATCAGCCAGATCCACATCATTCCAGAACACCCCTTCTGCCTGTGCGCCCGCCGGCGCGGGCCAGGGCGGCCGCAGCGCAGCGTGCCGGCGGCGTCAAAAGGCCCCGGCAGCCGCGGCGCACAGAACATGTTTATTTTATCATAGCACAAACGCACTGGAATGGAAAGCGACAAAGTCACACACCGCGGGCACATGCCGCAAACTTTCCTCTGCTTCAAGTTCTGGCCGCTAAAATAGAACACGCCTCCATTGTGCGGCGCGGCACACGGCCGTATAATAAAGCTGACCGGCCGGGACAACATCAAATTTAGGAGGCAGCCAGATGAAATTTCAGGATATTGTGCGCTGCAAGCGCCGCGAGCTGGGCCTGACGCAGGAGCAGGCGGCCCGCAGGCTGGGCGTTTCGCCTGCCGCCGTAAGCAAATGGGAAAGTGGGCAAAGCCTGCCGGACACACCCCTGTTCGCCCCGCTGGCAAGGCTTTTGCACACGGACCTCAACACCCTGCTTTCCTTTGAAGAAGAGCCGGAGCCCGCGCGCGTGGCGCAGCTGCTAAACGAGGTTGCACGCCTGCTTCAGGCAGAGGGCTATGAGGCAGCCTTTGCCTATGCCATGGATGTGCTGCGGGAATACCCCTCCTGCGACATGCTGGCCTATGGGTTTGCAGCCTCGCTGTTGGGCGGGTTGGAACTGGCCCCGCCTGCGCAGGGGCGCGAAACCTTTGAAGCGGAGCTGGACAGCCTGCTGGAGCGCGCGGCTGGTGCCGGGGACGCCGGGGTGCGCGTGCCCGCCCAACAGCTGTTGATCAACCGCTGCATTCAAAAAAAGGACACGGCGCGCGCCGAGGCCCTGCTGGGCCAGCTGCCGCAGGCAACGTTTGAGCCGGCCCTCATCCGCGCTTCCATCCACCGCGCCAAAGGCGAGGACGGGCAGGCCGCCCGCCTGCTGGAGGGGTTTTTGGCGCAAAGTGCGGCCAACCTGCAGGGGGCGCTGATGCAGTTGAGCGAAATTGCCCTGAAAGAAGGTGACAGCCAGGCCGCCTGCACCATTGCGCATACGGCGCAGGAAGTATTCCGCTTGCTGGGGCTTTGGGGCCCCAGCCTGGTAACGCCCATGCTGCAGCTGAATGCACAGAAAAAAGATGTGCCCGGCACGCTGGCCTGCCTGGAAGAATTTCTGGCCGCGCTGCAGCAGCCCTGGCAGGCAAATGCCACGCCGCTATACCGCCATGTGCCTGCCAAAAATGCAGATTTTGGGCCCAATTTTGCCGCCATGATTGCACGCGCGCTGCGCACAGACAAAGATTTTGCCTTTCTGCACGGGGAGCCCGGCTTCGAGGCCATTCTGCAACAATTTGAGCAGGCGGCCGCCTGCGGGCAGCGGGCGGCAGAACCTGTTGAAATGTAAAACCGGGCAGGGGTGTTGCCCTGCTCGGCCTTTGCCAAAGCGCCCCGCTCTGCCGTTTACCCGGCAGGGCGGGGCGCTTTTCTGTTTTTTATAAAAGGCACGCAGCCCCAGCCCCATGGAAACAGAGGCCAGCTGCCTGGCCGCAAAGCGGCACGGCACCCGGCCGCTGCATTTAAGCAAAGCTGCCGGCCTCAGTTCAAAGCCGTCTTTTCTGCAAACAGGCGCTGTGCCGCCGCGCGCAGGGGCGCATTTTCTTCGCTTTGCAGGGCGGGGTCTTGTTCCAGAAGGGCCTGCGCCTCGCTTTGCGCGGCATACAGTGCGCGCGTATCCGTGGCCAGGTTCGCCACCCGCAGGCTGGGCAGGCCGTGCTGGCGGCTGCCAAAAAAGTCGCCTGGGCCACGCGTCTCCAAATCAAATTTGGCAACCTCAAACCCGTCCGTGGTGTGGCACAAAAACGACAGGCGCTTTTTAACACTGTCTGTCACATGGTCTGAAATCAGGATGCAGAAGGCCTCCCCGCCGCCGCGCCCCACACGGCCCCGCAGCTGGTGCAGGGCAGAAAGGCCATAGCGCTCGGCGTTTTCAATCACGATGCAGGTTGCATTGGGCACGTCCACCCCCACTTCAATCACCGTTGTGGATACAAGCACATCCAGCTCGTGCGCCTTAAAGCTCTGCATCACAGCCGCCTTTTCCGGGCCCTTCATGCGGCCGTGCAGCAGGCCGATGCGCCTGCCGGGCAGAAGGGGACGCGCCACTTCGTCAATATACGCCGAAGCGGCCTGCATGTCGCTTTCGCCCTCTTCAATCAGCGGGCACACAATATATGCCTGCCGCCCCGCGCCAAGCTGCCGGGCCAGAAAGCCGTACATATCGGCCCGCTTTCTGCCCGTGATGGCATATGTCTTTACCGGGGTGCGGCCGGGCGGCAGCTCGTCCAGCACCGAAATGTCCAAATCGCCAAACAAAAGCAGCCCCAGTGTGCGCGGAATGGGCGTGGCGCTCATCACCAGCAGGTGGGGGTTGTCGGCCTTATCGGCCAGCGCCGCGCGCTGGCGCACGCCAAAACGGTGCTGTTCGTCCGTCACGGCAAGCCCAAGGCGCGCAAACCGCACGCCCTCGCCCAGCACGGCGTGCGTGCCCACCACAAGCTGTGCCGCCCCCGTGCGGATGGCGTCCAGTGCGCTTTGGCGCGCGGCGCCCTTTACCCCGGCCGTCAGCAGAGCCACCGAAATGCCCATTGGCTCCAGCATATCCGCCAATGTGGCCGCATGTTGCGAGGCCAGAATTTCCGTGGGGGCCATCAGCACGCTTTGGTAGCCATTGCGCGCCGCCATATACACGGCCGCGGCGGCCACCAAGGTTTTGCCGCTGCCCACGTCGCCCTGCAGCAGGCGGTTCATGGGGCTTTGGCCAGCCATGTCGCGGGCAATCTCCTGCACGGCGCGGCGCTGCGCCCCCGTGGGGGTAAAGGGCAGCGAGGCCCAAAAGGGCGCAAAATTCACCGCCTGCATCTGTGCGCCGGTGCGCACAGCCTCGCGCCCGCGCAAAAGCAGCAGCCCCAGCTGAAGCACCAGCAGTTCTTCGTAAATCAGCCGCCTGCGCGCCGCATGCACCTCGGCCATCGAGCGCGGAAAATGCATGCTGCGCACCGCCTGCTCTTTGCTGCACAGGCGGTATTTTTCCACCATCCAGGCGGGCAGAGGGTCTTCGATATGTGGAACCGCCTCAAACGCCGCACGCACGCATTTTTGAATTGACCGGCTGTTAAGCCCCTCGGTTTGCGGGTAGACAGGCACAAAAGGCGTGGCCGACGCCTCGGCAGGGGACACCACGGTGGGGTTTACCATCTCGCGCTGGGCAAACCCGCCCGCCACCTTGCCGAAGAACAAATAGCTGCGCCCAACCTCCAGTTTCTGAGTGGCGTAGCGGCTGTTGAAATAGGTGAGCACCAGGCCGGCCGTCTCATCGCCCGCCATTACGCGCGCCATCAGCTTGCCGCCCTTTACGCGCACGGGCGCATGCTTTTCATACACCTGCGCGCGCACCACACACTTGGTGTCAAACGGGGCGCTTGCCACCGGGTAGGGTTTGGAATAATCCACATAGTCGCGCGGGTAAAACTCCAGAAGGTCTTCCACACAGTGGATGCCCAGCTTTTGCAAAAGCGCGGCGCGCTTTTCTCCCACGCCTTTCAAATAACGTATTTCCATCTGTACGGCCCTCCTTCCGCCTGTTTTCCCCGGCCGGGGCATTGCCCGGTTTTGGGGGTAAGAAAACATTGCCCGCAGCCTGCGGCCTTGCGCTATTACAGGCTCAAAGCGCTTTGACAGCCGCCTGTGGGCGTGCCTGCCGCACTTCCTGGTAATAACATCAAAACCGCCGGGCTGCGGGTGTTTTCAGGGCCTGGCCGCGGCGAACCACAGCCAGGCCCAATCTGTTTTGCCCAAAGGCAGCCGTTCCGGGCACAGCCCTGGCCGCTCTCTTTTTTTATTCCACGCTGATGATATAATAATACACCGGCTGGCCGCCAGCCAGCTGTGTCACTTCAATGCCGCTGGGGCATTTTGCCTGCACCAGCTGTGCAGTGCGGGCTGCATCTTCCTCGCTGACATCACAGCCGGAAATGACGGTGATAAAGCTGGTGTCTTTTTTGCACATGCTGCGCGCAAGGCGATAGGTGGTTTTGGTAATATCGGTGCCGGTGGCAACCAGCTTGCCGTTTTCAAGCGCCAAAATCTCGCCCTTTTTGATTTTTCTGCCGTCAAAATCGCTGTCGCGCGCGGCGAACGTCACAAGGCCGGTGGCAACCTTGTCGGCCGCCTGCTGCATAGCCACGGCGTTGGCGCCGGCGTCGGCCTCCGGGTCGAAGTTCAGCATGGCGGTGATGCCCTGCGGAATGGTGCGCGTGGGCAGCACCACCACCGTGCGGTCTGCCAGCTTCTGGGCCTGCTCGGCCGCCATAATAATGTTTTTGTTATTGGGCAGCACAAACACCGTTTTGGCAGGCACGCTTTGCACGGCCGCCAGAATATCCGCTGTGGCGGGGTTCATCGTCTGCCCGCCGCTTACCACGGCGTCCGCCCCAAGGTCCATAAACACGGCCTTCAGGCCCTCGCCCGCCGCCACGGCCACAAAGCCATAGGTGCGCTCCGGATCTACCGCGGCATAGGGAAATTCCGCGCTGGGGGCTTTTTCCTCGGCCTCGGCCTGCTTTTTCAGGCCCTCGCCCTGCTTCTGGCGCGCCAGGAACTGCTCGTGCATGTTCTCAATTTTAAAATTGGTCAAATATCCATATTCGATGGCGTGGCTGATGATTTTGCCTGGGTCTGCCGTGTGCACATGGCAGTTGATGACCTCGTCATCTTCAATCACCACCACCGAATCGCCATTCGATTCCAAAAATGCCCGCAGCTTTGCCGAAGAGGCCCCCTCGTTCTTATTCACTAAGAACTGTGTGCAGTAGCCGTTCTTGATGTCTTCCACCTTCATCAGGTCATCGGTGAACACGCCGCGGCCCGCCGCGTGGGAAGACACCTTGGCCTTCTTTTCCGCCGGCTCGTCGGCGGCAATCAGCTTGCCATCGCGGAACACGGAAAGCATGCCGTCAAAAATGTACACAAGGCCCTGGCCGCCTGCGTCCACTACGCCGGCTTTTTTCAGCACGGGCAGCTGTTCGGGCGTGTGGGCCAGCGCGTCGCGCGCCGCTTCGCACACCAGCGCCCACAGGGCCACGGCGTCCTGCTCGGTGCTTTCGGCAGCCTTTTCCCCCGCCACGCGCGCCACGGTGAGCATGGTGCCTTCGGTGGGTTTCATCACGGCCTTGTAGGCGCCCTCCACACCCTTTTGCAGGGCAGCCGTCAGGTCGGCCGCCCCGGCGGTGCGCTTGCCCGCCAGCGCCTTGGAAAAGCCGCGGAACAAAAGGCTGGAAATCACGCCAGAGTTGCCCCTGGCCCCGCGCAGCATGGCGCTTGCCGTCACCTTGGCGGCAGCCTCCACCGTGCAGTCGTCGGGCAGGGCCTGCAGCTCGGCCACGGCGGCGCCGATGGTCATGCTCATGTTTGTGCCGGTGTCGCCGTCCGGCACGGGGAACACGTTCAGCTCGTCCACGCTTGCACGGCGGTTGGAAAGGTTATGGGCACCAGAGAGGATGCCGTCTCGTAAAATAGCACCAGTGATCATGTATATTCCACCTCAATGATAATTGTCGCGCGCCGCTTTGCAAAAGGCGCAGGAACGCCCGCGTGCGGGCGGAAAGAAAAGCTTGTTACACAATATCGTCCACGCACACGTCGATGCGCTGCACCTTCAGGCCGGTGGCATCCTCCACTGCATATTTCACCTTGTGGGTGATGCTGCGCACAATGGCCGCAATATTCAGCCCGAACGTCACCTTGATATGAAGCTCGATCACCAGGCGCCCGTCCTCTTCCGTGACGCGCACACCCTTATCGGGGAAATCTTTGCCAAGCACAAGCGTCTTAAAACTGTCGGACGTACCGCCTGTCGCCATGCCGGAAACGCCGTAGCAGCTTTTTGCCGCCTCGCCCACAAGGCCCGAAAAATATTCGCCTGTCATGGAAACCTTGCCCAAAGGGGTAAACATTTTGATCAAAACCGCTCCACTCCTTTTCAGAGCCGCAGCAAATGCGGCCGGAACAGATATTTCATCTTATTATACAACGCCGCGGCCGCATTGTCGAGAGAAACCCCCATTTTTTTGGCGCTTGCCTTTTCCCTGTGCGGCGCGTACAATAAAGATGAAATGCGGGCCGCACGGCCGGCCGCGCATGCAGCGGCGCTGTGCGCCGCATGGAAAAGGAAGTGAGAACTGGTATGAAACCAAAGAAAATATTCCTCGCCGCAGCCGCCTGCGCAGTGTGCGCCGCGCTGTGCGCCTGCAGCCTGAATTTCTGGGACAAGCCGGAGCCATACGGCACGCATCAGGATACCTCCGGCCAGCAGCCGCCCGTTTATGAAGACATGACACCCTCGTCTGTGCCTGCTTCCGGCAGCCAGGCCGCAGTGCAGCACACGCTGGAGGGCACGGTGCAGGCCGCAGGCATGAGCGCCGTCACCATCCGGCAGGATTCCGGCGCCGACATCTCTTTTGCGCTGGAGGGCGCAGAAACGGAAGAGGGGGCCCTGGTGCAGGGCGCCCGTGTGCGCGCCACCTATGAGGGTGAGCTGGATATGGGCCTTGCCGGCGGCGTGACGCTTTTGAAGCTGGAACTGCTGGAGGCCGCGCCTGCGTCCTCTTCCAGCACAGGCACTGCCGCAACCCAAAGCGTCACCGGCGAAGTGGTAAGCGCCGCCACCTCCAGCCTGTCTCTTATGGCGGAGGGCGACATGGTGTACGATTTTGATTTTTCCGACACAGGCTGGCCCACCGCCAATGTACCCGGCGGCGTAACCGTGGGCGCGCGGGTGACGGTGTATTACACCGGCACCTTGGGCGAAAGGGACTGTGTGGTTACACTGATTGACGCGGCCTGAACTTGTGCCCCCAACAAAGTGCACAGGGGGCCCCGGCTGTTCCGGGGCCCCCTGTGTTAATTTTTTTAACCCTTACCCGGGCAGCCGCACCCGGGCGCCGCGGGCCCATGCATAGGGCCTACACCGTGCCGCGGCCGCCCTGCAAAGCCGTGCGGGCATTTTTCAGCATCTTGTGAAAAGCAGCTTTCAGCACGGCGCGCTCGGCCGGGGCAAGGCCCTTTTGCAGCGTGGCAAAAAAGCTTTGCTGGGCGCGGCGCCCCTGTTCCACCACAGGGCCCGCCGCCGGGGTAAGGCGCAGATGCACCGTTTTGTGATTACCGGCAAGGAACACGCGCTGCAAATACCCCCGCGCCTGCAGTGTTTTCACACTGGCCGACACATGCGATTTTGTGAGGTGCCGCACCTCTACAATGTCGGTGGCCGTGTCGTGCACCGGGTTGTTGGCCAGAAACAGAAGGATATTCAGCTCCATGCGCGTCAGCGAGTATTCGCTGCACACGGGCTCCAGCTTTTCCTGATACAGCCGCTTGAAAAGCGGCAGGCTCTCCCAGTATTCCGCGAGCATCACGCGGCCCCCTTGGTTCTTTTTTGAACAATATCAAAAAAATTATAAGCCGCCCTGCGCGCTTTGTCAAGAAGCAGGGCGCCCGTGCCCCTTGGAAAAACGCCGGGTTTGTCGTATACTGAAAGAAAGGCCGCACGGCGTGGCCTTGCATGGCGAGAAGATATGGCGCGCAAAGCGCGCTTTGGACAGAAAAGGGGTTTTGGTATGGAACAACTTCGGCAGAGAAAAGGCTTTTTCATTGACATGGACGGCGTTATTTATCACGGCAACCGGCTTTTGCCCGGCGTAAAGGAATTTGTGCAGTGGCTGTACGACGAGGACAAGGCGTTTTTGTTTTTGACCAACTCCAGCCGGTATACGCCCAAAGAGCTGCAGCAAAAGCTGGCGCGCATGGGCCTTGAAGTGGACCACACGCACTTTTACACCAGTGCGCTGGCCACGGCGCGCTTTCTTTCCACCCAGGCGCCGGGCTCCAGCGCATATGTGGTGGGTGAGCACGGCCTGTTCAACGCCCTGTATGACGCGGGCATCACATTCAACGAAATAGACCCGGATTATGTGGTAATCAGCGAATCGGACAATTTCAACTACGACAGCATTGTAAAAGCCATGCGCTTTGTGAACAACGGCGCAAAGCTGATTGGCACAAACTACGACCTCACCGGCCCCGCCGAGGACGGCCTTGTGCCCGCCTGCCGCGCACTGATGGCACCCATTGAGCTTACCACCGGCAAAAGCGCTTATTATGTGGGCAAACCCAACCCCCTGATGATGCGCACCGGCCTGCGCCTTTTAAACACCCACTCGGCCGAGACAGCCATGATAGGCGACCGCATGGACACCGATATTGTGGCGGGCATTGAAACCGGGTTGGACCCCATTCTGGTGCTGAGCGGCGTAACCACACGCGCCATGATGGCCGAATACCCCTACCGCCCCCGCCTTGTGCTGAACGGGGTGGGCGATATTGTGCCGGGCACGCACTGATGCCCGGTAACAACAGAAACAAACGCCCGCGGGCCAGGCAATGCCTGGCCCGCGGGCGTTTTATTTATGTGCGCACACAGCGCCGTGTGCCGGTTATTTCTTCGCGGGCGGGGCGCCTTTGCGCCGCCTGCCCCATGCCAGTGCACCGGCAAAGCCCGCAAGGCAGGCCGCCAGAAGCCCTGCATACAAAAGCGGGTTGGCGCCGTCCCCTGTTTTTACGATGCCGCCGCCCGGCGGATCCTTCCGGTTTGTGAACAGCGCCGCCGCCGTGCCGCCTGCAGGGATGGTGCCGCTTTCCCCTGTCTGGGTTGTGGCATAGCCGTCTGCGTTTGCCTCCTGCTCTGCCACGGTATAGCGCACGCCGCCGGGCAGGCCCTGTGCCTGCACGCTTTCGCCGTGTTTCAGCGCAAAACCGGCCACGCCGTTGTGGAAGGTCATACCTCCATAAGTGCCGTTGACAGAGGTGTCGCTGAGGGTGACGGTGAAGTGGAACGCACGGCTTTTATCGCCCTGGGCGCCCTCCACCTTCTTTTCCACACGCAGCCCGCCCAGGGCCACGTTTTCCACCGTGAAGCCTGCCCCGGCGTTTCCGCCGTAAATCACCTCGCCATAGCCGTCCGGCAGAGCCACTTCCTCCACGGTATAGGTGATAAAGCTGCCGTTTGCATCATACTGCGGCAGGCCGGTGAAGGTGTAGCTCCAGGCGTCGTTTTGCCGTGTCATGCCGCGCACAAGGCGCTGCCACAGGCTGGGCGCGGCGGTTTCTTCTGCCTCGCCCGCCCCGGATGTCAGAAGCTGGCCGCCCTGCGGGGTAAGGCGCACGCGGGCCGCCTCTGTGCCGTTTGCATACAGCGCTATATCGATGCTGGCCGGGCGTATGCCGGCGGCATTGCCGCTGTCTGTCCACAGTTTTTTCACCGGGATATCTATCACCAGCGTGTTCTTCAGCGCATAGCCCGTCTGCTGCACCTCATAGCCCGCCACAGGCTCTTCCTTCACCGCATAGGTATACAGGTTGCCCTGTTCGTCTGCAGCAGGCAGCTTGTAATAGGTGTAGCGCCAAACTTCCGTATCCGTACCGGTCCATACGGGCTGGGCGTCTGTCACCTGTTCCGGCTGGCCGCCCGCGGCAGTGCGCCACAGGGTGAGCGAAATGGCATCCGGCCGCAGGCCGGCGGCGTTGCTGCCGTCGTTCCAGGTTTTGGTGCCGCTAAGCTCCTGCAGCCAGGTGTTCGTCACCGTAGTTTTGCCCTGTGCATCCTCGTAGTGCACGGCAAAGCAAAAATCCGGGTCCTTCACAGGGCGGCCGCCCACAGAGAGTTCGCGCGCATAATAAGTGTATGCCTGGCCTGCCGCGTCATATTTGGGCAGGTTTGCAAAGCTGCCCTGCCAGTGGTTTGCCCTGGTGAGCACAAGGGTTTTCTGCCCATCGGCGCCCGCCACCTCTTCCGAAGCGGCATCGCCCGGCGTGCCGGTGGTGCGCCACAGGCCCACCACCACATCGCCCTGCTGGGCCTGCGGGGTGCCGTGCCACACCTTTTCCACCGCCAGGCGGGTGGCTTCCACATTGACATAGCGGAACAGGGGGTACTCTGTGCCGCCCGTTTCTATGGTTGCCTGCTCGCTTGCCTGCTGAAGGTAGCCGCCGGGCAGTGTTTCTGTTACGCGGTACTGTGTTTTGCCGCCCTGGGCAAGGCTGCTGCCCGGCATGGCCTGCGGCAGGTTTTCCCAGACGGCATTCCACGCCTTGTACTCATAATAGGGTGCCTGCGGCTGCGTGTCGGCTGTGCCGTACACCGTCACCTGCGCCAGCTTCGTCCAGGCGCCCCCTTCGGCCAGATATTCCAGCGCAAAGGTGACAGGCACCGGCGCAGCCGAGGGATTCCACTGCTTTTCGGCATAGATGCGGGTGGGCCGCAGCGTGTTAGAGACGATTTGGGCGGCATCGTCATACGCCGCCGTATAGGCGGTGTTGTAAATGGCATTGGCGTCCAGAATGTCGGCCGCATTCACCCGGCCGGCCTGTTCCCGCTGCTGCCAGCCGGTTTGCAGCTCGCGCACGCGGTAGGCATACTGGCGGCCGCTCTCGTCCGCCTGGGGAAGGCCCGCAACGGCCGCGCTGGCATAGCTTTGCCGGTTTGTGCCATACAGCGTCAGGGTGAGGTCTTGCTCCGCCCCGTTTTGGTACACGGTCACATTCTCCCAGCTGGCCCCGCCATCTGCCGAGCGCTGGATGACAAAGCTTGCCTCCCAGTCAAAGCCGGTGCGCCCCGTTTCGGGCCGGGTGCCGTAGGCGTTGCCGCCGTCGCCCACCCATTGCTTTGCCACCGAAAACTCTGTGGTTTCAAGCCGGTTATACAGCGCCTGCGTTTTGAACAGGTTGTATTCCGTTTCCGGCTGGTTTTTCCCGTTTGCCCAATAGGCCGGGCTGAACAAACCGGGGCTGAACTCATACTGGTAAGTGCCCGCGGCCTCATCTTCGTTTACCACCGTGACGGTTTGAACCGCCCCGTTGTATGCAATGCCGGCCTCTACCACACGGTAGCGCAGGTAGGTAAGCCCGCCCGTGCTGTTTGAAATGACGGACGGCAGGTTTGCGAAGGAATACGTTTTGCCCCACACCGCGCTGTCGTTGATGCGGCCCGTTTGGGTTTGGGTAAAGGAATAGCTGCCAAAAAGTGCCTGATAGGCCTGCGGAGAAAGCGCCTTTTCAAAATAGGTGCCCGCATCGGCCCACTTTGCCCCGCTGGCCGGTTGGCCGCCCTTGCCGTCGGCCTCTATCACTTGCAGCTGGAAGGTGACGGCCAAATCAAAGCCAAGGTAATCTTCGGTGATGATGCCGCCTGCGCTGTCCACCCAGCCTTTGCTGTAAGGTGCGCTGGTAAGGATGGTGTTTGTAAGCGGGCGCATGGTGACGGAAAGGGCGCCGCCCGCCTCGCTGCGGCTTTGTTCGCCCACCGTGCCGTTTGCCGGCGACATGGTGTATTCGCTGCCGGCAGGCAGGGTTTCTGTCACCTCATAGCGCCACGGCATGCCGTTGGGGGCATAGCGCTCCAGCTCACCGGCCCGTGCGCCTGTGACAGAATAGCGCCAGGTATCCCCTGCCTTGCTTGCTTCGTCCCACACCACTGCATAGCTGCCCGCAGGCATTTCCTCTTTGGCAATGGCGTTGCCCTGGCCGGGCTGGGCGTCGGCATAGCGGCTTACGGTAAGCGTGACGTCCCCGGGGCGCAGGCCGAACTGGTTGCTGTAATCGCGCCATTGTTTTGTGCCGGAAAGCGCCACGGTCTCGCGCGCCGGCTGCGGGGCGTTCAGGAAGGTGGCCCCCACATACACTTCGTCTGCCGTCTGCCCGCGGCCGTTGCCCTCATTCAGGGTAATGCGCACTTTTTCCACAGAAGTTTGCCCCGCATAGCCGGGCTGGCCGCGCAGAATCTCCGGCGTGCCGTCCCCGGGCATGCCCCATGTGTCATAGCCGCCCAGGGCCTGTTTGTCTTCCGAGATGGCGTATTGGTACGCTTCGCCGTTGGGCGCATAGATATCCAAATTTTCAAACCGCAGGGTCACTTCCAGCGGGGCCGTTTTATTTTGTGCCGCCTGGTAGGCCGCTTGCACCTCGGCCGAGCTCCACGTCAGGCGCTGCACGGTCTCTGACGCAGATGTGGTGCCGTCCTGCGCCCGGTAGGTGCGCGTCAGCACAAAGGTGATGGCTGGGAATGCCTCCGGCTGGCCGCTTGCGTCCATGGGCAGCTCCAGAAATTTCTTTACCGCCGTGGCGCCCTTCACGCTTTCATATTTGTTTTCCACAAGGTAGGTGTTGATGACGGGGTCGGCATAGACAAGGCCGCTTTCCGGCTGTGTGGTGCCGTTTGGCCAGGTGACGCTGTTTTCCTTCAGGGTATAGAGGTACAGCCTGCCTTCCGCGTCATATTGGGGCAGCCGGGCCGCACCCGGCTGTTCGGGCGAAATGGTGATGGCGCCGTTCTCTGCCGTCATAATATTTCCGCCTTCATATTCCATGCGGAACCGGTATGAGCCGTTCTGGTATACGCTGGCCCATTCCTCCACCTTCAGCGAGGCCACCTGCACGGCCTCGGCCCCGCTTTGCTGTGCCAAACGGCGGTACAGGCCAAACTCCACATTGGGAAGGTCTACGCGGGGGTAGCCCGCGGGCAGGGACGCCCACAATTTCTGGCCCTGTACGGTGACGGTTTGATAAATGGCATTGGTAAAGGTGCCCGTTTCACGCAAAGCATACTTCGCCGCGGCATCATTGCCTGCGCCGGAAACCAGGGCGAGGTCCAGCGTGTCGCCCTGCTGTACATCTTCGTTCAATTCCAGCGCTGTGCCAATGTCCCGCAGGCTGCCGCGCTCACCCATGCCGTATGCAACGGGCAGGTAATCAAAGCTCTGCGCGTCCACGGTGGTGTGCTCTACGGCATAATAGATAATCTCATACCCATATTCGTCATACTTGGGCAGGCCGCTCAATTCCGCCACCCAATATTCGGCCAGGCTGGTGCCCTCTTCGTCCAAATACGTCCATTTGTAATTTGCCTGGCGCAGCGACGCCTGCGGGTTTCCGTTTTCATCGTGCCGCACCTGATAAATGTCCAAATAGATGTCTGGCCGTTGGCCCGCCTCATATATGGCGTCATCTTTCCAAATTTTGTTCCAGACGGCCGTTTTTGTGCCGCTGAGGCTGTTTGTCACCTGCTGGAACTGTTTGTCTGCCTCGCGGTGCCCGCTTGCCTCATACTGCGGCTCTCCATAAGCGGTGCGGTAATCGGCCAAAAGGTTCTGCAGGCCTTCGGGAAGCTGAGACACCTCCACTTCTTCGCCGTCTGCATTCAGCCACACCTCGCGCACGGTGTACTGCACCGCGGCGCCGGTGCGGTCGTATTTGGGCAGTTCGAAAAATTCATAGGTGCTTTCTTTTTGGGTAAAGTCCAGCTTCTGGCGGGACGCCACAGGGGCCCCCGTGCTGTCTGCAATGGGCACCTGGTCTGCCGGGCTGCCAATTGCCACGGTGTCGCCGCCCGCCCGGCCGCGGCTGATGGCATAATACGCCGGCACGTCCTGCCGGGCAAATTCCAGCTGCATTACAAGGGAATATCCGCTTTCTTCGGCCTGCTGTGCAATTTGCGCACGCAGCTCGCCCGTTCCGTCCTGCCATGTCTTGGTGGCTGTGAAATCGATATTGCCAAAGCGGCGGTTGGCCGCCGTATAAAAGGTGACGCCCTGCAGCACTTCATGGCTGTAGGTAACCTCGTAACGGTGATAATCGGTTTCATAGGGGATGGCCGTATAAGTATCGTCTTCCGGGCCGTCATATTCCTCTGGCGCCTGCGGCTGTGTGAAATTTGCAGGGTCTTCCGTAAGCGGCACTGGTGTGCCGCCCACCTGAGTTTCCAGAATATAGACGTCCTCCGGTGCGCGCTGGCCAATGCCCACCCAGGCATACCACACACCGCCGCCCAGGGTAACTTCGTTCACCTTTTCGTTGGTGGCGCGGTCGTACACGGCCACGGTAACGGCCTCGCGGTGCGAGATATCGCTGTCGTCCACCCAGCCTTTCCGCACCATAATGCGGTTGCCCTCGCCCGGGCCGTTGTACACTGTGGTGTGGTAGCCCTGTTCGTCGCGCTCTGTTTTGTAAGTAGGAATGAAATTGGCCGTGCCGCCCTGTTCCAGCAGCAGATACTGATATTGTCCGCCGTTCTCGTCAAACTCGTCCAGCGGCGTCACCGTTGCCTGCCAGGGCGCTGTCTCCTGTGCCAAGATGCCCAGCGCCTTGTTCACCACCGTGGGCTCTGCGTCTGCCGTGCCGTCCACGGAAAAAACCGCCACCGGCTCGCCCAGTGCTTCGCCGTTTCGCATGCGGTAAATGGCAAATGTGGCCGTGGCCCCCTGCGGGGGCTGTGTTTCCCCGTTTTCATCCAGCCACACCTTTGCCACTTCGTATTGAATGGTGTTGGCAATGGTGTTTGTCACCGTGGTGGAATACCCCTTGCCCGCGCTGCCCGCCTGCCGGATGGCCGAGCGGTACTGCACGGTGCGGCCGCCCTGTGCAAGGGTAAATGTGCCCCCGCCGGTTCCGTCCGGGGCAAACAGGTTTTCTTCCGAGCCCGCGCCCTGGTATACGGCGCTTTCCACCCAGCGGTATTCCAGCTCTTGCCCGCTGGCGTCATACCGGGGCATGGTGCGGCGCACCGAGGCGGAAAGGTTCTCTGCAAAAAATTGCTCCATGCGCTTTGTCACGCCGGTGGCCTGCCACTGGGCCCCGGGCTGGCCTTTTACGCGGCTTTGCAGCGTCAGCTCTACCACCACGTCCTCAAATTCCGACTGGAAAGCGCTGGCCTTCCACACCTTGGTGGCTGCGGCTTCTACCGCGTCTGTGATGCGGTTGGACAAAGTGCCCCCATTGTACAAAAACGTGTTGCCGGCCGGGCGCACGTTCGGGGTGGTGATGTCCACCAGCTCACCGTCCTGTTCAATTCTGTCGGTGATGCTGCCGGTTGCGGCATCCACCTTGCCAAACACCTGTTCATAACTGCGGGCAGGCGCCCCGTCCAGCGTGGTGCTGTCCAGATATTCGCGCACCACATACAGGTATTCATAGCCCTCCGCGTCATATTTTTCCAGTGCGTCGAACAAAAGTTCCTGTTCGTCAACCCCGGTATCCAACGGCAGGGTGACAATAGCGCCGTCCGCCCTGCGCACCGGCGCAGCGGTGGTGCTGGGCTGGCCCTTGCGGTAACGCCACAGCTGAAACTCGCCCGTGGGGCGCTGGCTTTGCGCACCGGCAGCCACGCCTTCGTCCAGCCACACCTTGTGTGCGTCATACGTTTTGCGGCCTGTCAGCGTCAGATACAAGGTGCCGCCGCTGTACAGCCTGTCGGTTACAGAGCCGAAGTTTGGCGCCGAAGCGTTATCGTAAGAAATGACAAAGTAATCCCCATTCTGCAGCGAGGGAATTGTCACCTGCCCCGTCTGCTGGCCCTCGGCCTCGCGGATGCTATAGGTGATTTGTGTGCCGTCCAGGTTATATTTCCAGGCGTTGCCAATTTTCATGGTGCCCGAAGTGGGGTTGTTTGGGTCTGACGAGGGGTCGCGTTCAATGACGAGATCGTCGCCCAAATCTGCCAGCAGATACTGGCTGGAGGCCTGCCCCGTCTGGACGGTGAGGGCAAAATGCCCGGCAATGGCCTGGCTGATGCCGGGTGCGCTGCCCAGCGTGCCCCAGCGCAGGCGAACACCGAAGGTAAGGTCTGTTTGCAGCACATAATACCAGCCCGCTTTGCCGCCGGCCGAGGGGAATTGAGGCAGCTCTTCCTGCTCCACCTTCTGAATGGCATAGCCCTCGCAGGCCGTGGGCTCTATCTGCCATTCCACGGTGTGCTGCGTTTCGTCTCCATAGGGGTCTATCTCGGTATACTTCACCGGCAGCGTATGGTCGCCCACCGTCACAAGATAACTGCCCACGCCGGCCTGCGAAACAGCTGCCTGCGGCATCTGTTGCAGGCCAAGCTGCGCCATGTTTTCCTGCGTAAGCTGCACAAACTCGCCCGTGCCGTCCAGCCGGAATTTCAGAATGGGCTGCGGGTACTGCGCCGTATCCGGGCGCAGGGCGGCCTCGTTGTGGTTGTCTACCCAGTACAGCGTGCGGTTGAAACTGCTCAGCCACTCATCTATTGCAACAGATGTTTCCTCCGGCCGGCCGGTGCCCAGGCCGCCCTGCCAGGTGGCAAGCACCTGTGCTCTGGCAGCGCCAAGCTGCTGCGGGGCCGGGGCCTGGCCCTCGGCGGGCGTGTTTTCCATCGTGCCGCCCAGTGTGATGGCCGCGCCCGCAAAGCCGGGCGCCACGGCAAACGCCTCGCCTGCAAAGGCAAGCGTAAGGCCGCTGATGTCTTCCAGCTCTGCACTTTGCCCCTGCGGCGCCGTACGCCGAAGGGTGATGTGCAGCGCATTGCCCTGCACAGCTGCCGTTACCTCTGTATTCTGTGCCAGCCCCGCCAGCGTGGCGACGGGTGTGCCGCCAATGCGGATGACATTGTTTTCGCACAGGGCCTGGCCCTCGGGCAGGCTGATGCCCTGCGGCAGTTCCAGTGAAAGAGATACGCTTTGGCTCTGCGTATACAGTGCGCCCGCCGCGGCCGTGTTTTCGGAAATGGCAGACAGCTGGAACGCAAAATCGGGCAGCACGCCGTCTTCTGTGGGCTGCAGCTCTGCCTGCGGGCCCGTGATGGACGCCTGCCAGCCCTTATATTCTGCCGTCACCTCCATGTCCTGCGCCTGCGCGCTTAAAACCAGGTTGGGCTTTTCCCCGCTGGCGGCAGAAATGCTGTCTTTCACCGAGATGCAGAAGGGCGCAGAAACACCGTTCGGCACTTGAAACGTGAAATTCTGTTCCACTGCGGGATGTGTTTCGTCCAGGGAAAAAGAGAGCACGGCCCCGTCCTCGGTCAGGGACAAAACCAGCGCCGTGCCGTTTGCATCCAGGGCAGCGCCGTCTGTCAGCTCGCCCTGCCCGTTGCGGAACTCGCGCAGGGCCGCAGCCTCCTGCGCATCCAGCGCAACAGACACCTCTGCACGCGAAACACCTTCGCCAAGCTGTGCACGCAGCGTCACTGTGCCCGCAGTGCCGCTGGCCACCGACGGCTGCTGCGGCAGCCACTCTACACGCACATCCGCCCCGGCAGGCGCGTTGCCGGCGCCGCCCTCATCTTCAGAAGAGGGCGCAAAGCTTGTGCCGGTAGAACTGCCGGGGGCGCTTTCCCCCTCCGGCTGCCCTTCGGGCTGGCTGCCGGAAGAAGCGCTTGCGGAAGAGCTTGCCATCGAGCTGCCAAAAGAGCTGCCGGAGGAACTGCCGGAAGCGCTTTCCGAAGAACTGCCGGGCGTGCTGCCGGGCGCCTGGCCTTCCTGTGCAAAGGCAAGTGCCTGCGCAGGCAGCATGGTCAGGCAGATAGCCGCAGCCAGCACAGCGCTGAACAGGCGGTGTTTCCATCGGATGTGCTGATTCATGACGGGGGATCTCCTTTCCCTTTGGTTTATTGAGAAGTTTGCTCCAATATGCCAAGCAGGACGAACCTTGCATTTTCAAACTCATAGCTGCAGGTAGAAAGCGTCACCACCCGCTGCCCCGGCTGCGGCATAAGGCCGCTGTCAAAAGCCGAGCGCCGGGCCGCGGCCTCGCACCACTGCAAAAATTCCTGCTGGGAAGAAAATGCACGCCGCCAGGCATCGCTGTCCGGCGCAGCCACATAGCCGGCAAACACACGGATGGTATACGCCGCCTGCGGGGTGAACAGGGCCAGTGTGGGGTGCTGTTCATAATAGCCCGGCTGCAGGTAGCCTGTAAGCGAGGAAAACATGGTGCCGTTTTTCATATGGTGGCCATATAGGATGGTGTGCATGTCGGAAAAATCGGGGCTGCACCCGGCATCCACAAAAATGGCGCCAGCGCTGTTTTTCTTTTTGCCAAACATGTGGGTCAGGTAATACTCGTTATCTGCCGCCTGCACCACCGGGTAATTCACCGGCGTTTCGGGGCCGTAAAGCCATGCCACCACGTTTTCGTCTATTTGCCGCAGGGCCTCAAAATCCGCCTGCAGCTGCCCGCCCGTTTCACCATCCGCCGCCTGCGCGCCGTTTTGGGCCTGAACGGGGGAATACTGCGCCAACACAGCGTATTCACGCCGCCCGGCACGGTATTCCAGCAGGGTGCCGCCCAGCTGAAAGGCGCAGAATGCCGCCGCACAGGCAAACAGGGCCGCCAGGCAGGCGGCCACCCTTTTTTTCATGCGCGCCACACCCCTTCCGCCGCCCTGCACGCCCCTCACAGTGCCATAATACTGCGCCCGGCAGGCCGAAAACGGGCGAAACCTCACAGGCATGCATTCACCTTATGTGGCATTTCTTTTCTTTGTGCAGGCTTCTATAACAATTTTCTTGTTAT
>UREN01000002.1 GCA_900546885.1 uncultured Oscillospiraceae bacterium
TTTTTTTTTTTAATGATACGGCGACCACCGAGATCTACACTCTTTCCCTACACGACGCTCTTCCGATCTAAAGAAAGCCTGAAAAAAGTGCTGGCCTGGGTTGTGCTGTGGGCCGTGGTGGCGGTGGGATGCTTTGTATATGCCCTGCCGGGCGTGTTTGCCATGCTGGGCGGCGCAGAAGAGCTGAGCAGCCTTTCTGCCGGTGAGCTGGAAGGCAGTTATGTGAAAACGGACATCCGCGACCTGATAACCGGTTATGCACAAACAACGCGCACCGGTGACGGCACAGAAGAGGTGATAGAGGAAGAATATGTGATAGCCGTCTCGGACACGCTGTATATCGGCGTGGCCTTCCCAAAAGAGACGCTGGCGCAAGTGGGGCAGCTGGTAGATGAAATCAATGCCTATTACAGCGGCACAGGCGATGTGCCGTCCACCGTGCTCAGTGTGAAAGGCACCATCGAGGCGATGGACTATGAAACCACCCAGTTTTATCATGAGGCGCTTGGTTACGATTCCATTGCCGCCGAATATCAAAGCCAGTTCCCGGCGCTGGTGCTGAAAGTAAATAAAGTGCACGGCCACACGCCCACCTCTTTGTGGCTGGCATTTGCCGGGGGCCTTGCGGCACTTGGCGTGTGCATTTGGTTCCTTGTGCGCTCTATGAGCGGCAGCTATCAAAAGGCACTGCTGCAGTTCTGCGCAGGCACCGGTGACAAAGACATGGCACTTGAACGGGTAGAGGCGTTTTACCACGACACACAGCCGGTGAACGGGCTGCGCATGAACGGTGCCTTCACCATGTTCCAAAACGGCGCGCAAACACAGCTGCTTCGCACGCCCGATGTGGCGTGGGTCTACCAGGTGACCACGCAGCACCGCGTGAATTTTATTCCGGCAGGCAAGTCATTTGCCATGCGCCTGTGGGCGCTGGACGGACGCAGCTGGAACTTGCCCATGAAAAAACAAGAGGCTGTGCAAAACACAATGCGCATGATATTCGAGCGGTTCCCTCATGTTTTGGTGGGGTATTCAGCCCCGCTTGTGGCGCTGGCCAAAAAGGATAACGCGGCTTTCCGCGCGCAGGTGGCGCAGGGGGCACAGGCCCAGCATGCGCCGCAGCCCGAAGCTGGGGTGCAACAGCCGGTTGCACCCGTGCAGGAATGATGTAACGGAAAAAGGGCCACCCTTGTAAAGGGCATGCTTTCCGGCATGCCCGGCAGGGGTGGCTTTTTCTTTTGGCAAACCCGGGGGAAAAGCCTCTTGACAAACTGGAGTTTTGCGGTATACTAAGCGTAGATACCCCCCTGGGGGTGGGGTTATGTAGGGAGAGGTGAAGATGCAAAAACAAAAGTATGACGTGACAGGCATGACGTGCTCTGCCTGCTCGGCCCATGTGGAAAAGGCTGTGCGCAAGGTGCAGGGCGTGCAAAATGTCACGGTAAACCTTCTGACAAACAGCATGGTGGTGGAGGCGGACGATTCCCTTTCCCCACAGGCTGTTACAGCAGCGGTGGAAAAGGCGGGCTATGGCGCCAGCCCTGCGGGGCAGGGCGCGGCCGCGCAGGCACAGCCTGCACAAAAGAAAGAAAACCCTGCCGCACAGCAGATGGCAGACATGAAAAGGCGGCTGGTTGTCTCCTTTGCGTTTCTTGTGCCGCTGATGTATATTTCCATGGGAAGCATGGCAGGCCTGCCGCTGCCGGCCTTTCTCACCGGCATTGAAAACGGCGTTGCCTTCGGCATGGTGCAGTTTCTGCTGGCGCTGCCCATTGCCTATGTGAACCGAAAATATTATCAGGTGGGCTTTAAAACGCTGTTCCACCTAAGCCCCAATATGGACAGCCTGATTGCCATTGGCTCTACGGCGGCCTTTGCATACGGTATTTTTGCCGTTATGCGCATTGGGTATGGCCTGGGCGTAGACAACCTGGCGCTGGCGCACCAGTATCATATGGACTTGTATTTCGAGTCTGCCGCCATGATTTTGGCACTTATTACGCTGGGCAAATACCTGGAGGCCAAAAGCAAAGGGAAAACCAGCGAAGCCATTGAAAAGCTGATTGGCCTTGCCCCTAAAACAGCTACGGTGGTGCGCGGTGGTGAAGAGCATACCGTGCCGGTGGAACAGGTGCAGGCAGGGGATATCATTGCGGTGAAACCGGGCCAAAGCATCCCGGTGGACGGCGTGGTGACAGAGGGCACCACCAGCGTGGACGAGGCCGCCATCACGGGCGAGAGCATCCCGGTGGAAAAGAGCCCCGGCAGCACAGTGCTTTCGGCCAGCATCAACACCACCGGTTCGTTCCGGTTCCGTGCAACCAAGGTGGGGCAGGACACCACGCTTTCCCAAATTATCCGCCTGGTGGAAGAGGCAAGCGCCAGCAAGGCGCCCATTGCCAAACTGGCCGATAAAATAGCCGGAGTGTTTGTGCCTGTGGTAATTGCCATTGCGCTTGTGGCCACCCTTGTGTGGTTGGCTGTGGGGCAGACGGCAGAATTTGCAATTTCCATTGGCATTGCAGTGTTGGTGGTGTCGTGCCCGTGCGCACTGGGCCTTGCCACACCGGTGGCGATTATGGTGGGCACTGGCAAGGGCGCTGAAAACGGCATTCTTATCAAATCTGGCGAGGCGCTGGAAACGGCCCATTCGGTGAACGCCGTGGTGCTGGATAAAACCGGCACCCTTACAAACGGTAAGCCGGTGGTGACAGACCTTCTGCCTGCGCAGGGGTTTGATGAAACGGCTTTGCTGCATTTGGCGGCCAGCCTGGAAAAGCCCAGCGAACATCCGCTGGCCGGGGCCGTGCTGGCCCATGCCAAAGAGAAGGGCGTGCAGCCCGCGCAGGTAGAGGGCTTTGCGGCGGTGTTTGGCAAGGGCGTGCAGGCCAGGCTGGCCGGCAAGGCCTGCCTGGCGGGTAACGCGGCCCTGCTGGCCGAGGCCGGTGTGGAATTGCCCGGGGAATGGCAGCAGACCATAAACGCTTTGTCGGAAGACGGAAAAACGCCGCTGCTGTTTGCCCAAAACGGCACGTTTGCCGGCGTTGTGGCCGTGGCGGATACCCTGAAAGAAACCAGCATAGAGGCTGTGCGCGAACTGCAGGATATGGGCATTGAGGTGACGATGTTGACGGGCGATAATGCCCGCACAGCTGCCGCCATTCAGAAAAAGCTGGGCATTGCCCATGTGGTTGCCCAGGTGCTGCCGCAGGACAAAGCGCGCCATGTGGCGGCCTTACGCAGCCAGGGCAAGGTGGTGGCCATGGTGGGCGACGGCGTGAACGATGCGCCTGCCCTGGCGGGCGCCGACGTTGGCGTGGCCATTGGCGCAGGCACAGACGTTGCCATTGAAAGTGCAGACGTGGTGCTGATGAAAAACGATTTGCGCGATGTGCCTGCCGCTATCCGCCTTTCCAAAGCGGTCATCCGCAACATCAGGGAAAATTTGTTCTGGGCATTCTTTTATAACACACTGGGCATTCCGCTTGCCGCGGGCGTGTTCTACAGCGCGCTGGGCTGGAAGCTGAGCCCCATGTTCGGCGCGGCGGCCATGAGCCTTTCCAGCGTGTTTGTGGTTTCCAACGCGCTGCGCCTGAAACGCTTTGACGCTTATAAAGCCAAACGACGGCCGGGCGGGGCCTCCGCTGCGGCGGCACAACCCCATCTGGCCGATGAAACACAGAAAAAAACGGAGGAAAAAGCTATGAAAACCATTACGTTATCAATCGACGGTATGATGTGCCAGCACTGTGTGGCCCATGTGACGAAAGCGCTGAGCGCCATAGAGGGCGTGACGCCGGTGGTGAACCTGGAAAAGAAAAACGCGGTTTGCACCGTGGCGGGCGATGTGCCGGCAGAAGCCCTGAAAGCCGCAGTGGAAGAGGCCGGTTATACGGTTACGGCTGTGGAGTGAAGCGCTATGCGGGCCGATAAACAAACCGTGACGCGCCTTTTGAAAACGGCGCGTGGCCAGCTGGACGGCATTCTTGCCATGGTGGAGGCAGACCGCTACTGCGTGGATATTTCAAACCAGATTCTTGCGACACAGTCTGTGCTTTCCAAAGTGAACAAGGAAATTTTGAAAGCACATTTGCGCGGATGTGTGCGCGATGCACTCGAGACGGGCGGCGGTGACGCAGAGGGAAAAATAGACGAGCTTCTACGCGTGCTGGATAAATTGGATAAATAATGGCAAAAGCCGCGCCCCGTGCGGCTTTTGCCTGTGACAGGGCCCCTTTTTTTACAGGCGGCCCTGTTTTCTTTGCATTTTGACAGGGCCAGTTGTGTGAGGTATACTGAAACGGATAACTGTTTTATCTCAAACAGGAGGGGAGACACACTTGGCAGAACATATCATGGTGGTAGATGACGAGGCAGCCATTGCCGACCTGGTAGAGGTATACCTGCGCAACGAGGGGTATGCTGTTCATAAATTTTATTGTGCGGCCGATGCGCTGGCCTGTGCAAAAGAAACGGAATTGGACATGGCAATTTTGGACGTGATGCTGCCGGACATGGACGGCTTTACATTGTGCCAGACACTGCGGCAAACTCATCTGTGGCCCATCATCATGCTTACGGCCAAGGTGGAGGATATGGATAAAATTATGGGCCTCACCCTTGGCGCAGACGACTATATCACAAAGCCCTTCAACCCGCTGGAACTGGTGGCGCGTGTAAAGACACAGCTTCGCCGCTATACCCGCTACAATGCAAAAGAAGCTGCCGCGGCGGCACAACCTGCCGAAGAGCATGAGGTGAATGGCCTGTTCATCTCAAAGGCCACGCACAAGTGCACCCTGTACGGGCAGGAGATAAGCCTAACCCCGCTGGAGTTTTCTATTTTGTGGTATTTGTGCGAGCGGCGCGGGCGTGTTGTGCCCAGTGAAGAGCTGTTTGAAGCCGTGTGGGGCGAAAAATATTTTGACAGCAACAACACGGTGATGAGCCACATTGCACGCCTGCGCGAAAAGCTGCACGAGCAGAGCAAAAAGCCAAAGTTTATCAAAACAGTATGGGGGGTAGGGTATACCATTGAATAGTGGAAAAGCTTCAGGCGCCCGCTACCACAGCCGGCTCAGCCGCAGGCTTCTGCTGCGGTTCATTCTGGCTTTGGTTGGCTGGCTGGTTGGGTTTACGGGCCTGTGCCTGCTGGCAATGATGGCGTGCAACACCATCATTTGGCAGCCGTGGGACCCTGTGTACCAGTTCCTTCAGTTTGTCAAAGATTTTTTGCCGGTGTTCTACTTTGTGCCGCTGCTGGGCGGCTGGCTGGCCAGCAGCTATTATTTTTTAGGTCGCCCCCTGCGCTATTTGGACGAGATTGTGGCGGCAGCCAAGCTGCTGGCGCAGCCGCGTGACGAAATGGTGCGCCTGCCGGGCGAGCTGAAAGATATTGAGGACGACATGAACCTGGCAAAACAGCGCGCTTTGCGGGATGCCGAGGCGGCCAAAGAGGCCGAACAGCGCAAAAACGACCTGATTGTATACCTGGCGCACGATTTGAAAACGCCGCTTACCAGCGTAATAGGTTATTTGACGCTGCTGCGCGACGAGCTACAGCTTTCGCCCGAGATGCGGGCGCGCTATACGAATATTGCGCTGGAAAAGGCCCTGCGCCTGGAAGATTTGACAAACGAGTTTTTCGCGATCACGCGTTTCAACCTTTCGCATATGGAGCTGGAAAAGGCCCCGGTAGACCTTGCTTTGATGCTGCGCCAGGTGGCCAGCGAGTTTGAGCCCGCCCTGGCAAAAAAGGGCCTTTCCTGCAGGGTAGAACTGCCGCAGGCCATGCCGTATGAATGCGACGCCGATAAAATGGCGCGTGTGTTTGACAACCTTCTGCGCAACGCCATGCTGTACAGTTTTGAAAACACAACGGTGTATATTCGCGGCACATCGGGGCCGCAGGGGGTAGAGCTGCATTTTGAGAATGAGGGCCGCACCATTCCGCCCGAAAAGCTGGCGCGCGTGTTCGAGCAGTTCTTCCGGCTGGATTCTGCCCGCAGCACAAGCACCGGCGGCGCAGGGCTGGGCCTTGCCATTGCAAAGCAGATTGTAGAGCTGCATGGCGGCACCATTTCGGCCGCCAGTGCAGATAACAAGGTGAAATTTACCGTAACCCTGCCGCCCGCCGGCACGCCGTAAGAAATTTGCAAGGTTTTTGCAAACAAGCCGCAAGCCTTCCATAAGGCAAAAGGAAAAAACCAAACGCCCTGTTCTGGTACGATGAAAGTGCCAAGAACAGGGCGTTTTTCTGGCCCGGAAGAAAGGAATGCAAAAGGATGGAAAAGCTTCGAGTTGCGGTGTTGTTTGGGGGCTGTTCTACGGAATATGAGGTGTCGCTGCAGTCGGCCGCGGCTGTGCTGGCACACCTGGACACGCGCCGTTTTGCCCCGCTGACGGTGGGCATTACCAAACAGGGGAAATGGCTGTATTACACGGGCCCTTTCGAGCATATTGCAGACGGCACCTGGCACACGCGCGAAGTGTATTGCACGCCATGCATGCTTTGCCCGGACAGGGGCACGCCAACCCTTCTGGTGCGGGGCCAGCACGAAATGCGCTATTGCTTTGACGCGGCATTTCCGGTGATGCACGGCAAAAACGGCGAGGACGGCACCGTGCAGGGCCTGCTGGAAATGGCGGGCGTGCCTGTTGTAGGCTGCGGCACACTGGCCAGCGCCCTGTGTATGGACAAAGACAAAGCCCATAAGCTTGCCGCGCTGGCCGGGGTAGAAGTGCCCCGCAGCGCCGCATTTTCCAGGCGCAGCACCTTTGCCGCCATTCAAAATGCGGCGCAGCTTTTGGGCTGGCCGCTGTTTGTAAAGCCCGTATGCGCAGGCTCTTCCTTTGGCATCACCAGGGTGGAACAGCCGCAGCAGCTGGCCGCCGCGGTGGAAGCGGCGTTCCAGCACGACAGCCAGGTGCTTTTGGAAGAAGCTGTGCCCGGCTTTGAGGTGGGCTGCGCCGTGATGGGAAACGGGGAGCTGTTTGTGGGCGAAGTGGATGAGATAGAGCTTTCGGGCGGCTTTTTTGACTACGAGGAAAAATATACGCTGAAAACCTCGCGCATCCACTGCCCGGCACGCATTGGAAAAAACGACGCCGAACGCATCAAAACAGCGGCGCGGACAGTTTATCGTGCGCTGGGCTGCCGTGTGTTTGCACGGGTAGACCTTTTTCTCACCCCGCAGGGGAAAGTGGTGTTCAACGAAATAAACACCATTCCGGGCTTTACGGCGCACAGCCGTTACCCCGGCATGATGCGCGCGGCCGGCCTGCCTTTCGGCGAGCTTATAACCAGGCTGGTGGAACTGGGGGTGGAAAAATGAACGGCATTTCTCTTTCTGCCGCCGACACATGCCGCGGCCCGCTTGTGCTGGTGAATGCACAGCATCCATATCGGGGCGGGGCACCGGCCCTTTCCCCCGCATTGGGCGCAGAAGATATTCTATTGGAAAAAACGGCCGCGGCCCTGCTTGCCGAGTGTGTGCGCGCGGCTGGGGCGGCCGGTGAGGTTGTGCCTGTGTCTGGTTGGCGGCCGCGTGCACAGCAGCAAAGCATTTGGAATGATACAATGGAAAAAGAGGGCGAGGCATTTACAAAACAGTTTGTGGCAAAGCCCGGCTGCAGCGAGCACGAGACAGGCCTTGCCATAGACCTTGCCCGTGCGGCCAGAAACATTGACTTCATCCGCCCGCACCTGCCGTATGACGGCGCGTGCGGCAGGTTCCGCGCACTGGCGGCAAAATATGGCTTTATTCAGCGCTACCGCGCAGAGAAAACGGCTGTCACCGGCATTGCGTGCGAGCCATGGCATTTCCGCTATGTGGGGGCACCGCATGCACAGCTGATTGAGCAAAACGGCCTGTGTTTGGAGGAATATGCCGCTTTTCTGCGCGAAATGGGGCCCCAGCAGTGCCGCCTTGCAGGCGGGCGCGCGGCCCAGGTGCTTTATGTGCCGTGCGAAAACGGCCATGCACGCCTTCCCGGCGGCTGTGTGCAGGTGTCGGGTGACAATGCAGGCGGCTTTATTGCCACGGTGTGGCAGGCCGGGGCACGGAGGTGCGGCGCATGAGACAGAATAGCCGCCCGGTGCTGGATTTGTGCCGCCTGGCCGCAGCGCTGCTGGTCATCACCATCCATACGGCCCCGCTCAGCGATGTGAGCGCCGGGGCAGATTTTTTTCTCACCCGCATACTGGCCCGTGTGGCCGTGCCGTATTTTTTTATGCTCACGGGCTATTTCCTGGAAAAGGGTCAGTGGCACGGTATGGGGCACACGCTGGGCAAAACGGCGCTTATCTATGCCTTTTCTGTGCTTCTCTATCTGCCGTTGAACCTTTATGCCGGGGCCTTTGCTCCGTTTAGCCCCGGGCAGTTCCTCAAAGAACTTTTGGTGGACGGCACCTTTTACCATCTGTGGTATCTGCCGGCCGTCCTTTTGGGCGTGCCCGTGGCATGGGCTCTGCGCAGGCTTGGCTGGAAGGGCGGCCTTGCTGCCGCGGGCGCACTGTATCTGTTGGGGCTGTTGGGCGACAGCTATTATGGCTTTGCCGCCCGGGTGCCGCTGCTGAAAGCCATGTATGAAGGGCTGTTCACGGTGTCTTCTTATACGCGCAACGGGCTGTTTTTTGCGCCGCTGTTTCTTTTGCTGGGGGCACTGTGCACACGGGTGCGCCTTAAATGGGCCTGGCCGCTGGCAGCAGGTTCCTTTGCCGCTATGTGTGCAGAGGCCTTTCTTCTGAAGGCTGCCGGGGCCCCGCAGCATGATAGCATGTATGTCATGCTGCCCCTGTGCATGATGGCGCTGTTCAGCGGCCTTGTGCAGAACAATGCGGGGCGGTGCCGTGCTGCGGCCGGTACGGCTCTTTGGGTCTATCTGCTGCACCCGTGGTGCATTGTACTGGTGCGCGGCGCGGCAAAAGTGCTGGGGCTGCAAAAACTTTTCGTAGAAAGCGGCCCGGGCCACTTTATCGCTGTGGCGCTGGCCAGCTTTGCCCTGGCTTTCTGCGCGCAATGGGCGGCTGCGCGCCTTGCCCCTGCCAGGGTGCCAGCCGCGGCGCGCGCCTGGCGCGAAGTAGACCTTGCTGCCCTTCGCCACAATGCACAGGTGCTTATGGAAGCGCTTGGCGGCTGCAGTTTGATGGCCGTGCTGAAGGCAGATGCCTATGGGCACGGCGCTGGAAAGGTGGCCAAGGCCCTGCGCCGCTGCGGCGTACGCGCCTTTGCGGTGGCCACCGTGGCAGAGGGCGTGGCCCTGCGCCGGGCCTTTGTACGCGGTGAAATTCTGGTTTTGGGCTATACCCCGCCCGAACAGGCCTATCTGCTGCGCCGCTGGCGCCTGAGCCAGGCTGTGGTGGATGAAGCGCACGCCAAGGCGCTGGCCGCAGCCGGGCGCAGGGTGCGCGTGCACCTTGCGCTGGATACCGGCATGCACCGCCTTGGCATCCCCGCACAGGATATTGCCGCCATTTTGCGGGTATATGGCATGAAAAACCTTCGGGTGCAGGGAATCTTTTCGCACCTGTGCGTCAGCGACATGCAGACGCCGCAGGCCATGGCATATACGCGCTGGCAGACGCAAAGTTTTCAGCGCGCAGTGCGGGCTGTGCATGCGGCGGGCTTCGAGCCGGGGCAGGTGCACCTGCAGGCCAGTTACGGTGTGCTGAACGGCGAGGCGCAGAACTTTACCTGCGCGCGCGTGGGCATTGCGCTGTATGGCGTGCTGAGCGACACCACCCCCACGGTGCGGCACCTTCCACTGCGCCCGGCGCTGGCATTGCATGCCCGTGTGGCCAGTGTGCGCTGGCTGAAACCGGGGCAGGGGGCCGGTTACGGGCTGGCTTTTGTGGCCCGGCGGCCCACGCGCCTTGCCTGCGTCACCATTGGCTATGCAGACGGTGTGCCGCGCGATTTTGCCCTGCGCGGCGGGCAGGTGCTGGTGTGCGGGCAGCGCGCCCCGGCGGTTGGCCGCGTGTGTATGGACCAGATGCTGGTGGATGTTACGGAAATTGAAGATGTACGCCCTGCAAGCGTGGTAACCCTGATTGGCACAGACGGCGGCCAAACGCTGCGCGCAGAAGAGTTTGCCGCCATGTGCGGCACCATTACCAATGAGGCGCTCACCCGCCTGTCTGCGCGTGTGCCGTTTGTGTGGAAAGGGTAAACGCGGCCGCTGCCTTTTTTTACCGAAACAAAAGCAGAAAAACACAACAAAAAGCCCGTGGAAGATTACTTCCACGGGCTTTTTATGGTGGACCTGAAGGGATTCGAACCCTCGACCTCTCGGATGCGAACCGAACGCGCTCCCAGCTGCGCTACAGGCCCATTTACACAGCACCTCCGCAAAGAGTGCTTTCTTAATTTATAACATTTAAAGGAAATTGTCAAGAGATTTTTCTTGCGCAGTGGGAATTTTTGTGCTTTCCCCGCGGCGGCGGTGGTTTGGCACCTGCATATATTTGAAAAAAGGATGGAATGTCGGGAATCGTCGAGTTTTGCCGATTGCCTTTTCCCTTTGGACGGGTTACACTGAGTACATCTGCAGGTGGAAAATTTTGTTAAAGGCAGGGGTATGCGGTATGGAAACAGACAAACTGGTTTTTTGCAGGCACTTTTCTGCGTTGGGGCCGTTTCAACAAGAAAGCCAGCTTTGGTATGAGCTCAGCGGTGTTCTGAATGCGGAACAGACGTTTTGCGTGCATCTTTGCCATGAAGAGGCGTGTGGGCGCCGCGGCATGCGGGCGTATATCTGTGCCACCAGGCGCCTTGCAAGGCAATTCTTGCGCTTTTTATACGAAAATGCAATAGAGCCGGAACAACTGCCTGCCCTTGCGCACGATTTTGGGCTTTTGCGGGCAGATGAGCCGGAAGGCGGTGTGGGCGCGTGAGGGAAGACGGAAAATATCGCATTCTTCTGGCAGACGATGACCGTGGCCTGTGCGCCGTGCTTCAGGCATATCTGGACCTGCAGCCGGATCTGTGCTGCTGTGCCGTGGCATACAACGGCCTTCACGCTTTGGAGAAGACCCGCCAGCAAAAGCCGGATCTTGTGCTGCTGGACATTCAGATGCCGGGGCTGAACGGGGCCGATTTCATGGCAGAGCTGTCCTCTTCCCCCGGGCTCAGCGAGGTGCGGGTGCTGGCGTTCACCGCATATGACCAGGCGCTTGTTACCCGGGAGATGCTGCGGCTTGGTGCCTGCGGCGTTTTGCAAAAACCGTACCCGTTAGAAATGCTGATGCGGCGCATTCGAAGCCTTTTGCAAAACAGGCAGCCAGCGCAGGATATGACATCCCAGCGCGCGGTGGCCACAGCGCTTCTTGGCTTTGGTGTGCCTACAGACCATGTGGGCTATTGCTATCTTCAGCAGATTTTGCTACTGTTAGTAGAAGAAGGCGCGCAGGGGTATACCATAGAGGAGCTGTACCACCGCATCTGCAAGATGCATGGCTTATCTGGCTCAGGCAGTGTGGAACGGGCGATACGCGAAGAAGTGAAGCGCATTTTTAAAGCGGCCTCGCCGGAATTCAAAGAGCTGTTGCATCTTGCGCGGCGCGATGGTGTGCGGCACCTTTCGAATGGGGAATTCCTGACATTGATGGCGCAGGCCATCCGGCTGAAGTATATGCTGTAGAAGGGAAGATAGGCATGAAAGAAAAGCAGGCCGCTGTCCTTGAGTGTCTGGCACATATTGCCTATGAAACGCAGCCCGGCATTGTATTGGAAACTGTGGCTGCGGCGCTGAGGGCGGTGCTGGATGCAGAAGAAGTGTGCTTTTATGAATGGCACGGAAGCTGGCTTCCCCTGTGGCCGCAGGAAAGTGCGCAGCCCTTGCCCCTGCAGGGGGCCCTGCTTTTGCACGAGCGCGGCGAAGCTTTCTTTCAGGATGACGGCTGGAACGGCATGCTTGCGCTGCCCGGCGTGCAGCAGGCCGAAGGGGCTGTGTGGGCCAGGCGCATGGCGGGCTGCCCCGGGGAACAGGCAAAAGAACTGGCGCACACGCTGTGCACGGCCGCGGCACCCAAACTGACAGCACTGTTCCGGCACTGCCAAAGCGGTGCGCCGCTCAGGGAAGACGGGCTGGCGGCTGTCTCACACGAGGTGCGCACGCCGTTGGCTGTTGCATTAAGCGCAGTGGAGCTGTTGCGCGCAAAGCTGAAAAAAGAGGATGCGGCGGTTTTTCACACGGAATACGAGCCGTATTTTGTTCACTTGGAGCACAGCCTGAACCGCACCCTGCGCCTCGCACAAAACATGGTGGAAATGGCGCGGTTTGAGGCCGGCACAGACGAATATGCACAGAAAACAGGCAGCATCCGGCAGGCGCTGCAGGCTTTGATTGAGCAGGCCGGGCTTTGGGCTGCCGGCTACGGTGTGGCGCTGGTGCTGATGCCCGGGCCGGATATCTGCGGCATGTATCAGCCCGAGCCATTTGAACATGTGGTGCTGAACCTTTTGACCAACGCGGTGCGCCACAGCCCGCAGGGGGACGGGCACGTACAAATAGAGCTTTGGCAGGAAGAGAGAAATGCCCGGACGGTGTGCATGGTGCGTGTGCTGGACAATGGCCCCGGCATTGCGCCCGAGATGCAGGCGCACCTGTTTGAAAAGTACCGCGCGGGGCTGAACGGGCCGCACGGCGCAGGGCTGGGGCTGTATCTCTCTATGGGCCTTGCCCGCAAAATGGGCGGCAGCCTGTGTGCACAGAATGTTTCCGGCGCCGGTGCGGCATTCACCTTTTCTTTTCCCATTCAGACGGCGAAAAAGGCTGCCCTTGCCAGCGAAGCGGGGCCTTACCGGGCGCAGGAACTTGCCCAGCGTGTGGCTGTGGAATTCAGCGCCTTGCCCGCACCGCAGGCGGGCGGGCAGGCTTAGCGGGCATCCATCATTTCATTTTCAAAGGCCGGTGCGGCATGGGCGGGCAGCCCGTGCCGCCCGGCTTTTCCTGTGGAAGAAAACGGCAGTTTGCGCTTTACTTTAGAGGCAAAATCATGTATAGTAGGAATGACAACAAAGCGGAAAATATGGGATTGGCGGTGGGACATATGGCGGTGAAGTATCGCAGGGTGCTGCTCAAGCTGAGCGGCGAGGCCCTCAGCGGGGACAAGGGCTTTGGCCTGGATGTGGATACAATTCAGAAAATATGCGGCGGCATTCAAAAGGCACATGAATTGGGTGCGGAAATCGCAATTGTTGTAGGCGGCGGCAACTTCTGGCGCGGCCGGGCAAGCGGCGAGATGGAACGCACCCGTGCCGACCAGATTGGCATGCTTGCCACGGCGATGAATGCCCTGGCTGTTGCCGATGCGCTGGAGCATTTGGGCCTGACGGTGCGCGTGCAGACGGCCCTGAATATGCAGCAGGTGGCAGAACCGTATATTCGCAACCGTGCCACACGGCATTTGGAAAAAGGGCGCATTGTGATTTTTGCCTGCGGGACAGGCAACCCCTATTTTTCCACCGACACAGCCGCAGCATTGCGCGCGGCGGAAATCAACGCCGACATCATCTTCAAGGCGACCATGGTGGACGGCGTGTATGACAAAGACCCGAAAAAGTACCCTGATGCAAAGAAATATGACAAACTGACGTTCAGCCAGGTGCTGGCCGACCAGCTTGCCGTGATGGACAGCACCGCGGCCACCATGTGCCGCGACAACGGTTTGCCCATTTTGGTGTTTGACATCAGCGACCCCTGCAATATCGCCCGCGCGCTGGAAGGCCAGGCAATCGGCACGCTTGTGGCGGAGGAATAAGGTGAAGGAGTGAGCGATATGAACGAGAAACTGCAGAAATACGAAGAAAAAATGGAAAGTGCCCTGAAGCATCTGAATAAAGAGCTTGCCTCAATTCGTGCCGGGCGCGCGAACCCGGCCATCCTCGACAAGGTGACGGTAGACTATTACGGCACGCCCACGCCCATCAACCAGATTGCGGCCGTAAGCGTGGCCGAGGCCCGTGTGCTGGCCATCAGCCCGTGGGACGCTTCCATGATGGGCGCCATTGAGCGCGCAATTCTCACCTCAGATATCGGCATCAACCCCACAAATGACGGCCGCGTGATGCGCCTGGTGTTCCCGGCGCCTACGGAAGAGCGCCGCCGCCAGCTTGTGAAAGACGCCATGCACTTGGGCGAAGAGGCCAAAGTGGCAGTGCGGAACATTCGCCGCGATGCCATTGACAAGGGCAAGGCCATGAAAAAGGCGGGTGAGTTGACGGAAGACGATTTGAAGAATCTGGAGACGGATGTACAGAAGCTGACAGATAAATACACCAAGGAGATCGACAAGATCTGCGAGGCGAAAAACAAAGAGATTATGGAAATTTGACAACAGCGCACCTGTGATGCCGCGCGGGCCCCGCGCGGCAATTTTGCGTACAGGAGGTTTGCCATATGGAGCTTGAAAAAAGCGTTGCAAAGGGCCTGAGCATTGGCATCATTATGGACGGCAACGGCCGGTGGGCAAAGCGCAACGGCCTGCCGCGCACGGCCGGGCATAAAAAAGGGGCAGAGGTGTTCAAAGATATCATCCGCTATTGCAACGAACTTGAAATTGCAAGCGTGACGTTCTATGCGTTTTCTACCGAGAACTGGGCGCGCCCCATGGAAGAAGTCAATGCCATTATGAAGCTGTTTGGGCAGTATCTTATTATGGCATACGATTATCAAAAGGAAAACAACAAAGTTGTGTTTCTGGGCGACAGGGCGCCGCTTCCCAAAAAATATCAGGCGCAGATGGCCGATATTGAGGAAAAAACAAAAAACAACACCGGCACGGTGCTGAATGTGGCCATCAACTACGGCGGCCGGCAAGAGATTCTGCATGCCGCCCGGGCGCTGGCACGGCAGGTGCAGCAAGGCATGCTGCAGCCGGAAGAAATTGACGAGGCGCGCTTTTCGGCACAGCTTTATACCGCAGGCCAGAAAGACCCTGATTTTATTTTGCGCCCCTCGGGCGAGCTGCGCTTGTCCAATTTTATGTTGTGGCAGGCCTCTTATGCAGAATTTATCAGCATGGATGTGCTGTGGCCAGATTTTACCAGGGCAGACCTGAACAAAGCCATTGAAGAATTCAACCGCCGCAGCCGACGGTTCGGCGGATTGTAAGGAAGAGGTGAATGCGTTTGAAAACGCGTGTCATCACATCGGTAGTGGGTCTGTGCGTCCTGGCCCTTGTGCTGTGCTTTTTTAACACCTTGGTGTTCAATGCGGCGCTTGTTGCTGTCGTATTGATTGCATTTCATGAAATATACAATGCCTTTGCGCTGAAGTGCCCGGCCGTGTATGTGGGGCTTATTCCTGTTACGCTGTTGTTGTTTCTCTATGGGGAAACCGCGGTGCACCGGCCGCTTTTTTGGGCGGTTTTATATGTTACGGTGCTGTTTCTTGCGGCGTGCACTGTTCTGTTTTTCCACAGGCTGAACTATGCAAAACTGGCCGGGACCGTTCTGTTTTGTACAGTGGTAGTGGTGTGCTTTTATGCCATGCTGTATCTGCGCGCCGGGTTCCCGCGCCCGTCAGACGCGGCCTATTTCATCATTTTGGGCCTTGGGTTTGCCTGGGGGGGCGATACCAGTGCCTATTTTGCAGGGCGTGCGTTCGGCAAACATAAGCTGGCGCCCGAGGTGAGCCCGCATAAAACCATAGAGGGGGCCGTGGGCGGCATTCTGGGCAGCATCCTGGTGGGCATGCTGATCACCGCAGTTTATGTGGCGCTGTACGGTGCGCCAGACAGCACGGTTGTGGATGTAAAATACTATCTGTTGCTGGTGCCCGTGGGTGCTATAGGCAGCATGCTGGGCATTTTGGGCGATTTGTTTGCCTCGGCGGTGAAGCGCCAGTGCGGCATCAAAGATTATGGAACCATTTTTCCCGGGCATGGCGGCATTCTGGACAGGTTTGACAGCGTGCTTCTCATCATCCCATATGTGGCCTTGTGTGCCAGCTTTTTGGTGGGGGTGTGAAAAAGATGGCCAAAAAAATTGTGCTTCTGGGGTCCACCGGCTCTATTGGCACACAAAGCCTGGACGTGATTCGTGCACAGGGCTATGAGGTGCTGGCGCTGGCGGCCGGCCGCAGTGTGGATAAAATGCTGGGCCAAATTTCTCAGTTTGCCCCGAAGGCTGTGGCCATGGCAGATGAAAAAGCCGCAGAAGTGCTGCGCACGCGCCTTGCAGGCGTGACAGGCGCTCCGCGCGTATACAGCGGCAAAGACGGGCTTGTGGCCCTTGCCCGCATGGAAGAGGCAGATGTGGTGCTGAACGCTGTGGTGGGCATTGCGGGCCTGCCTGCCACGCTGGCGGCCTTGCAGGCGGGGCACGATGTGGCGCTGGCCAACAAGGAAAGCCTTGTGACAGGCGGGTATCTTGTGACAAACGCTGCCAAAGAAAACGGCGCAAAGCTCCTTCCGGTAGACAGCGAGCACTCTGCCATTTTTCAGTGCCTGCAAGATGAATACTCGGCCCGCAGCCTACAGAAAATACTGCTGACAGCATCCGGCGGGCCGTTTTTCGGCAAAACGCGGCAGGAATTGGAACGTGTGACAAAAGCCGATGCACTGCGCCACCCCAATTGGGCCATGGGCGCCAAAATTACCATTGATTCTGCCAGCCTGATGAACAAGGGGCTGGAACTGATTGAGGCGGTGTGGCTGTTCGGCCTGCGGCCAGAACAGGTGCAGATTGTGGTGCAGCGGCAAAGCGTCATCCATTCCATGGTGCAGTTTTCCGATCATTCCATTCTGGCCCAGCTTGGCGTGCCGGATATGCGCATTCCCATCCAATATGCGCTTACCTGGCCGCAGCGCGGGGCTGCCATTGCGCCGGAGCTGGATTTTACCCAACTGCGCCAGCTTACGTTTGACACGGCGGATGAAGAGACGTTCCGCTGCCTTGCGGCCTGCAAAAAGGCCATTGCCAAAGGCGGCCTTGGGCCGTGTGCGGCAAACGGCGCAAATGAAGAAGCCGTGCGGCTGTTTTTGGAAGATAAAATTCCGTTTTTGAAAATAGGTGAACTGGTGGAGGGCATCGTGGACAGTGAGGCCTGGGGCGGCACGTATACTTTGGATGATGTATATGAATGCGACCGCATGGCCCGCGCATATGTTTTAGCGCATGTCTGAACTTCAAAACTGAAATTGCGGGGAAAGGCGGAAATTATGGGGCAATTCCTGCAGGGGGCAATTTCGTTTGTCCCCACCTTGCTCATTGCTATCGTGGTGTTTGGCGCGCTTATTTTTATCCATGAGTTGGGCCATTTCCTTACCGCGAAGTGGAGCGGCATCAAAGTAAACGAGTTTTCCATTGGCATGGGCCCAAAATTGTGGGGCTGGCAGAAGGGCGAAACGCTGTATGCGCTGCGCCTGCTTCCCATTGGCGGCTATGTAAGCATGGAAGGGGAAGACGAAGAGAGCGACGAGCCGCGGGCCTTTCAGCGCGCGGCCGTGTGGAAGCGGATTATCGTGACGGCCGCCGGGGCAGTGATGAACCTTGTGCTGGGGTTCATCGTTCTGGTTATTGTGGTGTGCCTTCAGGGGCAAATCGTCAGCCGCACGATTTACGGCTTTCAGGAAAACGCGGCTTCTCAGCAGTGTGGCCTGCAGCAGGGCGACACCATCGTGGCGGTGAACGGCAGGCGCTGTTATATTGCAAACGATATCAGCTATGAGCTGGCGCGCTCTGCCAATGGCACAGCGGACCTTACGGTGGAACGCGATGGCGAGACAGTGCAGCTGGAAGACGTGCGTTTCAACAGTTATACGCTGAACGGCCAGCAGCAAAGCGGCCTTGATTTTATTGTATATGGCCTGCCGCTTTCGCCTGTGGCCGTGCTGAAAGAGGCGGCCGCATGGACGATGTCTTATGCCCGCTTAGTTGTGTTGAGCTTTGCAGACCTTGTCACCGGGCGCATCCCGGTAACGGATCTTTCGGGGCCGGTGGGCATCGTGCAGACGATTGGCCAGGTGTCTACCTTGGGGCTGGAATCGCTGCTTCTTCTGGTGGCGCTCATCACCGTGAACCTGGGTGTGTTCAACCTGCTGCCCGTGCCCGCGCTGGATGGCGGGCGGCTGGTGTTTCTCATTTTAGAGGCGATTCGCCGCAAGCCTGTGCCGCAGAAATTTGAAATTGCGGTGAATGCGGCCGGGTTTGTGCTGCTGATTGGGCTGATGCTGTTTGCCACCTTCAATGACATTACACGCCTGATTGCATAAAGCACACAGGGAAGGAATGTAAAATGATAGACAGAAAAATTACCAAGGCCGTCCGCGTGGGCGGCCTTATGCTGGGCGGAGGCAACCCCGTGCTGGTGCAAAGCATGCTGAACGCCAGGGCGGACGACATCCCCGCCAATGTCGCACAGGCACAGCGGCTGGAGGCGGCAGGCTGCCAGCTGGTGCGCGTGACAGTGCCGACACCGGCCCATGCGCGCGTGGTTACCGCGCTGAAAGAGGCTGTTTCGATGCCTGTGGTGGCGGATATCCATTTCGATTACAAAGCGGCCCTGGCCTGCGCGGAAGCCGGGGTGGATAAAATACGCATCAACCCGGGAAATATTGGCAGCGACGAGCATGTGCGCGAGGTGGCGGACGCCTGCCGCAAAAGGGGCATCCCCATTCGCATTGGCGTGAATGGCGGCAGCCTTGAAAAAAACATTCTGGCCAAGCACGGCGGCGTCACCCCCGAGGCGCTGTGCGAAAGTGCCATGTACCATGTGGCCCTGCTGGAAAAACACGATTTTGACAATATTGTTATTTCCATTAAATCTTCCAACGTGCCGGTGATGATGCAGGCTTACCGCCTGCTTAGCGCGCAGTGCAGTTACCCGCTTCACATCGGTGTCACAGAGGCGGGCACCTACCGCATGGGGCTTATCAAATCGGCCATGGGCATTGGCGGCCTTTTGATGGAGGGCATTGGCGACACGCTGCGGGTGTCACTGACGGACGAGCCGGAAAAGGAAGTGCAGGCCGGTTATGATATTCTGCGCGCGGCCGGTTACCCGGTGGCCGGCCCGGAGATTGTCAGCTGCCCCACTTGCGGCCGCACGAATATTGATGTGGCAGGCATTGCCAACGAAGTAGAGCGCCGCCTGCGCGAGCGCGGCTGCACGCGCAGCATCAAGGTGGCCGTAATGGGCTGTGTTGTAAACGGCCCGGGCGAAGCCAAAGGGGCAGATATCGGCATTGCAGGCGGAAAAGACTGCGCCATGCTGTTTGTAAAAGGCCAGCAGAAGCGTATGCTGCGCGGCGATATTGTGGGTGAATTGATTCGGGAAATCGAGCAGATGGAGTAACGTGAAATGAAACCTCTTTTGACAGACCTGTGGCCGCAGTTTGCCGAGGACGCAGAATTCCGCAGTGCATTCGGCGGCGCTGTGGTGGACAAGGTGCTGGCCAACCGGCAGCATCGCCTTATTACGGTGGTGTACAGTGCACCGGTGCCGGCGCCGCGCGTGGCGTGCGACAGGCTGGCGCTCTCTCTGGCGCCGTTATTTAAGGGCTTCTCGCTTCGTGTGAGAGGCCTGTTTCCATATGAATCGCTTACGCCGCAGGCTGTGCTGGACCTTGTGCAGGAGCTGAAGGAGGAAGGTGTGCCCATCAACGGTTTTTTTGATGGCGCCTCGGCCCGCCTGGAAGGGGATAATATCTTGCTTACGCTGTGCAATGGCGAGACGATTCTGCGGCAGATAGAGTTTGACAAAAAGCTGGCGGAAAAAATTGCACAGGCGACGGGGCGCACACCCAACGTGCATTTTTCCTGCGCAGAGGCGATTGATGCACAGGAACTGGAAAAGAAAATGATGGAAAAAACGCCGGTCAAAGTGTTTAAGGCCAAAAAAGAGCTTCCCGCCTTGCAGGTGCCGGGCCTCGCTTTGGAAGACGTGCCCACACAGGTGGTGTATGGGCATGTGTTCAAGCCGGACAAACCCACCCCTCTGCAGGAGATGGGGCAGGATGCAGGCAAGGTGACCGTGTGGGGCGATGTGTTTGCCACAGAGCTGAAGGGGAATTATTACAAAATCTATTCCATTTCCATCACCGATTACACCGGCTCTATCAACGTGAAACTGCGGCTGCAGCAAAATGAAAACAGCGACAGGCTGGATGAACTGAAAAAAGGCGACACCCTTGTGATCCGCGGGCGCTGTGAGTACGACCGCTTTGAACGCGACTATGTCATTATGCCGGATGATGTTCTGAAAACGGCACGAAAACAGCGCACAGACGATGCCGAAGGGGAAAAGCGCGTTGAGCTTCATTTGCACACGAAGCTCAGCAGCATGGACGGCTTCTGCGACCCGGCGGCGGCTGTGAAAATGGCACACCGCATGGGGCACCGTGCCATTGCCATTACCGACCACGGCGTGGTGCAGGGCTTCCCGGAGGCCATGCTTGCCGTGGATGATATTCATAAAAAAGACCCGGATTTCAAGCTGATCTACGGCTGTGAGGCCTACTTTGTAGATGATATGGTGCCGGTGGTATACGGCAATCAGGATGTGCCCATGCAGGGCTCTTTTGTGGTGTTCGATTTGGAAACCACAGGCCTTTCCCCACAGGACTGCGCCATTACAGAAATTGGCGCAGTGGTGGTGGAAAACGGCGAAATTGGCGAAAGTTATAACAGCTTTGCCAACCCCGGTGTGCATATTCCGGAAAATATTACAAAGCTCACCGGCATTACAGACGATATGGTGAAGGATGCCCCCGGCCAGGAGCAGGCCGTGCGGGACTTTATGCACTTTGTGAACGGCCGCGTTCTGGTGGCGCACAATGCGCACGGGTTTGACATCCGCTTTCTGAAGGTGGCCTGCGAGCGCTATGGCATTCCGTTCCAGGTTACGTATATTGACACGCTGCCTTTGGCACAGTCGCTATACATAGGCCTGCGCAATTACAAGCTGGATACCATTGGGAAATATCTTGAAATACCGCCGTTTGAACATCACCGCGCCTGTGATGATGCACGCGCCCTGGCGCAAATTTTTGTGAAAATGGTGGAAGACCTTGCATTGCGGGGCGTGCAGGACGTGCAGGGCATCAATACAGGCCTGGGCGGCGCACGCGGGCTTTCCAAGAAAAATTTCCATCTCATCATTTTGGTGAAAAATAAAACCGGGCTGAAAAACCTGTATAAAATTGTGAGCGAAGCGCACATTGAACACTTCTTTAAGGTGCCGCGTGTGCCGCGCAGCCTTTTAAACAAATACAGGGACGGGTTGATTTTGGGTTCTGCGTGTGAGGCGGGCGAACTGTATCGGGCCATCGTGGAAGGCCGCAGCTTTGAAGAATTGTGCGCCATCGCCTCTTATTACGACTATCTGGAAGTTCAGCCTGTGGGCAACAACGAATACATGGTGCGCGAGCACATGGTGGACGGCATTGAACAGATACAGGAATTCAACAAAACTGTGCTGCGCCTGGGTGAAAAGCTGAACAAAATGGTGGTGGCTACGGGCGATGTACACTTTTTGAACCCGGAGGATGCAGTATACCGTGCGGTGCTTCAGGCGGGTAACGGCTTCCAGGACGCAGACAACCAGGCACCGCTGTATTTCCGCGACACAAATGATATGCTGCGCGAGTTCAGCTACCTGCCCGAGGCAAAAGCGCGTGAGATTGTAATTGAAAACCCGAATAAAATAGCCGATATGATAGACGCCGATGTGCGGGCCATCCCCAAAGGGTTGTACACGCCCACCATTGAGGGGGCGGACGTGACGCTGCGGGAAGATACCATGCGCAATGCAAAGCAGCGCTATGGTGACCCTTTGCCGGAACTGATAGAAAAGCGGCTGACGCGCGAACTGGATTCTATCATCAAGCATGGCTTTGCCGTGCTGTATGTTATTGCCCAGAAGCTGGTGCTGAAAAGCGAAGAGTACGGCTATCTGGTGGGCTCGCGTGGTTCGGTGGGCTCTTCGGCTGTGGCGCATTTTTCCGGTATTTCCGAGGTGAACAGCTTGCCGCCGCACTACCTGTGCCCAAAATGCAAATGGAGCGAATTTTATACGGACGGCTCGGTGGCGGATGGCTTCGATTTGCCGGACAGGCTTTGCCCGCAATGCGGGGAAAAGCTGATTGTGGATGGCCATGATATTCCGTTTGAGACCTTTTTGGGCTTTGATGGAGATAAAGAGCCGGATATTGACCTGAACTTTTCCGGCGATGTGCAAAGCCGCATCCACCGCTACACCGAGGATATCTTCGGCAAAGACCATGTGTTCAAGGCGGGCACAATCTCGGGCCTGCAGGATAAAACGGCCTATGGTTACGTAAAAAAATATCTGGAAGAGCGCGGCCGCACCGTGAACCGCGCAGAGGAAAACCGCCTTGTGCAGGGCTGTGTGGGCGTGAAGCGCACCACCGGCCAGCACCCGGGCGGCATGGTGGTGGTGCCCAGCGACCACGACGTGTACGATTTCTGCCCGGTGCAGCACCCTGCAGACGATAAAGAAAAAGGCGTTATCACCACGCATTTTGAATTTAAATACCTGCACGATACCATTTTGAAGCTGGATGAGCTGGGCCACGACGTGCCCACCATGTATAAATATCTGGAAGATATGACGGGCATCAAGATGGCGGATGTGCCCATGAACGACGAGAAGGTGATTTCGCTGCTTGTCTCCACCAAGGCGCTGGGCGTCACACCGGAGCAGATTGGCAGCGAAACCGGCACATTTGGCATTCCGGAGCTGGGCACCCGCTTTGTGCGCAACATGCTGATTGAAGCACAGCCCAAAAGCTTTGGCGACCTGATTCAGATATCCGGCCTCTCGCATGGCACAGACGTGTGGAACGGCAACGCGCAAGATTTGATTCGCGACGGTGTATGCACCATTTCGGACGTGATTGGCACGCGCGATTCTATCATGACCTATCTGTTGCACAAAGGGGTGGAGCCCAAACAGGCGTTCAACATCATGGAGTTAACGCGCAAGGGCAAAGTGGCAAAGGCTGGTTTCCCGGAGGGCGTGGAAGATATGCTGCGCCAGCACGGCGTGCCGGAATGGTATTTGGACAGCTGCAAAAAAATCAAGTACATGTTCCCCAAGGCCCATGCTGTGGCATACCTGATTGCAGCCATCCGGCTGATGTGGTTCAAGGTGTATCATCCGCTGGCGTTTTATGCCACTTATTTCACCGTGCGCGGCGAAGATATTGACTACGAAGCGGCCGTGGGCGGCGTAAAAGTGGCCTTGCAGCATATGAAAGAGATAGAACAGCGCCCCAAAGAGGAAAAAACAGCCAAAGATGAGGATATGCTGGCTTCGCTGCAAATTGTGAATGAAATGCTGCAGCGTGGCTACGAGTTTCTGCCGGTGCGCATTGGCAAAAGCCGGGCAAAGACGTATGTGATTGAGGATGGAAAGATCCGCCTGCCGTTTATGGCCCTGAAAGGCCTTGGCGAGGCGGTGGCCACTGCGCTGGAAGAGGCAACAATGAATGGAGAGCAGTATATCTCTGCCGAAGAGCTGCAAACGGCCTGCGGCGCCTCCAGCACAATTATGGACCTTTTGGCGGAAATTGGCGCGCTGGGTAACCTGCCCAAGACAAGCCAGGTGTCGTTTTTTTAAGAATTTTGAGCAAAATGCTGTGTAAGGCAAAAAAGCTTTTCATCATTTCATGCGCCGCGGGCGCTGCGAAGGTAAGAAACTTTACACATGCCCTTGCGGGCGGCAGCGCCCCAAAAACACAGGCGTCCCATGCAGAAAAATGGCCTGCATGGGGCGCCTTTGCTTTATGCGGCCGGGAAACCCGCACAAACAGCGTATTTTCACAGAGCTTTCACGAAAGAGAAATTGTTTTTTTACGCTGCTTTTTTATAATAAAAAAAGGTTTTTAGTTTTGTCTGATGCAGAGGGTGATAATATGAAGAAAGGAATGTCGAAAACACAAAAGTGGGCCCTGGTTGCGGGCGCTGCACTGCTTGCGCTGCTGCTGATATTGGCGGCTGCGGCTGCGCTGTACATCAACAGCAAAATGTCACTTCTCAGCCGCCCGGCCGCTGCGTTGGCCAATGCGGAAAGCATCACGCCCGAAGACAGCATTCTTTCCTTCGCAAACCTGAACCTGGATGACATCGATGTGATGGAAAACGGCGGCACCATAGAGCCGCCATCGGGCGAAGTAAATGTGCACGAAGATATCACGAATATCCTTGTAATCGGTTCTGACGAACGGGAAGAAGGCCAGATTGCGCGTGCGGACAGCATGATGATGATTTCCATCAACAGCCGCGAGAACACATGGAAGCTGGTTTCGTTTGAGCGCGGCGTGGGTGTGTCTATCCCGAACGTGGGCGATGACTGGCTGACGCACACCTATGCTTACGGAGGGCCGGAGCTGTTGCTGAAAACCCTGCAGGAATATTATAAGGTGGACGTGGATCGCTATGTGAAAATTGATTTTTCCGTGTTTGAGACTTTTATAACAGATATCGGCGGCGTAGTGGTGGATATGACCCAGGAGGAAGCCGATTATATGAACAGCATTGCCGGTGAAGAGAAGTGGTCGGAGGGCGAGGCGCGGCTGGACGGTCCCACAGCATTGGTATATGCGCGCATTCGCTATCTGGACAGCGATTGGGCGCGCGTGGAGCGCCAGCGGCAGGTGATGCAGGCGGCAGCCGACCAGGTGGCCACCCTGAGCCTTGCCAAAATAGACCTGATTGCAAATGATGTGCTTCCCATGATAGAGACAAACCTGACGAACGGCGAGCTGTGGCAGCTTGCCCTGAAACTGCCCGCGCTTTTGGGCACCGAGGCGCAGCAGCTGACTGTGCCGGAACAGGAAAACAGCTGGACAGTTTCAGGAACTTTGGAAGAATCGATGATTACATGTGATTTTGCGGCCGAAGCGGAACGGCTGGATCGCTTTTTGCTGGGCGAGGATTTAGAAGATGCCTCCAGCGCGGCGGCCCAGGCGGAATAAAAGCTGCAGAACAAAAATGCAAAACGGCATGGCGAACGCCATGCCGTTTTGTGTTGCTGCGAATGGCGCCGCCGGGCTGGCGCGCCTGTGCCAAGGGCTCGTTATTTTTGGCCGCAGCCGCAGCGGGGGCACCCGGCTTCTACCAGGCAGGAGAGCAGGCCCGTTGCGGTAAACGCGGTGCCACTCATCAAAGCACCCAGCAAAAATGCAAGGATATAGCGCAAAATGTCATCATTGCCTGTTTCCAGGGCAATCAGGGTTACGGTGCCAACAACCAGCAGGGCAATGGCCACAAGCAGCAGCTTGTGCCCGCAATGGCACAGGCAGGCATTGTAGCTGCGGTCTTGGCGCAGCAGGCTGCACAGGGCAAATGTGAGCAAAAGCAAAGCCAGCGTGCCGAACAAGACGGCAAGGCGCGGCATGATATATGCGGTGAAACCGAATTTGACACTGTAGGCCACAGCAGCGGCACCCACCAGCACACTGACAATGACGGTTACAATGTCATACCATTTTTTATTGCACATACAGGAATCTCCTTTGTTCAGTTGGCGCGCCGCCCCGCGCGCCTTCTTGGGACGGGCGGGGAAAGGCGCGGGGGTCAAAAGTGCCGGGCGGATTCTCCAAAATCGATATAGTTTGTCATCAGCTTGACGTTGATGCAGCGGCGGCGGCAGCATGAAGCCCCCTCGCCGCCGATATTCTCCGGCAGGATAAACCGCAGGCCGCTTACGGGGATATCGGCACAGCGGTTGCAGGAAGTGGGCCCCACAGTAAACATCTTGATGCCGCAGGGCTTTTCACAGCCGCAACTGTCCACTTCATACAGCGCCACACAAACGGCGATGCGGCAGTTGGGGCATACGCCGCGTATGGTGAAGGAAAGGTCCAGAATGCGCCCCTGGCCGTCCGGCGGCACACAGCCAATCTCGGCCGATTTGTAAGTTTCGCAGCTGTTGAAACAGATGCCGCCGGCAATGTTAGAGGGAAGAATGGTGGCTGCGCTTTCGCAAGCGCTGTTGCCCTGGCCGCAGGGCTGCGGCTCATGAGGGGTGTGCGCCTCTTCACATGCTGTGTGTGTTTCTTCTTCCAAATGCGGCATCTCGGGGGCGGCGGGGCACTGCGGCGCATCACCGCCAATGGTGATATTGCCAAGGTCTATGGTTTGCATGAGAGGGTGCCTCCTTTCGATGGAAACAATATACTGCTACCGTATGGGCCCGGCGGTATACCGTATCTTATGCCTGTAAAGCGGGGGCTGTAACGCGCCTTGCGAAACGGGCAGGAAATACAGCGATCTGCCGCTTGGAGGAGCTCTTTTCGGGCAATGCATCTTTTTTTGAGGCAAATATGCCGCGCACAACATCAGAAAAGTGAATGTGCACCGCGGGCAAAAACGCTGGCATACAAAGCTTTCGGCAGGGGGGGCTGGGCGCAGGCGGCCGTTGCAAGGCAAGTGAGGGAGACGAATTTGATTTCCGGCAGTGCGCAGCGCCTGGCCGCACAGCCCACTTTCTTCTTGCGAAAAAACACAAAATATAGTAAAATAAACTTGTATATTCGGTTAGTGGGCCCATTTTATAGGAAGGAAGGGCGAGAGGTACCCCATGCAGACGGTACAGTTTGAAAGAAACAGTGCGGCGGCAGATATCATTGCAGCTTATTACAGGCATCCGCCAAAGCTTTATGTGCATTCGTTCGGCTGCCAGCAGAACGTAAACGACGGCGAGAAAATTGCAGGCGTGTTATGTGATGTTGGCTTTTCCATGTGCGACAGGGCGGCAGATGCAGATATGATTGTGTTTAACACCTGTGCCGTGCGCGAGCACGCCGAGCAGCGCGTGTTCGGCAACGTGGGTGCCCTGAAGGCACTGAAAGAAGAAAACCCCAAGCTGATGATTGCAGTGTGCGGCTGCATGACGCAGCAGAAAAGTGTGGTGGATAAATTCCGGAAAAGTTACCCGTTTGTGGATATCGTCACCGGGGTGAACAAAATAGACCTTCTGCCCAAGCTGCTGTGCGACCGCATTGCCAAGCGCCGCCGCGTGCTTCAGGCGCCGGATGACCGTCCCGACATCATAGAGGGCATGCCCCTGCAGCGCGGCTGCAGTTTCCGCGCGTGGCTGCCCATTATGTACGGGTGCGATAATTTCTGTTCTTATTGCATTGTGCCCTATGTGCGCGGGCGCGAGCGCAGCCGCACCAGCGCTGAAATTATGGAAGAATTCCGCGGCCTTGTGGCACAGGGCTATAAAGATATTACGCTGTTGGGGCAAAATGTGAATTCCTATGGCAAGGGGCTGGCGGAGAAAACCGATTTTTCCGACCTGCTTGCCATGCTGGATGCCGTGCCCGGCGATTACCGCATCCGTTTTATGACAAGCCACCCCAAGGATGCCACCCGTAAGCTGATTGACACCATTGCGGCTTCCAAGCATATCTGCCATCATCTGCATTTGCCGGTGCAATCCGGTTCGGACGATGTGCTGGCGCGCATGAACCGCAGCTATACGGTGGAAAATTACCTGGGGCTTATTCGCTATGCGAAAGAAAAAATACCGGATCTGACACTGTCCAGCGACATTATCGTAGGCTTCCCGGATGAGACGGAGGAAGATTTTGAAAAAACGCTGGAGCTGATTCGGGCCGTGCGTTACACACAGCTTTTTACCTTCATCTATTCCAAGCGTGGCGGCACGCGCGCTGCCTCTATGCCGGACCATGTTACCCATGCGCAGAAGACGGCGCGCATGGCGCGCATGCTGGAAGTGCAGGACGGGATTGTGGCCGAGCTGTGCGAGGGCATGCTGGGGCAGTGCCAGCGTGTGCTGGTAGAGGGCCCCGGCAGGGAAGTTGGCATTATGACAGGCCGGCTGGATAATAATATGATTGTGGAATTTCCCAGCACAGACGAAAGCCTGACAGGGACATTCCACACGGTGCAAATCAATTCTGCAAAGGGCGCGGTGCTGAAGGGCACGCTGAAGGAATGAGCCCCTTTACAGCCTGCTAAAAAAGAAAGGAAGAAAAGTGTTATGGCAAAAGATGCAATTACCATGTTTAAAGAGGCTGCCGCACAGCTTCAAAAAGAGATAGAATATGTGGCGCTGGACAGCGCACGCAAAATGAACGATGAAGACGAGGCCCTGCAGGAGATGATTGGAGATTTCAACCTCGCGCGCATCGACCTCAACAGCGAGCTTTCCAAAACGTCAGGCCGGGACGACGAGAAAGTGGCGGCGCTGAACGACAAAGTAAACCGCCTGTACAATGATATTATGATGAACGACAGCATGCAGGCCTATAACGACGCCAAAACAGATTTTGACGCTGTGATTCAGTATGTGAACGCCATCATCAATACGGCAGTAAATGGCGGAGACCCCATGACGGTGGAACAGCCTGCCGCCGGCTGCGGCGGCAGCTGTGCTTCCTGCGCAGGCTGCCACTAAGGGCAAAACAGCAAAGCCGGGCAAAATGGCTTTTCGCGCTACAGTGCGCGATGGCCTGTGCCCGGCGATTTTGAATTTTGAACAGGATGGTGCAAAGCATGGCGGCGCTCTCCCCAATGATGCAGCAATATTTTGAAATCAAAAAACAGCATCCGGATAAGCTTTTGTTCTTCCGCTTGGGCGATTTTTATGAGATGTTCTACGACGATGCCATTGTGGCCTCCAAAGAGCTGGAGCTCACCCTCACCGGGCGGGACTGCGGCCAGGCAGAACGTGCGCCCATGTGCGGCGTGCCGTTCCACTCGTACGAAAGCTATGTGGCAAAGCTGATTGAAAAGGGATATAAGGTGGCCATCTGCGAGCAGATGGAAGACCCGGCGCTGGCCAAAGGCCTGGTTAAGCGGGACGTGGTGCGCGTGGTGACGCCCGGCACCGTCATTGAGCAAAGCATGCTGCAGGATGACAAAAACAACTTTATTGCCAGCATTCTGATTGAAGAAGGGCGCGCAGGCCTGTGTTTTGCAGATGTTTCCACCGGCGAGGCACATGTCACCTGTATTTCCGGGCAAGACCTGAGCGCCCAGATGATTTCGGAACTGTGCCGCTATGCCCCCAGCGAGGTGCTGTTCAATTCGGCTATTCTGGACTATAAAGATGTGACGGCCTATATTAAGCAGCAGCTTGCCTGCGCGGTGGAACTGCTGGATGATGGCGATTTTGAGCCGCAGGCCTGCAAAGCGCGTGTAGAAGCGCAGTTTTCCGGGGCTTTTTGTTCTGCCACGGGCTGCGAGGCAGACGGGCTGCAGGCGCGCGCCCTGGGGGCACTGCTGTTCTATTTAGAGGCCACGCAGAAAAAGGGCATAGAGCGGCTGAAAAACGTGCACGCTTATGCCGGGGCGCAGTATATGCACCTTTCGCCCGTCACCCGGACAAACCTGGAATTGACGCAGACGATGCGCGGGCGCGAGAAGAAGGGCACGCTGTTATGGGTGCTGGATAAAACCAGCACTGCCATGGGCAAGCGGCTTCTGCGCGCATGGGTCGAGCAGCCGCTGGTGAGCGCACGGGCCATTAACCGCAGGCTGGACGCCGTGGAAGAACTGGTGGGCGACTCTGTCACGCGGGCCGAGCTTGCCCAAGCGCTGGGCCATGTGTATGACCTGGAGCGCCTGATGACGCGCACGGTGTATGGCAGCGCCACCCCGCGCGAAGTGTATGCTTTGGCCTGCACCTGCAGCAGGCTGCCGGAAATCAAGGGCCTGTGCGAGGCTTTCTGCGGCGAAATGCTGACGGGGCTTGCCGGTGAAATAGACGAGCTGGAGGACGTGAAAGAGCAGATTTTCCACGCGCTGAATGAAGAATTGCCCGTCAGCTTGAAGGACGGAGGCGTCATCCGGCCAGGCTACAACCAGGAAGTGGATGAGCTGCGCGACATTATGCACGGAGGCAAGGGGTACCTGGCACAGCTTGAGGCAAAATTGAAAGAAGAAACGGGCATCCGCACACTGAAGATAGGCTATAACCGTGTGTTTGGTTACTACATTGAGGTGAGCCGCTCATTCACAAGCCAGGTGCCCGCGAATTTTGTGCGCAAGCAGACGCTGGCCAACGCAGAACGGTATATCACGGAAGAGCTGAAAACGCTGGAAAATAAAATACTGGGTGCGTCCGAGCGGCTGCTGGTGCTGGAGCATCAATTGTTCGACGACCTGCTGCATGCGGTGGCAGCCCAGCTTGTGCGCATCCAGCGCACGGCGGGCGCCGTGGCACAGCTGGACGTGCTGGTGGCGCTGGCGCAGGTGGCTGTGAACAACGGGTATTCCAGGCCTGTGGTGGATACCTCGGATAAGCTCATAATTGGGGAGGGCCGCCACCCGGTTATTGAACAGATGCTCTCGGGCGCGCCGTTTGTGCCGAATGATACGGTGCTGGATTGCAGCGAAAACCGTATGCTCATCATCACGGGCCCCAACATGGCGGGCAAATCTACATATATGCGCCAGACGGCCCTGATTGCTCTGATGGCACAGCTGGGCAGTTTTGTGCCTGCCCGGCGCTGTGAAATGGGCGTAGTGGACGCCATTTTTACGCGCGTGGGTGCCTCGGACGATTTGGCGGCAGGCCAGTCCACCTTTATGGTGGAGATGACAGAAGTGGCAGAGATCCTGCGCTATGCCACGCCCAAAAGCCTGGTTATTTTGGACGAGATCGGGCGCGGCACCTCCACCTTCGACGGCATGAGCATTGCGCGCGCCGTGGTGGAGCACATTGCCGATAAAGAGGCGGGCATGGGCTGCAAGACGCTGTTTGCCACGCACTACCATGAGTTGACAGACCTTGAGAACGCCATTGACGGTGTAAAAAACTATAACATTGCCGTGAAAAAGCGCGGCGAAGACATCACGTTCCTGCGGCGCATTGTGCGGGGCCCGGCCGATGACAGCTACGGCATTGAAGTGGCACGGCTGGCGGGCCTGCCGGACGATGTGACAAAGCGCGCGCGGGAAGTGCTGAAAGTGCTGGAAAAGAATGCGCCGAACGCCGATAAAGTGACGCAGCTGGATTTCGGAACATTGGAAAAATTTGCACAGACGCCTGTGCCGGAAGAACTTGTGGACAAGCTGCGCGCGGCAGATATAGAGACGCTGACGCCTTTGGAGGCACTGAACTTTTTATACGAGCTGAAGCAGACCCTGGCTGCCGCCGAAAAATAAGGCCGGCCTGCATGCAGCGATTGGAGGTGGACACCATGGCACACATACAGGTGCTGGATAGCCATACGGCAGAGCTGATTGCTGCGGGCGAAGTGGTAGAGCGCCCCAGCTCTGTGGTGAAAGAGCTTTGTGAAAACGCCATCGACGCGGGCGCCGCACACGTCAGCGTGGCCATATGCCGCGGCGGGGTAGAGATGATTGAAGTGAGCGATGACGGCACAGGCATCGAGGCCGAAAGCGTGCCCACTGCTTTTTTGCGCCATGCCACCAGCAAAATCCGCACACAGGACGACCTGGAGGCCATTCACACACTGGGCTTCCGCGGCGAGGCGCTGGCCAGCATTGCAAGTGTGGCCCATGTAGAGTTGCTTACCAAAACAAAGGACGATGAGTTTGCCTGCCTGTACCGCATCAGCGGTGGGGTAGAGCAAAGCTTTGAGGCCGGCGCGCGCGGCGTGGGCACCACCATCACGGTAAAAAACCTGTTTTACAACACCCCCGCGCGCATGAAGTTTTTGAAAAAGGACACAAGCGAGGGAAATTATGTCTCGGATGTGGTAAGCGAACTGGCCCTGGCTCACCCGGAAGTGGCGTTCCGCTTTGTGCGGGAGGGGCGGCCGCAATTTCAAACGCCCGGCGACGGCCAGCTTCTTGGTGCGGCTTATGCCGTGCTGGGGCGTGAGTTTTCGAAAGACCTGCTGGAGGTGGATGGCGGCGCCGGGCCGTACCGTGTTGCAGGGCTTATCACACCGCCACGGGCGTGCCGCGCCTCCCGTGCCATGCAGTTCTTTTTTGTAAATGGGCGCTTTGTAAAAAACCGCACCATGATGGCCGCACTGGAGGCCGCTTATAAAGGCACGCTGATGCAGGGCAAATTTCCCGGGTGCGTGCTTTCGCTCTCTATGCCGGCGCAGATGGTGGACGTGAACGTGCACCCGGCCAAAACAGAGGTGCGCTTTGCACGGGAAAAAGATGTTTTCGACGCGGTATATTCTGCGGCAAAAAGTGCGCTGATGCAAAAGGACGCCTCCCACCAGGTGTTTTCCTTTGGCAGCGGGCAGGACGAACCGCCCCGGCAGCAGGAGCCGTCCTCCGAGAAAATGGAGCAAACAGCACCGCCGCAGGCCGTCCGCCGCGCCGCACCGGTTGTAACGGCGCAGCAAAGCACGTTCCGGGGCGCGGTGCCTGCGCCCCGCGAAGTGCGCGCCTATGGGGAAATGCTTTCAGCACTGGCCAGCACGCCGCCCGTGCCCTACACACGCAAGGAGGAAGCGGTGCCGGCGGGTCCGGTTGCCCGGCCGGACGAGAAAACAGCGCCGCACGCAGCAGAGCCTTCGGCTTTTGTGCCGCCGCAGGGGGCTGCCCAGCCCGCGCCCGAACAGACCGCTTTGCCCGGCACACAGCAGGCGGGCGAGCCGCTTCGCGTGGTGGGCGAGGTGTTCCGCACCTATATTGTGGCCGAGCGTGGCAGCACACTGTGCCTGATTGACAAACATGCGGCGCACGAGCGCGCCATTTACGAAAAACTGCTGGCCGGCCTGGACGAGACGACGCCCGGGCAGGTGCTTCTTGCCCCGATGACGGTGCGCCTTTCTGCAGAGGAGAAGGACGTGCTTTTGCAGAACACCGAACTTCTGGCCCGCAGCGGCCTGGAAGTGGAAGATTTTGGCGGCAGCAGTGTGGTGGTGCGCACCATCCCTGCGGACGTAGAGGCAGAGAACGCAGAGGACCTTGTGGTAGAGCTTGCAGGGGGCCTTGCGGCAAACCCGCGCCAGGCGCGCAGTGAAAAGGCGCAGTGGGTGATGCACTCTATCTCTTGCCGCGCCGCCATGAAGGCGGGCGATAAAACGCCGGTGCAGCAGCTGGTGCAGCTTGCGCAGGATGTTCTGGACGGGAAGATACCGCCGTTCTGCCCGCATGGCAGGCCGGTGGTGCTGGAAGTGCCGCAGAAGGAGCTGGAAAAACAGTTTGGCAGGCAAGGTTAAGCTTTTGTGCGTGTGCGGCCCCACCGCCAGCGGGAAAACCACCCTGGCGGTAGAGCTTGCAAAGCGCTTGAACGGGGAAGTGGTTTCGGCCGATTCCATGCAGATTTATAAAGGGCTGCATATTGGCACCGCGGCGCCGTCCCGGGAAGAGATGCAGGGCGTGCCGCACCATCTGATTGGCGTGCTGGAGCCGGGCACTCCCTGTTCCGCCGCCGATTATGCCGCCATGGCCGGGCAGGCTGTGCAGGAAATTTCCGCGCGCGGCAGGCTGCCTGTCCTGTGCGGCGGCACAGGGCTGTATCTGCGCAGCTTTTTGGAGGGCATTGCGTTTGCCCGCCAGCCGGAAAACGCCGATGTGCGCCGCCGCCTGCAGCAGGAACTTGCCCAAAAGGGCCCCGGGCCCTTGTATGGGCGCCTTTGCAGGCTGGACCCTCAGGGCGCCGCCGCCATTCACCCGAACAACCACACGCGCCTGCTGCGCGCTTTGGAACTGTACGAGGCCACGGGCCAGACGGCAGCGCAGCGCGCCGCTGCTTCCAAACCGCAAGAGGCACCGTATGAACCGCTGGTTTTGGCATTGGCTTTTGCAGACCGTGCGCAGCTGTATGCCCGCATTGATGCACGGGTGGACGCCATGATGGCGCAGGGACTTTTGAAAGAGGCGGAACAGGTGTATGCGCACCGGGCAAGCTGGCCCGGTGTGGCACAGGCAATTGGCTATAAAGAGTTTTTTCCTTATTTTGAAGATGCGGCGCCGCTGGCCCAGTGTATAGCGGCGTTGAAGCAGGCCTCGCGGCGCTATGCCAAGCGGCAGCTTACCTGGTTCCGGCATATGCCGGGGGTGACATGGCTTCCGGCTGGCGAAAGCAGTGTGCAGCTGGCGCAACAGGCCTGGCAAGAATTTTGCAGATAGCAGATAAGCGAGGTGGCGATGTCGTGGCGCAAACGCCTTCTGGAAAGAAAAAAAGAACAGGCACAAAACTGCTGATTGGGCTGCTGCTGGTTGTGCCGGCTGTTTATGTGATTGTGCAGGTGGCCACCATTGCGGCACGGTCGTCTGCGCTGCTTACTCAGACGGCCGTGCAGGGCACCATGGCGGAAAGCGTGGTGTGCGAGGGCTTTTTGGGCATGACAGAGCAGATTATCACCTACGAGGGCAGCGGGGTGCTTTCTTACATTGCCAAAAACGGCGAGCGTGTCAGCGAGGGCATTGGGGTGGCACAGCTGTTTGCCAGCGAGGCCGATGCGGCAGAGTACAAAAGGTATACGGCACTTTCGCAGGAAATAGAGCTTTTAACCAAAGCGCAGGCCACGGGCAGCGCAGGCGATGCCTCTTTGCTGGAAAGACAGGTGCAGACAGGGGTGTACGACGCGCTGGATGCGTTGGATTCCGGCGATTTTTCCTCGCTGGAAACAGCCCAGAACGACATTCAGCTTGCGCAGGATAAGCTAAAAATCAGCATGGGGGAAACAGAAGATTATTCCGCCCGCATTGCAGAACTCACAGCCCGCAGAGATGCACTGAGCAATGCGGCCGGCACAATGATCACCGCGCCGGGCACAGGGTATTTTGTCTCTTCTCAGGATAGCACGGCGGCGCTTTTCACCCCGGAGCAGCTGGAACAGATGACGCCTGCCCAGCTGCAGGAGGCCCTGCAGCAGCCAGTGCAGGAAAACCCGGAAAACTGCGCCGGGAAAATTATCTCTGATTACCGCTGGCGCTTTTTTGCCCTGGTGGATGCAGAACAGGCGGCCAAATTTTCCGAAGGGGCAAGCGTCACGGTAAGTTTTCCCAAAGTGTCGCAGGAAAGCGTGCCCGCCAGTGTGGTAAGCGTGCAGCTGGACGAAGAGGCCGGCATTGCAAAAGTGGAGCTGCTGTGCGATTATATCAACAGCGAAACCGTGGCGTTGGAACGGGAACAGGCTGTGATTGCGCTCAAAACTTACGAGGGCCTGCGCATCCCCACCAAAGCCTGCCACACCATAGACGGCAAAACCTATGTATACACGAAATTAGGCAACACCGTGCACCAAAAGCCGGTTACAGTGCTTTGGACAGACGGGGAAGACACGCTGATTTCGATGGAATATGTCAAAGACGAAAACGAGCTGGAAATGTACGACGAAGTAATCGTGGAAGGCACCGGGCTTTACAATGGAAAATTGCTTTGAAATTTGTGCGCGGCGCTGAAATTTTAAAGGCTTTATTGACATTTCAGCTAAAACCTAGGATAATGTAACCATTAAGATTCCGGCAGTGTGCGCATTTGCACCACGCGGTGCTGCGCGGCTTCCACAGAGCGAGAAGGAGTAAAGAACATGAGCTTCATCAACAAATTCAAGGAAATGATGGGCAGCAATGAAGAGTACGCAGAAGATGCGGATTATCCCGTGGAAGGGAATTATGACGATGCGCCGCAGGATGATTATGCTGCCGGAGAAGAGCCCAGCCCCAAACGCAACAAGGTTGTGAACATCAACTCTACCATGCAGTTGCAGGTGGTGCTGGTGAAGCCGGAGCACTTTGAGGATGCCAGCGCCGTGGCAGACCACCTGAACGCCAAGCGCACGGTTGTGCTGAACCTGGAGTCTACCAGCAAGGACATCGCCCGCAGGCTGATCGATTTCCTCTCTGGCGTGGCATATGCCAACAACGGCCAAATCAAACGTGTGGCAGCCAGCACTTTTATTATCACGCCGTATAACGTTGATATCATGGGCGATTTGTTGGATGAACTGGAAAGCAGCGGCGTCTTCTTCTGAGCCGCGCCGCACGCGCGGCTATACGCCGCCGGTCAACGAGGATGAGCGCCACTTTGTGCGCCGCATTGAGGATATGGCCTGGGCGGCAGCCGGCGGCGGGGTGCGCTGCACGCGCTTTTTATCCGACCGGGAGCAGGCTCTTGCAGCGGCTGCGCTGGCCAGGGCCGGTGTTCCCTACGACCTGTGGGGCGGCTATGACGGCGCAGAGCGCATGGTGCTGTGCATTGGCGAAGCTGCGGCGGAAACAGCGGCGGAGGTCTGCTGCCTTCAAATTACGCCGTCCCCTGTAAATGCGCCCCTGGAACACCGGGATTATTTGGGCGCTTTGATGGGCCTTGGCGTGGAGCGCGCATGCATTGGCGATATTGTGCCGCAACAAAGCGGCGGGGTATGCGCATTTATGGTGCCCGCTGCGGCTCGCCTTGCGGCAGACGAGCTGCGAGAGGTGGGGCGTTTTTGTGTGCGCGCTGTGCTGGGCGAAGGGCCTGAAGGGGCCGTTGCGCTGCCACAGCGGCAGATGCGCACGGCCAGTGTGGCCTCGCTGCGGCTGGACGCAGTGCTGGCGGCCATGATGCAGGTAAGCCGTGCCCAGGCAGTGCAGTGCATCCGCAGCGGCGCTGTGGCCATCAACCACATGCCGGTGCAAAGCGCACATGCCGATGTGTTTGAAAATGATGTTTTCAGCGTGCGCGGATATGGCAAATATAAATTGTGCACAGTGGGCGGAAAAAGCCGCAAGGGAAGGACGATCGTGTCTTATTTTCAATATTGAATGGGGGCAATCTCGATGAATGCAGACGAGATCAGGGGCGTAACGTTCGACAGGACGATGCGCGGTTACCGCCCGGAGGAAGTGGATGAATTCCTGGCGCGCGTGGCGGCCGAGATGGATAAACTTCAGGAAGAAAAAGAAGACGCCGAACAGAAGATGTTCATTCTGGCCGAAAAGGTGGACCAGTACCGCGATGATGAAGAAACGCTGAAAACAGCGCTGCTGAACGCCCAGCGCATGGGGGAAAGCGTAATTCATGAGGCGCGGCAGAAAGCCGAAACCATCATCTACGATGCCAACAGCAAGGCAAGCCAGCTGAAAAACGAGGCAGACGCAAGTGTGGCGGCTTCGCAGGCAGAGCTGGAGCGCTTGAAAAAGGAAGTGGCCCAGTTCAAAAGCACGGTGCTGGAGTTGTACCGCCAGCACATTGCTTCTTTGACAAATGTGCCTGGGGAAGAAACGCTGAAACCGGCGCAAAAGCCAGAGGCAAAGCAGCCTGCCGCCGAGCCGCCCGCCGCGCAGCAGGCAGAGAAGAAGCAGCCGGGCAAGCCCAGGGCGAAAAAGGAAAAACAGGCCGATGTGCCGCCCGCCGGGCAGGCGCCGATGTACGATTATGATGAAGACCGCCCGGATGCACCGGCCCATTCGGGCGATGCGATGTTCGGCAATTATAAGGGCATCACATTTGAAGATTGAAACCACGGATAGCGGCGCTTTACAAAAAGACGCCGCTATTCTTCCATTCCACCAAAAGGGGATAACAGATTGCTCATTTATGCTGTTTTGATTGTTTTGCTGGTGGGGGTAGACCAGCTTACGAAATATTTGGCCGCCGTCTACCTGGCCCCGGTTGGCACGGCTTCGTTCCTGCCGGGCATCATGGAACTTCGCTATGTGGAAAACGATGGCATGGCGTTCAGCATGCTCAGCGGCAGGCAGACGCTGCTGATTGTGGTGACAAGCATTACCATCGGGGCGCTGGTGTGGTATCTTTTTTTCAAAAAGCCGCCCATGCGTGCCGAGCGTGTGGCCCTATGCCTCATTATTGCGGGCGGGCTTGGCAACCTGATTGACCGTGTGGCCGCGGGCAGAGTGATTGATTTTTTTGCCACTACGTTTATCAACTTTGCCGTGTTCAATGTGGCGGATTGCTTTGTGTGCATCGGCGGCGCTTTGTGGGTGCTGGCCGTGATGATTGCAGAGCACAAAAAGAAAAAGGAACAGAAGGAACCGGCCGATGGCGAGGCTTGAATACACAGCCTGTGCGCAGGACGCCCTGCGCCGGGCCGACGCTGTGCTGAGTGGCGCTTTTCCAGACATGACGCGCAGTTTTTTGCAGCAGCTTTTTGCGCAGGGCCTTGTGCAATGCAATGGCGCCCGTGCTTCCAAAAGCTTAAAGGTAAAGGCGGGGGACGTGTTTCTTCTGGAGGTGCCGCAGGCAAAGCCGGTTGCCCTTGAAGCGCAGCCTCTTCCGCTGGATGTGGTGTATGAAGACGCTGACCTTATTGTGGTCAATAAACCCAAGGGCATGGTGGTGCACCCGGCCGCAGGCAACCCGGACGGCACACTGGTGAACGCGCTGCTGCATCACTGCCGCGGGCAGCTTTCCGGCATCAACGGGGAAGAAAGGCCCGGCATTGTGCACCGCATCGATAAAGACACCAGCGGCCTTCTGGTGGCGGCCAAGACAAACGAGGCGCATGTGGGCCTTTCCGGGCAGTTTGCCGCACACAGCATCACACGGGTGTACCAGGCCGTGGTATATGGCGGTTTTTCACAGGATGACGGTGTTGTGGAGGGTTTGATTGGCCGCAGCCCGAAAGACAGAAAGAAAATGGCCGTGGTGGCGCAGAACGGGAAATATGCGTATACCGCTTACCATGTAGAACAGCGCTTTTGCGGCTTTACCCATATTTCTGTGCGCCTGAAAACCGGGCGCACGCACCAGATACGCGTGCATATGGCCAGCATTGGCCACCCGCTGGCCGGGGATGCGGTATATGGCCCGCGGGCGTGCATTGCCAAACTGCAGGGCCAATGCCTGCATGCGGGGACACTGGGCTTTCTGCACCCGCGCACCGGGAAATACCTGGAATTCACAAGCGCTTTGCCGGCATATTTCCAAAACTTTTTGCAGGAGCTTTCTCAAAAATCGTCATAAAGAGGGATGTGCAGGGATGATTGGAACATTGGATGAACTGCTGGTGGTAAGCGATATTGATAACACGCTGCTGAACGCAGTGGAGGGCCTGCCCGAGGTGAACCGGGCCACGGTGCAGCTTTTTTCTTCCATGGGCGGCCGGTTTACAGTGGCCACCGGGCGCACGGTGGAATCTGTGCGCAGGTATTTGGGCGATGTTGCCATCAGCGCCCCGGTTATTGCGCTGGGCGGGGCCGTGATTTATGATTTTGCGCAGGAACAATATATTCAAAACATCACCCTGAATAAAGAATCTGCCATGGCGGCCCTGCGGGAAGTGCAGCAGAATTTCCCGGGTGTGGGCATTGAGGTGATGACGGCGGACGGCGCCATTCAAATTGTGCAGGCGAATGAATATACCCATATGCACACCGTGCAGGAACGGCTTATCTATCTGCTGTGCCCGCTGGCAGATATCCGCCAGGAGTGGAACAAGGTGCTGTTTGCCGGGCCGCCGGAATTGATGCGCGCCGTTGCGGCATGGGCCGCGGACACCGAATACCCGGACATCTATTTTGTTTCAACAAACGATATGTATTTCGAAGTTATGCCGCAGGGGGCGTCAAAAGGTCATGCGCTCAAGACGCTTTGTGAATATCTCAATATCCCGCCGGCCAATTCGGTTGCCATTGGCGATTATTACAACGATATTGAGCTGATGCGCGCGGCAGGCCATTCTGTGGCAATGGGAAACGCGCCAAAAGAGGTGCAGGTGGAAGCCGACGAGGTAACGGGCAACTGCATGGACGGCGGCGTGGCGCAGGTGCTGTACCGCCTGATAGACCAATACAGCGAGGCGAAGTAAGATGCGCGGGTTCTTGCGGCGCTGCGCCTTGCCCGCAAAATACATTGCGTTTTGCGGGGTGCTGGCCCTGGCCGTGCTGGCGGCGCTGGTGGTGGAATTGCCGCCGCTGTATCAAAATGTCCGGCCTGCTACGCCGCAGGCATATTTCTCGCACCCGGGCGGATATCTTGATATCAACACCGCCAATGCGGCCGAGCTTGAGCTGATAGAGGGCGTTGGGCCGGTAAAGGCGCAGCGCATTGTGGAATACCGCGAGGCCCACGGGCCGTTTGCCAGTGTGGAAGAGCTTGCGCTGGTGGATGGCATTTCGCAAAAAACGGTGTTGGCAGCGAAAGAGATGGCGGTTGCCTTACCGCCAGAGTAAGGCTTGCAGGGAAAAGGAGCGTGTGCCTGTTATGGCAGAAAAAAACATGGAAGAAATGTTTATCAACCGTGAACTCAGCTGGCTGGCGTTCAACCGGCGCGTGCTGGACCTTGCCAAGGATAAGGCCGTGCCTTTGGGCGAGCAGCTGAAATTTGCAGGTATTTACGGCAGCAACCTGGATGAGTTTTTTATGGTGCGCGTGGGCTCTTTGTATGACCGCACCCTTTTGAAAGAAACGGCAAAAGAGAATAAAACGGGCATGACGCCGGCCCAGCAGATAGACGCCATTATGCCGGCCGTGCGCGAGCTGCAGGCACACTGCGATAAAATTGTGGCAAAGCTGTATGACAATATTGCCCAGCACGGCCTGCAGAAGGTGAACTTTGAAAAGCTTTCCAAAAAGCAGGAGCATTTCTGGAAACGCTATTTCCTGCGCGAGATATTTCCCGTGCTCTCACCGCAAATTATCGACCGCAGGCACCCGTTTCCGTTTTTGCGCGGCGGGGAAAGCTATGTGGGCGCCACGCTGCATGAAAAGGAAGGCACCGCGGCCCTGTTTGGCCTTGTGCCGCTGACAAGCCAGTTTCAGGAAGTGGTGTTCATTCCCGGCGAGAAGGGCGGCGTGGAATTTGCCCTGACGGATGAGCTTGTGCTTCATTTTGCAGAGCTTGCGTTCGGCAAGGTGCGCGTTGCTTCCCGCTGCGTGTTCCGCGTGACGCGCAACGCCGACATCACGGTGGACGAGGGTATGTTCGACCATGATGTGGATTACCGAGAAATCATGAGCGAACTTTTGAAAAAGCGCCGCAAGCTGGCGGCCGTCCGCCTGCAGGTGACGGCAAAGGCGCCGCAGGAGATTGTGGATTATCTTCGGGAAAAGCTGCTTTTGCCGGAAAAGCAGGTGTTTTTCCAAACGGCCCCGCTGGGCCTTTCGGTGGCGTTCAAATTGTCTGCCAAACTGGCCGCCGCCAACGACGCCTCGCTGTTTTACCCGCCCCGGCGCCCCATGCTGCCCCCGGCCGGGTTCTCTCTGTCACAGGCGGTGCGCCAGCAGGATGTGCTGCTGTCTTACCCGTACCAGAGCATCCGCCCGTTTATCGGCATGCTGTATCAGGCTGCGCGCGACCCGTCTGTCATCTCCATCAAGATGACATTATACCGGATGGCGCATGAGTCCAAAATCATCGAGACGCTTGTCAGCGCCGCCGAAAACGGCAAAGAAGTGGTTGCCATTGTGGAACTGCGCGCCCGCTTTGACGAGCAGAGCAACATCGATTATTCCAAACGCCTGGAAGAGGCGGGCTGCACCGTCATTTACGGGTTTGAAGATTATAAGGTGCACTCCAAGCTTACGCTTATCACCCGCAAGCGGGATGGGAAGATTGAGTATATTTCCCAGATCGGCACGGGCAACTACAACGAGAAAACTTCGGAGCAATATACGGATCTCTCGTTCATCACAGCAGATCAGGAAATCGGCGCCGAGCTTGCCGCAGTGTTCAACAACCTTGCCGTAGAGCGCCTGACGGACAACACCGGCGAGCTGCTGGTGGCACCCCTGTGCTTTAAAAGCGTGCTTTTGAAAGAGATGGACCGCGAGATAGAGGCCGCGCACAACGGCCGGCCGGCGCGCATCTGGCTGAAGTGCAATTCGGTAAGCGATAAAGATATTATCGAGCGGATATCGGCAGCCTCCTGCGCAGGCATCAGCGTGCGCATGATTGTGCGCGGCATTTGCTGCATCAAAGCCGGGGTGCCGGGCCTTACGGAGCACGTGACAGTGCGCAGCATTGTGGGGCGCTACCTTGAGCACGAGCGCGTGTATGTATTCGGCTGCGGCGCCGATACAAGGGTGTATATCGCTTCGGGCGATTTTCTCACCCGCAACACCGAGCGCCGGGTAGAGGTGGGCGTGCGCATTCGGGATGCGGCCATCAAAAAAGAGCTGCTGGATATGCTGGCCATGCAGCTTTCCGATAATGTAAACGCCCATGAGATGCGCCCGGATGGCACATACACCAAAGTGAAACGCAAGGAGGGCCAGCCGCGCATTGACAGCCAGCTGGGCATGTATGCCATGCTGGAGCACGCGTGGCCCGCCATGCCCCAGGCCGGGTACCCGGCGGGAAAACGCCCGGCAAAGCCCAGGGCGCGCAAAGCGGTAAGAAGGGCCAGGCAGGAAGGCAGCAAAAAGGCAGGGCTGCTGGGAACATTATCGGCCCTGTGGCGGCGCTAAGCTCATGCGAAAACACCGTCAAAAAAACAGATAACAAACAACCGGCCTGCGGCGCTGCCTATGCTTTAGGCAGCGCCGCAGGTTTTGTTCTGCCCAAACGGGCAGCGTCATATACTGATGCAGATACCCTGTGCAGTGCCCGCAGGAAGAATCTGAAGAGGGAAGTGGCGAAGATGTGGGAAAAGCAGACGGAAGCACAAACGATATGGCAACCCGCGAAAAAGAGTGGCCGGCAAAGTGAAAAAACGCAGGACCCTCTGCTTTTGGTTCAGCTTTTGCTGTGTGTGGCGGCGGTGGCATTCGCCATTTTGGCCAAAAGCATGGATGCAGGCTTCCTTCCGCAGCTTTCGCAGGCGATGGACGCCGTGTTGTCGCAAGGTGTGGATTTTTCGCAGGAAAACATGTTTGCCCATTTTGCCGGCGGCATGGTGGACGGCCTGCGGGAAAGCGCACGCCAGGTGATGGCACAGCTGGACGGGGCGGCGCAGACGGCATCTTCTGCGCCTGCACAGGGCGGATATTTGCCCGTGCAAAAGGATGATACGCCTCCGGAGGGGTTCTCCATGGATGCCTATGTGCCCAAACAGCCGCTTTACAGCCCGGTGCAGGGCACGCTCACCTCCGGGTACGGCTATCGGGATAACCCTGTGAACGGGCAGGAGGATTTTCATGCAGGGCTGGACATCGCCGTGGCCGAGGGCACCCCTGTGCACTGTGCGCAGGACGGCCAGGTGGTGCAGGCCGGTTTTAACAGCATACGCGGCAACTACATCATTGTGCGCCATACAGACGGGCTGCAAACGCTGTATCAGCATCTGGCGTGCGGCTTTGTGCGTGCGGGCGAGGGGGTTACACGGGGGCAGGTGATTGCCAGTGCGGGCTCTACGGGAATGTCAACCGGCGCGCACCTTCACTTTGAGCTGATTTATAATGGCGTGCGGTACGACCCATCTGCCGCGCTTTTGGCCTCATGAACCGCCATGCCGGGGCAAACGGCGTTTTGCTGCTGGCAGCCCTTTCTGCCGGGCTGCTGTTTGACCCAATGGGCATTTTGCGCATGGCTTTGGCGGCAAGCGTGATGCACGAGGCCGGGCACGTCCTTGCCTACGTGCTGTGCACACACAACATGCCCAGGCTGGCGCCGTCGCTGGGCGGGGTAAGCCTGTGCATGGACAGAATGCTTGCGCGCAGGCAGGAGCTTGCCGTAGTGTGCGCCGGCCCGCTGGTAAATTTGATTTGCGCAGCGGGATTGTTTTGGGCGGCATGGCAAAAAGCCAGCTATGGCGTCTATTTTTTTGCCGCGGTGCACCTGTGCATGGGCCTGTATAACTGCCTGCCGTTCGGCGTGCTGGATGGTGCGCGCCTGCTGGCCCTGATGGTGCCGGCGCAGGGGCTGCCTGCCCTGGCGCGCATACAGCACGCCCTGCTGGAGGCGTTTTTTCTGCTGGCGGGTTTGGCGGCGCTGCTGGCGCCACTGCCTTTTCAGGCGCGCTGTGCGGCGGCGCTGGCACCATGTTACCTTTTGGCACAGCAGCTGCCTGGCAAGCGGGCAGAGTAAGGCGCGGCGTTTAAATTTTCCATTTTGGTGCAGCGTTGTGTGCGGTTGCATGATTTGCAGTATCCTGCTATAATAATCACGATTTTCCGCTGATTTGCCCGCAAAGATGCGCTTTGCGGGCCGCGGGTGCTGGGAAGAGGTTGCAGGAATGCCAGATTTGAATGAATTGAGACAAGCCCTTTTGAAGGTGCAAAAACCTGCGCGCTACACCGGCGGGGAGCCGGGCTGCGTGTACAAAGACAAAAAGGATGTGCAGCTGCGGTTTGCGTTCTGTTTTCCGGACACCTATGAGGTGGGTATGTCCTTTTTGGGGATGAAGATTTTATACGAGATTTTGAACGACCGCAAAGAGTTTTGGTGCGAGCGCGTTTTCATGCCGTGGGTGGACATGAAAGCAGAGATGGAACGCCAGAACATTCCTTTGTATGCGCTGGAAAGCAAAGACCCTCTTTCAGAATTTGATGTGGTGGGCTTTACACTGCAGTACGAGCTTTCCTACACCAATATCCTTGCCATGCTGCAGCTTGGCGGCATTCCGCTTCTGGCCAGCCAGCGAGGGGAAGACGCACCCTTTGTGGTGGCGGGCGGCCCCTGTGCCTGCAACGCCGAGCCCCTGGCCGATTTCTTCGATTTGTTTATGCTGGGCGAGGGGGAAGTGCAGCTTCCAGATGTGTGTGACACCATCCTGGAAGGGCGCAGAGCCGGGCTTTGCAAGCATGACATTCTGGTGAAGCTGGCGCAGATACCGGGCGTGTATGTGCCAAAGCTGTATGAGGTATCATATCTCCCGGATGGACGGGTGGAAAAAGTTACCCCGCGCTGCGGCGCACCCGCTGTAGTGACAAAGGCTATTCTGCCCGATATGAACGCGCAGCCGCTTCCGCGCAACTTTGTGGTGCCCATGATTGGTGCTGTGCATGACCGTGCACAAATTGAAGTGCTGCGCGGATGTGTGCGCGGGTGCCGTTTTTGCCAGGCCGGTTTTTTGTACCGGCCCATGCGCCAGCGGGACGCAGGCATGCTCAGTGAAGCGGGCCGCGTATTGTGCGAGAACACCGGCTATGACGAAATTTCGCTTACCAGCCTTTCCACCAGTGACCACGGCCAGCTGGAAGAACTGCTGGACGATATGCTGGAATGGACGGGCAAAGAGCATGTGAGCATGTCGCTGCCCAGCCTGCGCATTGATAACTTTTCACAGTCTCTGGTGGAAAAAACCTCTCGCGTGCGCAAAAGCGGCCTTACCTTTGCGCCGGAGGCCGGCACACAGCGCCTGCGGGATGTTATCAATAAGAATGTCACCATGGAAGAGATAGAAAAAACCTGCACTCTTGCCTTTGATGCGGGCTATACTTCGGTGAAGCTGTATTTTATGATGGGTCTGCCCACCGAGACGCTGGAGGATATTGAGGGCATTGCCCAGACGGCACAGCGCGTGGTGGAGCTGTTTTACCAGAACCCGAACCGACCAAAAGGCAAAAGCGTGCAGGTGTCCATCAGTGTGGCATGCTTTGTGCCAAAGCCGCACACACCGTTCGAGTTTGTGCCGCAGGACACGCAGGAGGCCCTGCAAAAGAAGCAGCAGCACCTTTTGCACAGTGTAAAAAGCAGAAAGATCAGCGTCAGCTACCACGACAGCCGCACCAGTTTTCTGGAGGCGGTGTTCGCCAAAGGGGACAGACGGCTTGGCGCCGTGCTGCTGGAGGCATTCCGCCGCGGCTGCTATTTCGACAGCTGGGAAGAGCATTTCCATTTTGACACATGGATGCAGGTGTTTCGCGATATGGGGGTAGACCCCGCCTTTTATGCCAACCGCGCGCTTGGCTTTGACGAGACGCTGCCCTGGGACCATCTGGATTACGGCGTCACCAAACAGTATCTCATCCGCGAGTACGAAAAGGCGATGCAGGCGCGCACCACACAGCCGTGCAACCGCGCGTGTGCGGGCTGCGGCGCAAATAACCTGTTGGGGAGGGCTTGCTTTGACTACCGTTAGGGTGTGGTTTACCAAAACTGGTGAAGCGGCATATATCTCTCTGCTGGACCTTCAGCGCGTGATGCAGCGCGCGCTGAAGCGCGCAAGGCTGCCCGTATGGTATACACAGGGCTTTAACCCTCATATCTATATGACGTTTGCCGCCCCGCTTGCTCTTGGCCAGGAGAGCCTGGTGGAATCGCTGGATTGCAAGATGGAGCCTCTTCCGGAAAATTGGCAACAGGCGTGCGCGGCCCTGCAGGCGTGCCTGCCTGCGGGCATATGCGCTGTAAAGATAGAGCCGGCAGGGATGGACCCCTCTGAAATTGCCAGCGCCGTATATGAGGTGCGTTACCCTGTTCAAATGCGGCAGGATGTGCTGCGTGCCGTGCAGGCATATAACACCGTTCCACAGGCCCTGGCAGAGAAGAAGGGCAAAAAGGGGAAAATAAAACAGATAGACCTGAAACAGTATCTTCCGGCTTTGGAAGTGCAGGAAAAGGACGGCGCAGTGTTTTTTTCGGTGCAGCTGCCGGCCGGGAACACACTTACTGTGAACCCTGCCCTGCTGCTGGATTTTTTGGAAAACGAGGCCGGCCTGCCGTTGGGCGCCCCGCGCATTCTGCGTGTGGCCCTGAAAACACAGAGCAATGAAAATTTCTGTTGATTTTCCTTGCATTGCATACTCTTTTGTGGTATTATATTTTAGCGTTATGCCGCTGTGCCAACAGCGGGGTTAATGTATCATCATTAAACGGACAGTCCTCTGCCGGTGTGCCGGGTATGAATGTCTCTCAAAACATGGAGGAAATGAAAAATGGACGCAATGAAACTGATGACCGAGGGCATGCTCAAAGAGAACCGGCCCGTGTTTAATGTGGGCGACACCGTGCGTGTGTCTGTGCGCATCAAAGAGGGCGAGCGCGAGCGTATCCAGGCCTTTGAGGGCACTGTGATTGCGAAGCGCCACGGCGGCATCCAAGAGACGTTTACCGTTCGCCGTTCTTCCTACGGCGTGGGTGTAGAGCGTGTGTTCCCCGTGAACTCCCCGTTTGTGGAAAAGGTGGAAGTGGTGCGCAAGGGCAAGGTGCGCCGCGCCAAACTGTTCTACCTGCGCAACCGCACGGGCAAGGCTGCCAAGGTCAAAGAGCAGCTGTGATTTGTGGCTATCGAAAGAAAGGGAGAATGGTTGCATTCTCCCTTTTTTCCGTATTCTGCTGAAAGGAGGCGCACGGGCAAATGGATGACGGGCATAAAAAGCATAACCCCGAATGGTTCGAGTGGTACGACGCTGCGGTGTTTGGCCTTGCTGTTATTGTGCTTTGCTTTACATTTGTGGTGCGCATTGTCACAGTGGATGGCCATTCTATGGAGCCAACGCTGTCTTCCGGCCAGCGCGTGGCCGTGCAAAGCGCATTCTACCGCCCGCAGCGCGGCGATGTGGTGGTGGTGGATTCTTACTCCCGTTACGGCGATATGCTGGTGAAGCGTGTGGTTGGGGTTGGCGGCGATGTCATTGACATTGATTTTGAGTCAGGCATTGTGTACCGGAACGGTGAAGCGCTGGAAGAACCCTATGTGCTGGGCCCCACTACGCTCTCTTACGATATTCAGTTCCCCATAACGGTGCCGCAGGGCAGTGTGTTCCTGCTGGGGGACAACCGCAACGGCTCCAAGGACAGCCGTTCCAGCGAGATTGGCTGCATTGACGAGCGGGACCTTTTGGGCAAGGTGCTTTGGCGGCTGACGCCACTTTCTAAAATTGGGAAGGTAACATGAGCGAAAATATCAACCACAGGCAAATTCAGTGGTTCCCGGGCCATATGGCCCGCACCCTGCGCCTGATTTCGGAAAACAGAAAAAATGTGGACGTGGTGCTGCAGCTTCTGGACGCGCGCATCCCGCGTTCCAGCCTGAATCCGGAGCTGGAAAAGGCTACACAGGGCAAACCGCATTTGTACCTGCTGAATAAGGCAGACCTTGCGGATGAAGCTGTCACCGCGCGCTGGAGGGCATATTTCAAGGCCCGGGGCGCGGGGTGCCTTGCACTCTCCAGCAAACAGCGCACCGGCATGCAGGGGGTAAAAGCGGCTATCTCGGCCGAGCTTGCCGCACTTTTGGAAAAACGGGCCCAGCGCGGCATGGCCGGCGCGCGTACGCGTGTGATGGTGGTTGGCATCCCCAATGTGGGGAAGTCTACTTTCATCAACAGCTTTACGGGCAGCGCCCGTGCCAAAGCGGCAGATAAACCCGGTGTGACGCGCGGCAAGCAGTGGATCAGCGCCGGGGCGTACGATTTGCTGGATATGCCGGGCGTTTTATGGAAAAAGTTTGAATCGGACGAGGTGGCGGCAAACCTTGCGTTCATTGGCGCCATCCGCGATGAGATATTGGATATTGAAACGCTTGCCATGAACCTGCTGGCACAGCTGCAGCGCATGTACCCGCAGCGCCTGGCACAGCGTTACCGCCTGGAAGAGAGCGACATGGCGCTGGACGCATACGATTTGCTGTGCGCAGTGGGCAGAAAGCGCGGCATGCTGATGAGCGGCGGCGCGGTGAACACCGAGCGCGCGGCCATTATGCTGGTGGATGAATTCCGCGCAAGCAAACTGGGGCGCATTTCGCTGGAAAGGCCGGAAGAAGGATGAACGAGGCACTGTTTGCATATGATGAAGCGGTGCGCACGGAATGCGGCGTTCTGTGCGGTGTGGATGAGGCCGGGCGCGGCCCGCTGTGCGGGCCCGTGTGCGCCGGGGCGGTTATTTTGCGTGCAGGCGACGTCATCGAGGGCGTGAACGATTCCAAAAAACTTTCAGAAAAAAAGCGCGAGGCGCTGTTTGACGTGATTTGCGCGCGCGCCGTGTGCTGGAACGTGGCGCTGGTGGGGCCGGAGGTCATTGATGAAATCAATATTTTAAACGCCGCCATGCTGGCTATGAAGCAGGCGGTAGAGGGCCTTGCACAGCGCCCGGGGCTTGTGCTGGTGGATGGAAACCGGTGCCCGAAGCTGGAAGTGCCGGTGAGAAGCGTGGTGAAGGGCGACGCGGCCAGCGCAAGCATTGCAGCAGCGTCTATTCTTGCCAAGGTGACAAGGGACCGGTATATGAGGCAGTTGGCGCAGGAATACCCTCAGTATGAGCTGGACGTGCACAAGGGTTACCCCACAAAGCGCCATTACGAACTGCTGGATCAATACGGCATCCAGCCTTTTTACCGCAAAAGTTTCCTGAAAAAACGGGGCTATGTGTAATGGACAAAAAAGAGCTGGGCCGGAAAGGGGAAGCGCTGGCCAGGCGGCACTATGAAGAACACGGATATCATGTGCTGGCGATGAATTACCGCACCCGGCTGGGTGAGGTCGATGTAATTGCGCAGAGGGGCAGCCTTTACGTTTTTTGCGAAGTAAAAGCGCGAAGCGGCGGCCCATATGCCCCGCGGGAAGCGGTGACCCCCGCAAAACAGCGGCGGCTGATGCTGGCGGCCCAGCACTATGTGGCCACCCAGCTGGGCCGGGAAGTGGAGATGCGCTTTGATGTGGCGGAAGTGATATGGCAGGGCGGGAAATTTTGGTTCCGCTGTATCGAAGATGCGTTTTCATGTTGAGAAAGGGGCGGCACGGATGGATTTTTTTGACCTTCACTGCGATACCCTGACGCGCCTTGTGCAGACGGGAGAACAGCTTGCAGACACAGAAAGCTGTCATGTCAGCCTGAAAAAGGCCTCTGCCTTTGGCCGGTGGGCCCAGGTATATGCCTGTTTTGTGCCCGACAACCAAAATGGCAAAGGGGCGTTTGCCTGTTATGAACGCCAGCGGGATGCCTTTTTGGGCCAAATGGCGCGCTGGGCAGGCCAGGTGCAGCCCTGTGCAGACGGCCCGGCGCTGGCCGCCGCCTTTGCAGGCGGGCGGCGGGCAGCTATCCTTAGTGTAGAGAATGGCTCGGCATTAGAGGGCAACCTGTCCCGGCTGGAGGTTTTTCACCGCGATGGCGTCCGCTTTTTGACGCTCACCTGGTTCGGGGAAAACGAGCTTGGGTTTGGCAGCCTTGCCGGTGGAAAACTGAAGCCCTTTGGGCGTGAAGTGGTGAAAAAGCTGCCGGAATATGGCATTGTGCCGGATATCTCCCATCTTTCCGATGAGGGAGTGGCTGAGGTGTTCGCATTGACTGATGGCCCGCTGGTGGCCACGCATTCCAATGTGCGCAGCCAGAACGGCCACTGCCGTAACCTTACAAACGCCCAAATACGGGAAATATCTGCCCGCGGCGGCCTGATTGGGCTGAACCTGTGCAGGGCGTTCCTCTCGGAAAATGCCGCCAGTGCCAATGTGGACGATATTCGCCGCCATATGGACGCCTTTTTCGAGCTTGGCGCGCAGGACGCCCTGTGCTTTGGAACAGATTTTGACGGCGCGCAGGTGCCGCAGGATATTGGTGATATTTCCGGCGTGCCCGCGCTGTACGAGGCCCTTTTGAAGCACTATAGCCAGGCACTGCTGGACAATGTGTTTTTTGAAAATGCCGCACGCTTTTTTACACGCATGTGGCCATAGGAAAAGGGGGAGTTGGAAGTGAAATACCGTTCCACGCGCGGCGACGCGCCGCTTGCCAGCGCGGCCGAAGCCATTGTGCGCGGCATTGCGCCGGACGGCGGGCTGTATGTGCCCTGCGAGGTGCCGCAGCTTTGTGTGCAGGAGGTATATGGCCTCAGCTACGCCCAGGCAGCGGCAAAGGTGCTTGGCCTGTTTCTGCAGGAATACTCGCCAGATTTCCTGCTCAGCGCTGCGCAGGAAGTGTATGGCCCCGGCTTTTGCGGCAAAGCCGGGCACGTTCAGAAAGTGGAAGAGGGCCGCTATGTGCTTGAACTGTGGCACGGGCCCACCTGCGCTTTCAAAGACTATGCGCTTCAGTTGATGCCGCGCCTGCTGGTGGAGGCCAAGCGCATGTTGGGGGATACACGCACCACAGAAATTCTGGTGGCCACCTCTGGCGACACGGGCAAGGCGGCGCTGGCAGGGTTTGCCGGGCTGCCGGGCATTCAAATAGCGGTATTTTACCCCAGCCATGGCACCAGCGAGATACAACGCCTGCAAATGGCCACACAGGAAGGGGAAAACGTGGCCGTATACGCCATTCGCGGCAATTTTGACGATGCGCAGGCGGGCGTGAAGCGCGCCTTTGCCAGTGAAGAGCTGCGCGAATGGATGGCGGCCCACGGGCGGGCGCTCTCCAGCGCGAACTCCATCAACTGGGGGCGCCTTGTGCCGCAGATTGTCTATTACTTTTACAGCTATGCACAGCTGGTGCAGGCCGGGGAGCTGCGCGACGGCGCAGAGGTGGATTTCTGTGTCCCAACGGGAAATTTCGGCGATATTCTGGCGGGCTGGTATGCAAAGCAGATGGGCCTGCCGGTGAGGCGGTTGATTTGTGCGTCAAACCAAAATGACGTGCTGACGCAGTTCCTCTCCACGGGGGTGTACGATGCAAAGCGCCCGTTTTACAAAACTTCCTCGCCGTCAATGGACATTCTGGTTTCTTCAAACCTGGAACGCCTTTTGTATCATGTGACGCAGGACGCAGGCCAGGTTGCCGGGTGGATGCAGGCGCTGGCGCAGGCGGGCCGCTATGAAGTGCCGCAGGCCGTGCTGGGCCGCATCCGGCAGGATTTTGCCTGCGCCAGCGCCGATGACGGCGCTGCGGCGCAAACCCTGGGCGATGTATGGCGCCGCACCGGCTATTTGATGGACCCGCACACCGCCGTGGCCTACCGGGCGGCTTGCCGGAATATGCGCGGCGAGGCGCCATGTGTGGTGCTTAGCACGGCAAGCCCGTATAAATTCCCGTCAGCTGTTCTGGCGGCCCTGGGGCAAGCCGTGCCAACGGACGAATTCGAGGCCATGCATGCGCTTGCCTCGCTGACGGGGCTGGCCGCGCCGCAAAGCCTGGCCGCCCTGCGGGACAAGCCCGTGCGCTTTGAAAGTGTGATAGAAAAGGATGGCGTGGCACGGGCCGCCAGAATGCTGTAACGTGGAAACGCCAAAAAGGGCGCCCGCACAAGGGGCGCCCGGAAGCTTTGCAAACCGGTTTTACAGTTCTTCAAATGTCTCGCACATGGTTTCTTCGCCAAGCACGGCCATGCGGTTTTTCACTTTGATGGAATCTGCGGTGCAGCAGCAGTTGCCGTTATTGTGCACACAGTTCTTCACTTCACAGCAAATGCCCTTCAAAACCTTTTCGTTTTCCATGTTTTCGCCTCCTTTGTGGTGTTAGTATTTCCCGGCACAGGGGGCATATTTCGAGGGATTATATGGCAGTTTTCATCATTGGAGACCTTCACCTTTCCCTGGGCTGCGAAAAGCCCATGGATGTGTTTCAGGGCTGGCAGGACTATGTGCCGCGGCTGGAAAAAAACTGGCGCGCCCTGGTGGCGCCGCAGGATACCGTCGTGCTTGCAGGCGATACCTCCTGGGGCATGAAGCTGGAGGAGAGCCTGGAAGATTTCCGCTTTTTGGAAGCGCTTCCTGGCCGGAAGGTGCTGCTGAAAGGCAACCACGACTACTGGTGGACAACGGCCGCCAAAATGGCAGCGTTTTTTGAGGCCAACGGGCTGAGGTCGTTTTTGGTGCTGCATAACCAAAGTGTTTTGTGCGAAGACGAGCACATTGCCCTGTGCGGCACGCGCGGCTGGCTGGCCGGCCAGCCGGATGCCCACAGCGGCAAGGTGTATGCAAGGGAGGTGGGCCGCCTGTGCGCTTCGCTTGCTCATGCGCAGGCACACTATCCTCTGGCCGAGCGTGTGGCTGTGCTGCACTACCCGCCCGTCTATGGGGGCGGCAGCGCGCGGGAGATGCTGGACGTGCTGGCGCAGTACGGGGTAAAGCGGTGCTTTTACGGCCATCTGCATGCGGCCTCTATCCGCCGGGCGGCGCAGGGAAGCATAGAAGGGGTGGAATACCGCCTTATCAGCGCCGATGCGCTGCAATTTTGCCCTTATAAAATTTGATTTGTGTGTGGAAATCCTTGGATTTGTATGGTATAATCTTTATTTGTAAGTTTCATTTAATGGAGGAAACGAAATGAATCTCGTAAAAAGTGAAAAGCTTGAAAAAAATCAGCACGAGCTGCAGTTTTCCATCGACGCGGCTTCGTTCAACGATGCCATCGCCAAGGCCTATAAGCGCGAGGCTGGCAAATACAATATTCCCGGCTTCCGCAAAGGCAAGGCGCCCCGCCACATGATTGAAAAAATGTACGGTGAGGATGTGTTTCAGTATTCTGCCGTGAACGACCTGTTCCCGGCCGAGTACGATAAGGCTGTGGAGGCCAGCGGCATCGAGCCGGTGGACCGCCCGGAAGTGGATATCGTCTCTATGAACACAGAGGACGGCGTTGTGCTGAAAGCCGTTGTGACGGTGAAGCCCGAAATGAAAGTGGGCAATTATATCGGTTTGAAAGCGGAAAAGGCCGCCAATACTGTGGAGGACGCCGCAGTGGACGCAGAGGTGAACCGCCTGCGCGAGCGCAACGCCCGCCTGGTTGCCCGCGAAGGCAAAGCCCAGGACGGCGACATTACGGATATCGACTTTGAGGGCTTTGTGGACGGCGAAGCCTTTGACGGCGGAAAGGGCGAGCACTTCTCGCTGACGCTGGGCTCCGGCCAGTTCATCCCCGGCTTTGAAGAGCAGATTGTGGGCCACGAGGCCGGCGAAGAGTTTGACGTGAACGTCACCTTCCCGGAGGATTACCACGCCAAAGAGCTTGCAGGCAAGGCCGCCGTGTTCAAAGTGAAGTTGAACGAAGTGCAGTATAAAGAGCTGCCTGTGGCCGATGACGAGTTTGCGAAAGACGTTTCGGAATACGACACGCTGGACGAGTTCAAGGCCAGCATTCGCAAGAACATGGAAGAGGCCGCCGAAAAGCAGGCAGAGCTGGAAGTGGAAAATGCCCTGGTAGACCAGCTGGTTGCCACGCTGGAGGGTGATATTCCCCCGGTAATGATTGAGACGCGCATTGATGAAATGGTGCGGGATTTCGATTATCGCCTGAGCCAGCAGGGCTTGCGCCTGGCCGATTACCTGAAATATATCGGCGGCGACGAGGCAAAGTTCCGCGAAGGCTTCAAAGAGCAGGCTGAAAAGCAGGTGAAGATGCGCCTGGCACTGGAGGCCGTTGCCAAGGCCGAAAATATCGAGGCCAGCGAGGAAGATTTTGAAAACGAAGTGAAGCGCATTGCCGACACTTACAAAATGGAAGTGGAAAAAGTGCGCAGCATCATTCCTGTGGCCGAAGTGAAGAAAGACCTTGCCGTAAACAAGGCAATCGACTTTATCAAATCGAAGGCTGAGATCACTGCCAAGAAAGCTGAAGAGAAAAGCGAGTAAGGCAGGGGTCTGTCGAACGATGACCGATACGCGGGCTTTTTGCGGCGTATCGGTCATCTCATACACTACCCAACAAGGAGGAGTTTCCCTTTATGAGCCTTGTACCTTATGTCATTGAGCAAACCGCGCGCGGCGAGCGTTCTTACGACATTTTTTCCCGCCTGTTGAACGACCGCATCATCATGCTGAGCGAAGAGGTGAACAGCACCACGGCCAGCCTTGTGGTGGCGCAGCTTTTGTACCTGGAAGGGCAGGACCCGGAAAAGGATATCAGTTTTTATATCAACAGCCCGGGCGGCTCCATCACCGATGGCATGGCCATTTATGACACCATGCGCTATATCAAGTGCGATGTATCCACCATCTGCGTGGGCATGGCGGCTTCCATGGCCTCTGTCCTTCTGGCGGCCGGCGCAAAGGGCAAGCGCCTTGCGCTGCCCAACAGCGAAATTTTGATTCATCAGCCGCTGATTGGCGGGCAGGTGGGCCTGCAGGGCCAGGCGACGGATATCAAAATTCATGCCGACCACCTTGTGCGCACGCGCAGCAAGCTGAACGGCATTCTTTCTGCCTGCACGGGCCAGCCTTTGGAGCGCATTGAACAGGACACCGAGCGCGACAATTATATGACAGCCGAAGAGGCCAAGGCTTATGGCCTCATCGACGAAGTGATCACACAGCGATAAGGGAACCGATATGGCAAATCAGAACAACAAAGAGAAACCGCTGCTTTGCAATTTCTGCGGAAAATCGCAGGATGAAGTAGAGCGCATGATTATTGGCCCGGGCGTGAATATCTGCAACGAGTGCATTGAACTGTGCGCCTCCCTTTTGGGGGAAGAAGGCATTGACGTGCACCAGCCCAGGCCGCGCGCGGGCAAGCGCCGCGCACAGCCCTCGAAAGCGGAAGAACAAATCAACGTGCTTACCCCCGCGCAGATCAAGGCAGGGCTGGACCAGTATGTAATTGGGCAGGACGCCGCAAAAACCGTGCTGGCCGTGTCTGTTTATAACCATTACAAGCGCATTCTCTCGGCTGAAAAAACGGATGTAGAGCTGCAGAAAAGCAATGTGCTGCTTTTGGGCCCTTCCGGCGTGGGCAAGACGTTGCTGGCCCAAACGCTGGCCAAAATGCTGAATGTGCCGTTCGCCATTGCCGACGCCACCACCCTAACCGAGGCGGGCTATGTGGGTGAGGACGTGGAGAACATTCTGCTGAAACTGATTCAGGCCGCCGATTTTGATGTAGAGCGCGCACAAAAGGGCATTATTTATATTGATGAAATTGACAAAATCACCCGCAAAAGCGAAAACCCCTCTATTACGCGCGATGTGGGCGGCGAGGGTGTGCAGCAGGCCCTTTTAAAAATTTTGGAGGGCACTGTCAGCAACGTGCCGCCCAACGGCGGGCGCAAGCATCCGCAGCAGGAATTTATCCAGATTGACACCAAAAATATCCTGTTCATCTGCGGCGGCGCGTTCGACGGCCTGGAAAAGCACATTCAGAAGCGCACAGACGATTCTGCGCTGGGCTTTGGGGCAAAGCTGCGCGAAAAGCCGGAGGAAAAGCGCCAGAACCTGCTGCGCCTGGTAGAGCCGCACGACCTTGTGCGCTATGGCCTCATCCCCGAATTGGTGGGCCGCATCCCGGTTGTCACCGTGCTGGACCCTCTGGACGAGGACGCGCTGGTGCGTGTTTTGAAAGAGCCGAAAAACAGCCTTGTGAAGCAGTATCAGGCGTTGATGGAGCTGGACCATGTGGAACTGGAAATTACCGACGAGGCGCTGCACGCCATTGCCAAAAAGACCATTGCGCTGAAAAGCGGCGCGCGCGGCCTGCGCAGTGTGATGGAACAGGCGCTGATTGGCGTGATGTTCGACATTCCCAGCGACGACACCATTTCCAAAGTGGTGGTGACGAAAGAAACCGTAGAGGGCGGAACCCCCGTGGTGGAACACGGCGTGCCGCGCGTGCGCTATCAGGTGGCTGCGGAACATAGAATGTGATACGTTGAGGCAATACGGCTGGGCTTTCGCCCGGCCGTATGCATTTTTGCACAGGTGATTTTTACATTGAATTTCACATAGATTTTGTATATAATATTTAGCAGTATCCGTTTGCAAAAGAAAATAAAGCGCCTTTTTGCTTGAAAAAGCAGCTGTGTGCGGGGCTTTTGGCAAACGGGATACAAACGTTTCGTGTTATGGCCAGCCTTTGCCAAAAAGTGTAATGGCAAAGGCCGGTTGCGGTTTCAAGGCGTGCGGGCGGTGCCGCGGGCTTGCCCGTGGGCATCTGGCGCCATGCACGCTGTTAGGAAAGGAACAATATTTTACCATGGCAGAAAAAGTAAAAATTATTTTGGATAAAAATGCAGACATTTTGCGCCTGCCAGCCATTGCGCTGCGCGGGCTGGTGGTGTTTCCCGGCAATGTCATCCACTTTGAAGTGGGCAGGAAAAAATCCATTGCCGCGGTGGAATGGGCAATCAGCAACAACAACGCCTTGTTCCTCACGGCACAGCAGGATATCGACACGGAAGACCCCACGTTTAAAGACCTTTCTCACTATGGCGTTGTGGCGGAAGTAAAACAGGTGCTGCGCGTTTCCAACGAGCTGGTGAAGGTGCTGGTAGAAGGCAAATACCGCGCCAAGCTGCTTACGCTGGATTCCAGCGGCCGGTTTCTTCTTGCCTCCACCAAGGCCGCGCCCCTGCGCGGCGTAAAAACGGCAGAGCCAGCCCGTGTGGAGGCCCTGCTGCGCAGCATTAAAGAGGCCTTTGAAGAATACCTTGCCCTTACGCCGCGCCTTTCGAAAGACGTGGTGTTTACCATTCTGCGCAGCGAGGACGCCCGCTTCCTGTGCGATTACATCCCCGCCAACCTGCTTTTGAAGTATGCGGAAAAGCAGGCGCTTTTGGACGAGGGCACCATGCTGGGGCGCCTGGAGAAAATTCTGGATGTGCTGAAACGCGAGGTGAAAGTGCTTCGCATTGAAAAAGACATTCAGAATAAAGTGAACGAGCAGATGGATAAAAACCAGCGCGATTACTACCTGCGCGAGCAGATGCGCGCCATTTCCAGCGAACTGGACGATTACGAAGACACCAGCGAAGACGCCAAAATCTATGCGGAAAAAATTCAAAAAAGCGGAATGCCGCAGCCCGCGCAGGAAAAGCTTTTGAAAGAGGTAGAGCGCCTTGCCAAAATGATGGGCAACACGCAGGAGGCGGCGGTAATTCGCACTTATCTGGACACCTGCCTGGACCTGCCCTGGGCGGCCAAAACGGAAGATAACCTTGACATTCACAAGGCGCAAGAGCTTTTGGATAAAGAGCACTATGGCCTGAAAAAAGTGAAAGAGCGCATTTTGGAGATATTGGCCGTGCGAAAGCTTGCGCCGGACGTAAAGGGGCAAATTATCTGCCTGGTGGGCCCGCCGGGCGTGGGCAAAACGTCCATTGCGCGCAGCATTGCCGCCTGCCTGGGGCGCAAATATGCGCGCATGTCTTTGGGCGGCGTGCGTGACGAGGCCGAAATTCGCGGCCACCGCCGCACCTATATTGGCGCCATGCCCGGCAAAATTATCAGCGCCATTATCTCGGCCAAAAGTTCGAACCCGCTTTTGCTTTTGGACGAAGTGGATAAAATGGCAAGCGATTTCCGCGGCGACCCCGCGGCCGCGCTGCTGGAAGCGCTGGACCCAGAGCAGAACGTCGCCTTCAAAGACCATTATATCGATTTGCCGTTCGACCTTTCCGGCGTGCTGTTCATCACCACGGCCAACACGCTGGACACCATTCCGCGCCCCTTGCTGGACCGCATGGATGTCATTGAGCTTTCCAGCTATACCCGCGTGGAAAAGTTCGAGATAGCCCGCCGGCACCTTTTGCCCAAACAACTGCTGGCCACCGGCCTGAAGGGAAAGGTGAAGCTGACCCATACGGCGCTGTATGGGCTGATTGACGGCTACACGCAGGAGGCGGGCGTGCGCAACCTGGAACGGGCCATTACCGAAGTGCTGCGCAAATGCGCAAAGGTAATTGCCGCGGGCGATGCGCAGGCCATCACAGTGACGGCAAAAGACCTGGAGCCCATGCTGGGGCCCCGGCGTGTGAAGCCGTCTTTCCTCAGCCGGCAGGACGCCGTGGGCGTGGCCAACGGCCTGGCCTGGACAAGCGTGGGCGGCGAAATTTTGCCCATTGAAGTGCAGATTGTGCGCGGCGGCTCTGGCAAGCTGGAGCTGACCGGCTCGCTGGGCGAAGTGATGAAAGAGAGTGCCAAGCTTGCCATCACCTATGCGAAAGCGCACGCGGAAGAATATGGGTACAGCACCGAGCTGTTTAAAAACGCAGACATTCACATCCACGCGCCAGAGGGGGCCATCCCGAAGGACGGGCCCAGTGCGGGCGTCACGCTGACAACGGCGCTGATTTCCTGCCTGTCCGGCCGGAAGGTGCGCGCTGACGTTGCCATGACAGGCGAAATTTCGCTGCACGGGCAGGTGCTGCCCATTGGCGGCCTGAAGGAAAAAAGCATGGCGGCATACCGCGAGGGCATGTCTTTGGTGCTGATTCCGCAAGAGAATGTGCCCGATTTGTATGAGGTGGACGATGCGGTGAAACAGGCGCTTGCGTTTCAGCCTGTCACACAGCTGGCAGAGGTGCTGCAAACAGCCCTGCTGCCGCTGCAAAAGGCCACGCCCGCCAAAAAGCCAGGGCCGCGCGGCGCAGCGCACGCGCGGCGCAAAAAGGCTGTGCCAACGGCAGAGCCCGTGGCAAACGGCGCCGTGCCAACCATGTAAAACGGCCGCGCGCAGGGGCGCCCGCTGCCCCAAAAGGCAAAGGGCGCCCGCCGCGGCGTGCACCAGAAAAGGAGAACACGATGCTGAACTATGCGAAAGCAGAGTTTCGCGCTTCGTACGGCCTGAAAAGCCAGCTTCCGGCGCCAAGCGGCCCGGAGGTGGTGTTTTCAGGCCGCTCGAATGTGGGGAAGTCTTCACTCATCAACAAACTGTGCATGCGCAAAAGCCTTGCGCGTGTAAGCGCCACGCCGGGAAAAACGGCCACCATCAATTTTTACAGGGTGGACACAGCGTGGTTTGTAGACCTGCCCGGCTATGGCTATGCCAAAACCGGCAGGGAAGAACGCCGCCGCTGGGACGCGCTGATCAACGGCTATTTTGAAGCCCGGCGCCCGCTTGTGTTGCTGGTGCAGCTGCTGGACAGCCGCCACGCCCCTTCGGCGGACGATGTGCAGATGATGGAATATTTGCAGTACCACGGCATTCCCTTTCTGGCGGCGCTTACCAAAGCCGATAAGCTGAAAGCGGCGCAAAAACAGCAGGCAGTGCAGCATTTTCAAACGCTTTGCCTGCCGTATGGCGCAAGGGACGTGGTTCTTACCAGCGCGCAGGACGGCTTTGGCATGGACGCGCTGCGCGGCCAAATAAGCCTTGCCTGCGAAGCAGCACAACAGTGAAAGGAGGGCGGCCATGGCATACGGCGCATTTGCCGATATTTACGACGCCTTTAACGAGGATGCAAACTATGACGCCCTGGCGGGGTATATTCTGCGCCAGCTGCGTGCGCATGGCATCCACAGCGGCATTGTGGCAGACCTTGGCTGCGGCACGGGCGATTTGACGCTGGCCCTGGCCAAAGCCGGGTATGACATGATTGGCATAGACCTTTCGGAAGAAATGCTGTGCATTCTGCGGGAAAAGATGTACGAGCAGGGCCGGCAGGGCATTCTTTTGCTGCAGCAGAACCTCTGCGCGCTGGACCTTTACGGCACTGTGCATGCTGCGGTGTCCACCTTTGACACCCTGAACCACATTGGCCCATACGCGCAGTTCGAGCGCGCCGTGTGCCGCAGCGCGCTGTTTATTGAGCCGGGCGGGGTGTTTGTGTTTGACATGAACACCCCCTATAAGCACGAAACCGTGCTGGCAAACCATACTTACCAGCTGGAAGCCGAGGATGTCACCTGCCTGTGGAAAAATGAATGGGACAGCGCCGCCCGCTGCACGCATATCACGGTGGACATGAGCTACCCCGGCCAGGCGCAGCACGATGTGGAGCGCTTTGAGGAATATGCCTACACGCTGGACGAAATTCGGCGCGCATGCGAGGCGGCCGGGCTGCAGATTGCAAGCGTGGTGGATGGCGAGGCCTTTGGCCCGCTTGGCCCCGAAAGCCAGCGCTATTGCGTCACGGCAGTGAAACGGGGCGATAAAAACTGCAACGCAGTGTATAAAAACGAGGTGTAAAACATGGGAAAACTGCTGAGGGGCATTTCGAAAAACGGCGGCGTTGTTTTTACAGCGCTGGATTCTACCGACATTGCCCGGCAGATGCGCGAATATCACGACACCAGCGCCGTAACCAGCGCGGCGCTGGGGCGCCTTTTAACTGCTGCAGGGCTGATGGGCGCCATGCTGAAACAGAAGCAAAACTCGGTTACGCTGCGTGTGGACGGCGGCGGCCCGGCCGGCATTCTGCTGGCTGTGGCAGACGGCGCAGGGCATGTGAAGGGCTATGTGCAAGAGCCTTTTGCCGAGATGCCGCCGCGCGCCGACGGGAAATTGGACGTTGGCGGCGCCGTGGGCAGGGCGGGCATGCTGAGCGTGGTGAAAGACCTTGGCATGAAAGAACCCTATACGGGCCTTACCCCGCTGGTAAGCGGCGAGATTGCAGAGGATATTACGCAGTATTATGCGGTAAGCGAACAGATTCCCACCGTGTGCGCACTGGGGGTGCTGGTGGATAGAGATTTGTCTATTGTGTGCGCGGGCGGGTATCTCATTCAGCTTTTGCCAGGGGCTACAGACGGCGAAATAAGCCTTTTGGAAGAAAACGTTGCGCAGATGCCAAGCGTCACCGCAATGCTTTCTCAGGGCACGCCGCTGGAGGCCATGATGGAAAAAGCCCTTTGCGGGTTTGAGCCGGAAGTGCTGGAATGTTCACAGGTGCAGTATGCCTGCGACTGCAGCCGCGCGCGGGTAGAGCGCGCGTTGATTTCTTTGGGCAAAGAAGAGCTGCGGCGCCTGGCCGCAGAAGAGCCCATGGCAAAGGTTTCGTGCCAGTTTTGCAACCGGAAATACTGTGTGGACGTGCCGGCGCTGCTGCGCGGGCTGGGCATATAAACGGCGCGAAAAAGCATGCGGGAAGTTTTGAAAAAGCATGCGGGAAGTTTTGAAAAACTTCTTGACAAACTATGGAAAATCGGTTAAAATAAATTTCGCCGCTCGGGCCTTACGGGCGGCGAAACCTGCGGCTTTAGCTCATCTGGTAGAGCGCCACCTTGCCAAGGTGGAGGTAGCGAGTTCGAGCCTCGTAAGCCGCTCCATTTTGTATTTTGCACGGCCAAACTGGGTGCGAAATGCAAAACAGATTTTGCTTGACAAGCATATGCCTGTTATGGTAAAATCTACTTCGTCAGTTTGGCTTTGGAAGTTTAGCTCAGCTGGGAGAGCATCTGCCTTACAAGCAGAGGGTCACAGGTTCGAGCCCTGTAACTTCCACCACAATATGGCCCGGTAGTTCAGTTGGTTAGAACGCTAGCCTGTCACGCTAGAGGTCGTGAGTTCGAGCCTCATCCGGGTCGCCATTTGTGCCTCTGTAGCTCAGTTGGTAGAGCAGGGGACTGAAAATCCCCGTGTCATTGGTTCGATTCCGATCGGAGGCACCATCTGCGGCTTTAGCTCATCTGGTAGAGCGCCACCTTGCCAAGGTGGAGGTAGCGAGTTCGAGCCTCGTAAGCCGCTCCAAATCAAATTCCGCCGCTTTTTATGGCGGCGGAATTTGCATATGGTGCCGTAGCCAAGTGGTAAGGCAGAGGTCTGCAAAACCTCTATGCACCAGTTCAAATCTGGTCGGCACCTCCAAACAAAGCGGCTGTTTTGCAAAACGGCCGCTTTTCTTTTTGCCCGGGCCTGCATGCCGGGCAAACCGGCCCCGCAGCGCCATGGCTTTGGCGCCTGCAAGGGGCCAAGGCGCAAAGTGCAAGCGCGCGCCGCGCCGCCTGCCCGGCATGAGCACACCGAACGGCGGCCCCGGCGCTGCGCGCAGGGCAGGCCGCCCTTTGCCGCGCGGCCGCCGCGGGCCGTTTTTTTGCAGCGCGTGTTTTTGTTGCGAAAGAGTTTGAAAATATACGAGCTTTCGTATATAATAAGCCTGAAAGAAAACAAAGCAAAGCCACGGGCAAAAGGCGGTGACGGCGTGGAAAGCTATTTATCCATCCGCGAGGCGGCGCAAAAATGGGGCGTTTCGCAGCGGCGCGTCAACCAATATTGCGCCGAAGGGCGCATACCCGGCGCACAGCGGGTGGGGAAAAACTGGGCCATTCCCACCGGGGCCGAAAAACCCGGCGACCCGCGCCGCGCGCGGCGGCAGGCGAAACCCGCCCCGCCCCCGGCGGCCCGCGGCGGCCAGGTGGACCATGCCAACCTGATGCCGCTGATGAACACGCCGTTTGCGCCCGGCCATTGCCGGCAAACGGTGCAGGCCATGCCCCCCGGCCCCCGGCGGGATATAGCCATGGCGGAATATTACTATTTTACCGGCCATCCGGCACAGGCGGCCAGGGCGGCCGAGCCCTACCTTACCAGCCCGGACATGGGCCTGCACCTTTCGGCCTGCCTTATTTACGCCTATGCCAGCCTTTCGCTGAAACGCGCCCAGCGGGCCAAGTTTGCCCTGGGCGAGCTGAACGCTTCTCTCGCAAGCGCGGGCGCGCAGATGCCCCGCTTTCGGGCGGCCGCAGCGTTTGTGGCGTTTGCGGGCACGGTGCTTTTGCATCTGCCGCTGCCCGAAGAAATGCCGCAGGTGGAAAGCTTTTTGCCTCTGCTTCCGCCGGGGCTGCGCGCCTTTGCGCTGTATGTGCAGGCGCATTATCTTTATTTGAAAAAGGAATATGCCCACAGCGCCGGAATGGTAGAGGCCACCCTTGCCATGGGCGCGTCGGCCTATCCCATCTCTGCCATCTATTTACATCTGGTGGCTGTGATGAATTATATGAGCATGAAGCAGACGGGCCGCGCCCAGGCGCATCTTTTGGCGGCATGGGAAATTGCCCGGCCCGATGATTTGATTGAGGGCTTTGGGGAACACCACGGGCTTTTGGGCGCCATGCTGGAAGCTGTGATAAAACCCAAATGGCCGGAAGATTTTAAAAGGGTGATTGACATCACCTACCGGTTTTCTTCCGGATGGCGCAGGGTGCATAACCCCATCACAGGCCACGATGTGGCGGACGATTTAACCACCACAGAGTTTGCCATTGCCATGCTTGCCGCCAGGGATTGGACAACCCAGGAAATAGCACAGCATTTGGATATATCGGCCAACACGGTAAAAACCCACATTTATGAGGCCATGAGAAAATTGAACGTGGAAAACCGCAAGGGGCTGAAACAGCATATGCTTTTGTAGGGGCCGGGGCCCGCGCGCGAAAATGCCGGGGCCTGCCGCAGAAATGCAGGTGAAAAGGATGAAAATTTGCAAAACAAGCCTTGACAACAGCGGGGCAGCCCGCATAATTAGACAGACAGACGGACAGATAGGGTAAGCCTGCCTTTTTTTCCTGCGCAATTTTTTTGGTTTCACATGCCGTTTCAACGGGGCGTGCCGCGCCCACGGAATTTCCGTGGGCGCGGCGGGCTCCGTTTTGTGTTTGGGTGGCCGGGCTGTTTTCAAAAAGGGGCACGGCAAAGCGCACAGGCACAGGCCCCGCCCCCCGCACAGGGCGGGCATAGCACAAATGAAAGGGGGGCCGGGGGGTGAAAAAGGTGAACCGGTATGAGTTTGACGGGGAGGCAATTGAAGTGCCCGTGTGTTGGGACAGGCATCTTCGGCGGTATGTGGAAGATTGCACAGCCTATTGCGAACAGCCGGGGTACATCCCTGCGGGCCGCCCCGTTTTGTTAACCTTTGAGGACGCCTGCCCCCAGGCCGAGATGGCGGGCGGCGCCCCGCCCGGCATCGACTGCGGCGCCTGCCGGCACTACCATCAATTTCCCGGCTCCCTGCTGGGCGTATGCAAAAACGAAAAGCGCAGAAAGAAAAAGCGGCGCGCCCGCAGGGGCGGCCCAACCCCAAAAAGCAAGGAGGAAACATGATGCCAAAGGCGGGCCGCCGCTTTTGCCTTTGCGCCGCCAGGCGCTGCTTTTGGGGGCAAAGCCGCCCTGCCCCGCCCGCGGCTGCGGCCGCCCCGGCTTGTGCAACCTGCCGGCAGGGCTTGCGGGCTGCCAAACAGAGGGAAAAGCCCGGCAATCCTTTTTACGGATTGCCGGGCTTTTTGCATGCGCCGGGCGCCAAAGCGGCCGGGCCCAAGCCGGGCGCCTGCCTGCGCTGGCGCGGCTTTTGGCCTTATATGCTTTTCTTGGCTGTCACATTTTCTTTTCTAACAGGCTGCTTACAAAAATCAGGCTAACCAGCTGGGCCACAACCACCCCGCCCAGCACCACGGCCGGAAACACATAGCCCATGCACAGAAACACCACAATGGCAATGCCCAGCAGGGTTGTGGTAAACATGTTGGTGATGTTGCCCGCCTTTTCTTTTATGGCAAGGTTGCGCTCGTCCATTACATGCTTTTGATATTCGCTGTCCTGCGCCCATTTGGCAAGCACACGGTTTGTGTTGCCCGCGCCGAACGCCATGGCGAACAGCAGGGCCAGGCCAACGTCTGCCTGCTGCGGCAGTTGCAAAAAAGCCACCGCCAGCAGGGCCAGCGCAGCCACGGCATAACAAACATAAGAAACCATACGCTTCATGCTCATTCTTCCTTTCCTTCGTCTTCATAAAGAAAGATGTCCTCAATGGCCATGCCAAAATAGCGCGCTATTTTGAACGCCAGCAGAATAGAGGGGTTATAGCGCCCGTTTTCCAGCGAGCCCACTGTCTGCCGCGAAACCTGCAGCGCGTCGGCCAGTTCTTCCTGGCTGATGCCCCGCTGTTTGCGCAGCTGTTCCAACCTGTTTTTCATTCTGCCCGCCTCCAAATGGAAAGTGTGCTTTCCGTTTATTAAGATAGCCCTTTTCACCTTAAATGTCAAGCAAACTTTCCATTTAAACGCCGCTTTTGTGTAAGATTTGAAAAACCGTCCGGCATACCGCCCAAACCTGGCCGCAAAAACTTGTAACTTCTGCCCAGTTATAGTATAATATTTTCTTGTGTGGGCACGCCTGTGGGAGGGCGTAGGGAAGCCTTACCGCACAAGAGGGAAAGTATGAAAAGAAAGAGGGAACTGGGCGTATGGCAGATTATTTGGCAATGGACAAAGCCGCGCTGGAGGCAGAGCGTGCGTCCCTGCTGGCAGCATATGAGGGGTATGTGGCACGGGGGCTTTCGCTGGATATGTCGCGCGGCAAACCTTCCGCAGAACAGCTGGACCTTTCGATGGACCTTCTGTACATGACAGATTATCACGGCGAGGGCGGAACCGACGCGCGCAACTATGGCGCACTGGAAGGCATGCCGGAGGCACGCCGCTTTTTTGCACAGATGCTTGGCGTGCAGCCGCAGGAAGTGGTGGTGGGCGGAAACTCCAGCCTTCAAATGATGTATGACCAGGTGGCGCTTGGCTGGCGCAAGGGCTTCCCCGGTGGCTGTGGGCCCTGGCGGAAAGCAAGCCCGGCGCCCAAATTTATCTGCCCTGTGCCGGGTTACGACAGGCACTTCCGCGTGACGGAGGAGTTTGGCTTTGAGATGCTGAATGTCCCCATGGGGCCGCAGGGGCCGGACATGGACCTTGTGGAGCAGCTGGTGCAAGACAGCGCCGTGAAGGGCATTTGGTGTGTGCCGCTGTATTCCAACCCGGACGGCTATACCTACAGCGACGAAACCGTGCGGCGCCTTGCGCGCATGCAAACGGCTGCGCCAGACTTTCGCATTTTCTGGGACAATGCCTACTGTGTGCACCATTTGACAGACAAGCACGACACGGTGCTGAATATTCTGGACGAGTGCCGTGCCGCCGGCCATGAAAGCAGGCCGCTTTTGTTCTGCTCTTTAAGCAAGGTGACGTTCCCGGGCGCAAGCGTGGCCGCCATGGCCGCCAGCGAAGAGAACATTGCCCATATTGTGAAAAACATGTTCCCCATGATTATCAGCTATGACAAAATGAACCAGCTGCGCCATGTGCGCTTTTTAAAGGACATGCAGGGGGTGGAGGCGCACATGGAAAAGCACCGCGCCATTGTGGCCCCAAAATTTGAGGCCGTGTGGCAGGCCTTGCGCGAAGGGCTTTCGCCCTATGGGGAAATTGCCCGCTGGACAACGCCGAACGGCGGCTATTTCATCAGCCTGTACACGCTGGAAGGGTGCGCAAAGCGCACCGTGCAGCTGTGCAAAGACGCGGGCGTGGTGCTTACGGGCGCGGGCGCGGCCTACCCGTATGGCCATGACGAACAAGATTCCAACATCCGCATTGCGCCCACCTATCCCACGCTGCCGGAACTGCGCCTGGCCTGCGAGCTGCTGTGCATGGCGGTGCGCCTTGCAAGTGTGGAAAAACTTCTGGGGGCCTGAACAGCCGCAGAAGTGAAACATCAATTTCCGGAGGGATACCCATGAAGACAAAAGGAAGGCCCTGGCAATTCTTTGTTGTTGCAGCGCTTATTTTTTTGTTTGCCTACACCGCGTTTTTCGGCGTGAAAACGCAATATGGCGACACGCTGAACACCTGGATTAAAGGCGCGGCCGACATTCGTTTTGGCATTGATATCCGCGGCGGGGTGGATGTGACCTTTATGCCCGCCGACGGCTATGACGCCACAGACGAGCAGATGGAGGCAGCCAAATCTGTGGTGGAACAGCGCCTTGTGAACCTGCAAATTACAGACAGCGAAGTGTATGCCGATTCCGGCAATGACCGCATTGTGGTGCGCTTCCCGTGGAAGGAAGATGAAACGGAATTCGACCCCGAGGCGGCCATTCAGGAAATTGGCGCCACCGCGCGGCTTACCTTCCGGGAAAGCAACGAAACAGACAGCGAGGGCAAACCCTCTGGCGTAACGGCCGAAAATATTATTCTGGAAGGGGAAGATATTCAAAGCGCCACCGCGCAGGTGGACACCAACCCCTCCAGCACTACATACGGCGAATACTATGTGGCGCTGGAACTGAATGATTCCGGCAAGGAAAAATTTTCCGAGGCAACCGAGCGCCTGTCGCAGGAAACGCCGAAAGGCATCATTTCCATCTGGATGGACGACACCATGATTTCTTACCCGCAGGTGCAGTCTGCCATTACAGACGGGCATGTGCAAATTTTGCTGGGCAGCAGCGATGACGCCGCGCGGGAACAGGCCATCACCCTGGCAAACCAAATCAATTCCGGCGCTTTGCCGTTTGCGCTGGAGGCAGAAAACTTCAGCACCATCAGCCCGTCTTTGGGCGCCAATTCGCTGGGCGCCATGGTGCTGGCCGGTGTGGTTGCCTTCCTTCTGGTGGCCCTGTTTATGATTTTGAAATACCGGCTGCCCGGTTTTGTGGCCAGCATTGCCCTTTTGGGGCAAACGGCCATGACGCTGGCCTTTGTTTCCGGCTATTTTGCCGTGTTCCCCAGCTTTACGCTTACGCTGCCAGGCATTGCGGGCATTATTCTTGCCATTGGCATGGGGGTGGACGCCAACGTCATTACGGCAGAGCGCATTAAGGAAGAAATCCGCGCCGGGAAAAGCATTGACGGCGCGCTGAACGCGGGCTTCCGCCGCGGGCTGAAGCCCATCATTGACGGCAACGTAACCGTGGTGATTGTGGCGGTGATGCTGATGGGTGCTTTCGGCCCCACAGACGGCTTCTTTGCCAGGCTGCTGCGCCCGGTGTTCTTTGCCTTTGGCGCCTCTACGGCAGGCACCATCTACTCCTTCGGTTACACCCTGCTGGTGGGCGTGCTGCTGAACTTTGTGTTTGGCGTGGGCTGCACGCGCGTTATGCTTCGCGGCATTTCCAAACTGAAGTGCATGCGCCGCGCTGTGTTGTACGGCGGCCTTCGCCCGCAGGCCGCCCCCAGGCAGCCCAAAACGTGGAACATTGTGGGCGCGCGCAAAAAGTTTTTTGCGTTTTCGCTGTGCCTGGTGCTGTTCATTGCCGTTTTCAGCGCTGTGTTTGGCGTAAAAATGGACATTCAGTTCAAGGGCGGCGCCATTGTCACATACAGTTATGAGGGCGAAGCGCCCGTGCAGGCCGTTACCCAAACGGCACAGGACGCGCTGGGCAGCGGCGTAACTGTGCAGACGGGTTCTTCCATTGCCACAGAAGGGCAGACGCTGACGGTGTCGATGCCGGGCAGCGAAACCATGAGCACCGAAACGGTGGCGGCCCTGACGGCCGCTTTGCAGGAAAGCTACCCGGATAATCAGTTCCAGCAGCTTTCCATCACAAATGTAGACCCCACTTTGGGCGGCGAATTTTTTGCCAAAAGCATTGTGGCAATTCTTGCCGCGGCGGTGCTTATCCTCATCTATATTGCGGTGCGCTTTAAAAACATTGGCGGCCTGCGCGGCGCTGTAACCGGCGTTGTTGCGCTGCTGAATGACATGGTTGTCATTTTCGGCATTTTCGTGGTGCTGCGCATTCCCCTGAACGGAAACTTTATTGCGGCCATGCTGGTTATTCTGGGCTATTCCATCAACGACACGGTTGTTATTTATGACCGCATCCGCGAAAATGGCTCTATGGTAAACAAAAAGCACACCGATTTTGCCCAGCTGGTGAACACGGGCATCAACCAAAGCCTGACGCGCACCATCAACACCACGCTCACCACATTGCTTGCGCTGGGCACTGTGTGTGTGGTAAGCGTCGTCTTTGGGCTGGACAGCATCTTCACCTTCTCGTTCCCTCTTATCATTGGCATGGTTTCGGGCGTATACAGTTCCATCTGCATTGCCGGGCCGCTGTGGGTTGAATGGGAAAAGCGCGCTGGCGCAAAGCCCAAAAAATAAAACAAACCAAATAGAATGCACAAAAAGGCTGCGGGCCCACTGTGAACTGCCCCAGTAAAAACGGACAATAGACAAAAGGCCCCCTAATGTAGGAAAATAGAACTACATTAGGGGGTCTTAGAATGTCTGGA
>UREN01000003.1 GCA_900546885.1 uncultured Oscillospiraceae bacterium
GACGGCATACGAGATCACTGTGTGACTGGAGTTCAGACGTGTGCTCTTCCGATCTGAGAGGAATCAATTATGGCAGCAAAATGTCCGGTGTGTGGAGCACCGATGGAAAACAACAGCTGCGGATATTGCGGATACAAAGAAGAAACCATCCCCAATTCTGCAACTGTACCGCCTCAGCCGGGGCAGCCCTTTGTTCAATCGCAGGTTATTATCAACAATCAAACCATCCCCAATCCGGGGGTAGTGCCGGGAGTCAGCAAGAAAAATAAGATGGTCGCACTGTTACTTTGCATCTTCTTGGGCGTGCTTGGCGTACACAGGTTTTATGTGGGTAAGATCGGTACTGGCCTCCTCTACCTGTTTACGGTCGGTTTGTTTGGAATTGGCTGGATCATTGACATCATCTTGATTGCGGTTGGCTCCTTCAAAGATCAATTTGATTTGCCGCTGCGTCAGTAAGAAGGCGGTGGTTGTATGGGACTGTTGGATGCAGTAAAGGACCAGTTTCTTGATGTAATCGAGTATGTAGATCAGAGTAACAAGCTGATTGTTTCCAAATACCAGCGTGAAAGTGGAAATAATGAATTGAAACAGGGTTCCAAGGTAATCGTGCGGGAAAGTCAGAACGCTGTTTTTTTGAAGGGCGGAAAGCTTGCCGATATTCTGCCGCCCGGAACCTATTCACTGACAACGGATAACTTTCCGGTGCTGTCCAGCCTCAAGGCATTCCCTTATTTATTCGTTTCTCCGGTAATTGCCGATGTGTACTTTGTGAGCACCAGACAATTCATCGACAATAAATGGGCGACCAAGAATCCGATTATGAAGCGTGATAAGGACTTTAATATGGTTCGTATCCGTTCCTTTGGAAAATTTGCTTTTCGCATCACCGATGTTCCAGCTTTTATGAGGGAGATCTTTGGGACAAAGGGAATTGTGATGACCTATGATATTGTCGAATACCTTTCTTCCATGGTCACAGAAGCTTTCTCAACCGTAGTAGCGGAAAGCGAGATGTCCGTGCTTGATCTGGCCACAGAATATCGAAAACTATCTGGTGAGCTTCAACAGAGACTAAATGCACAAGCTGCTGCAATGGGTGTGCAGTTCAGTGATATTCTCATTGAAAATATCTCCCTGCCCGACGAGGTTGAAAAACTGATTGACGAGCAATCCGGGATTGGCATGGCAAAACAGGATATGACAACCTTTATGCAGTATCAGACCGCCAGAGCTATGCGGGATGCCTCCAAGCAGAGAGGCGGATTAGCTGGACTGGGTGCTGGTATGGCTTTGGGCAATACAATGGCACAAGGAATTCAGGCAACTGTTAATCCTGCCGCTTCCAAGAGCATGGTCGAACAACTGCGGGAATTGAAGGAACTACTGGACGAGGGCATACTGACACAGGACGAGTTTGATGCACAAAAGAAAGCAATTTTAGAAAAGCGGTCATAACCGTTGAGAAAGAGGAGAGAGAAATGGCGAAACAACCTAAAATTCGAGTGTGTAAAAATTGCAACAACCCACTTCCAGAGAAAGCGACTGTATGTCCGTCATGCGGGGCCAAAAACAAAAAGCCCATCTATAAGAAATGGTGGTTCTGGCTGATTATTGCCCTGATTGTGATTGGCGCAGCCTCAAGCGGCGGTACTGAGTCTGATCCTTCTGATAATCAGCCTTCTTCTTCGGTTTCTTCTGGAATCGACAATGATGCAACTTCTGGTGATGTTTCTTCTGGCGAGACGGAGGATGCTTCCTCGAACGAACCTTCTGAAACTGACTCCATCCCCAAAGAGTACAAATCCGCTCTGAAAAAAGCGGAATCTTATAGTGACATAATGCATATGTCAAAGGCCGCAATCTACGACCAACTCGTGTCTGAATATGGTGAACAGTTCTCAGAGGAAGCCGCACAGTATGCCATCGACAATCTGGTTGCTGACTGGAATGCAAATGCTTTGGCCAAGGCCGAGGATTACGCAAAGACCATGCAAATGTCGAAAGCTGGAATCTATGACCAGTTGATTTCTGAATATGGTGAGAAATTTACGCCAGAAGAAGCTCAATACGCCGTGGATAATGTAGAAGCCGATTGGAAAGCAAATGCACTTGCAAAGGCGGAAAGCTATCAGGAAATGATGAGTATGTCTCCCAGTGCAATCTATGATCAGCTGGTTTCTGAGTATGGAGAAAAATTCACTGCGGAAGAAGCGCAGTATGCTATTGATAACCTGAGTTGACAAATATCCCTTGGTAACAAGGGCGCACTTCTATACAGGGTAAACCCTGTATGCGTGCGCTCTGCGAGGCAAACAGCCCGGACGATGGAAGTCCGGGCTGTTTTGCGTCACTTCGTTCCGTACAAGGGGCTGTACCCCTTGCGCCGCTTATGCGGCTATCCCTGCCCGCTTTGGATGGGAATCAATCTGTTTGCACAGACAGTTTCCCATCCAAAGCCTAAAACTCAACACGCAAATTTTACCGCTTGTCCGAAAGACAGGCGGTATTTTTTATCTGCAAATAAAGGAGGAATCTACGATGCCAACAACCGAAAAACTGAAACAGGAGATCGCAGACGCAGAAAAGAGGCTGGCGCAGGAGCGCAGTAGGCTCCAGCGGCTGCAAAACCGGAAATCCTATTATGAGAAGGGAGACCGGAAGAAACGGGCGCACCGCCTCATTACCAGAGGGGCTGCCGTGGAGAGCATTGCACCGCTGGCGAAAGTTCTGGGCGAAACGGAGTTCTATGCTTTTACGGAAAAGGTTTTTGCTTTACCGGAAGTCAGGGCTTTGTTGATGGAGGCAGTCAATGCACACAATCAGGCAAGCCAGAAAGGAAAGGGATAAGTATCGCACTATTTCACTTCCATGTTACACAGATCAAACGCAGCGCAGGGCAATCCGCTGTTGCGTCCGCTGCTTACCGATCCGGTGAAAAGCTGCACAGCGAGTATTACGGAGAGGACAGTGACTACACCCAGAAAGGCGGTGTCCTCTGTTCTGAAATCCTGCTGCCGCCCCACGCTCCTCCTTCCTTCGCAGACAGGCAAACTCTGTGGAACGAGGTGGAAAAGGCAGAACGGGGCAAGAAAGCCCAGCTTGCATACAGTTTTGACATTGCCTTGCAGAACGAGTTTTCCATGCAGGAGAACATCGGCCTTGCAAGGCAATTTTTATTGGAGCAGTTTGTGAGCCGGGGCATGGTGGTGGATTTCTCCGTTCACGCCCCCGACAAGGAGGACGGCGGCATTGCCAACCCGCATTTTCATGTCATGTGTCCCATCCGTCCCCTGCTGCCCGATGGAAAATGGGGCAACAAGCAGCGGCGGGAATATCTCTTGGATGAAAACGGGGAGCGCATACGGGATGAAGCAGGAAACTATGTGTTCAACGCTGTCCCCACTACGGACTGGGGCAAACCGGAAACGCTGGAACATTGGCGGGAACAGTGGGCGGCAATGTGCAATGCTCGATTTGCCGGGAAAGGTCTGGAATGCCGCATCGACCACCGCAGCTACGAGCGTCAGGGTGTGGAGCAGCTTCCTACTGTTCATGAGGGGCCGGCGATCCGCCAGATGGAGGCAAGAGGTATCCGTACTGATAAGGGCGATTTCAACCGCTGGGTGAAGGCGACCAATGCTTTGATCGGCAAGCTGAAAAAGAAAATTACGGCGCTACTTGACTGGCTGAAAGAAGCGCATGGGGAATTGAGCAAACCGCAAGTCCCCAATCTGGCGCAGCTGCTCAGCGAGTATTACACCAACCGCAGCACAGGCGCATGGAGCCGGAAAGCGAAAATCGGAAATCTCAAAGAGTTCAATGAGATTTGTAATTATCTCATGCAGAACCATTTGACAACGCCGAAACAGTTGCAGGAGCGTGTATCTGCGCTGAGTGACCGCATTGACATTTTGAAAAGCACCCTGCGTGGCAAATCTGACCGCATGAAGGAGTTGGAGGAACTCCTTCGCATGGTGCAGTTTTACACCGACGGAAAGCCTGTTGCTGACAAGCTGGCAGCCATCAAGTGGAAAGGTAGGCGTGAGCAATTCATGTCTGAAAATGAAAATGCACTCCGCCTGTATCACATGGCAGAGCGCAAATTAAAACCGCATTTTAAGGACGGAAAATTGCCGGTCATTGCATGGCGCAAAGAGCATGACCGTCTGGAACAGGAATATAAGACGGGGCAGGCAGAACTTTCACCCATCTATGCGGAGGTGAAAAAGCTTTGGCAGATCAAATACAAGGTAGAACAAGTTGTTCGTGCGCAGGAAAATCACGAGCAGAGCCGCAGGAAACAGCAGCAGCTCGACCATTAAGGAGGATTTCAAAGATGGAACTCAACTGGAAAGAGGATCGTAACCTCATAAGGAAACTCGCAAAAATACTTCTCGGAGATACGCTGCCCAATGGTGAGCCTGTAAGTTCACTCATATCGCTTGATGATACTTCACGGGCTGAATTGCAGCGGTGGGCAAATATGAGTGATGCGGAATTTGCAGCCGCACAACTCAGCGGCGATTCCATCCGCATTGATGTGGATGATGTCATCAAACAACTGGAAGAAAAATATGCCCTTGACCCACAGTTGCTCGATGAATTGCTTTCGGGTTTTGATGCAGATGATTTGGAACTTTGGGAAGAAATCAGTCAATGGGAAGATTCTGCCCATGGCGAACCAACGGAATATTTTTTCTCCAATCCTGATCCCTATTTCAAGCCCGAATCGCTGCCGCCCGACCGCCCCACACACAATTTCTGGTTTGACGAGACTGGACATATCCGTGTGAAAAATCCATCTGCTTTCTGGCTGCCGGAGTTCACTTTACAGCGTGAGATCGGCGGCACCATTTACACCATCACGGGCAGCTATGACGGGACAGAAACGCTGGATAGAAAGATGGAGCGTATTCTGACTGAAAAGTTTACAGAAAATACGGAGGATGATGAATGACAAATACCGGGAATCTTGGTACAATAGAAGCAACCAATCCTGTACTGACAGTTGCCCCTTTGAAGGAGGATACAGAAATGTTACGGGCAACTGATAAAATCACCGCACTCTATTGCCGCCTCTCCCAAGAGGATGCCAACGAGGGCGACAGTAATTCCATCACCAACCAAAAGGACATCCTGCTCCGATACGCAAAAGAGCACCGCTTCCCGAATCCAACATTTTTTGTGGATGACGGATACAGCGGCACAAACTATGACCGCCCCGGATTTCAGCAGATGCTGTCAGAAATTGAAGCGGGGAAAGTGGCTGTTGTGCTGTCGAAAGACCTGTCCCGTCTGGGGCGAAATTCCTCGCTGACGGGCTTGTATATCAACTTCACTTTTCCGAAATATGGTGTGCGCTATATCGCCATCAACGACCACTTTGACACCATTGACCCCAACAGCACCGACAACGATGTTGCGGGAATCAAAAACTGGTTCAATGAGTTTTTTGCCAAGGATACCAGCCGCAAAATCCGTGCGGTACAGAAGGCCAAGGGCGAGCAGGGAATCCCGCTGACAACCAATATCCCCTTTGGTTACCGCAAAGACCCGGAGGATCGGACAAAGTGGGTCGTGGATGAGGCAGCCGCTCTTGTGGTCAAGCGTATCTTTAAGCTGTGTATGGAAGGCCGGGGGCCGATGCAGATTGCCAAACTCTTGCAGGCGGAACAGGTGCTCAACCCTACCGCCTATAAGCGGAGAGAGGGCATTAACACCCCAAGTCCTGAAACCGCTGATCCGTACCACTGGAACCCCAATACCGTTGTTCATATTCTGGAACGGCGGGAATACACCGGCTGTACGGTTAATTTCAAGACCTACACCAACTCCATCTGGGACAAGAAGCAGCGGGAAACGCCCATTGAGAAGCAGGCGGTATTCTACAACACCCATCCGGCTATCATTGAGCAGGAAGTCTTTGACAAGGTGCAGGAGATCCGCAAGCAGCGCCACCGAAGGACAAAAACCGGAAAGAGTAGCCTGTTCTCCGGCATGGTTTACTGTGCTGACTGCGGGGCAAAGATGCGCTACTGCACCACCAACTACTTTGAGAAGCGGCAAGACCATTTTGTATGCGCCAGCTACCGCAGCAACACGGGAACCTGTTCAGCCCATTTCATCCGGGCGGTTGTACTGGAAGAATTGGTCTGGATGCACATGAAAACGGTTATCTCCTATGTAACCCGGCATGAAGCGCATTTCCGGGCAGTGATGGAGCATAGACTCCGGTTGTCCAGCGAAGAAGCTGTCCGGGGATACAAGAAGCGTCTGGCGCAGGCAGAACGCCGTCTTGGGGAACTTGACCGGCTGTTCATCCGTATCTATGAGGATAATGTGGCCGGAAAGCTCTCTGATGAACGGTTTGCGCTGATGAGCAAGACCTATGAGGACGAGCAGATGCAGCTTAAAGCGGAAATCCAGACCTTGCAGCAGGAAATCGAAGTACAGGAACGACAGATTGAAAATTTGGAGCAGTTCATCCAGCGGGTACACAAATACGAGGATTTGCAGGAAATGACCCCCTACGCCTTGCGGGAGCTTGTCAAGGGCATCTACATCGAAGCACCTGACAAGAGCAGCGGGAAGCGCAGACAGGGCATCCGCATCTCTTATGACCTTGTGGGTTTTATCCCTGTGGACGAACTGATGAAACAGGAAACGGCATGACCAAAGCCATGCCGTTCCTGCAAAAAGTAATATTACTTTCTTATGACCCCCGGCCATTGGGCATGGGGCTTTTTGCAAGATTGCACAAAGGCGTCAGGCTCAGGCCTGGCCCTCCTCCTTCATTTTGGCAAAGCACTCGCTGCAATACACAGGGCGGTCTTCGCGGGGCTTGAAGGGGACGCGGGCTTCTTTGCCGCACGCAGCGCACGTAGCCGTGAACATCTCACGGGTGCCGCGGGTGGCATTCTTGCGGGCATCGCGGCAGGCTTTGCAGCGCTGGGGCTCATTTTCGAAGCCACGGCTGGCATAAAACTCCTGCTCACCGGCGGTGAACACGAACTCCTGGCCGCATTCTTTGCATACTAAGGTCTTGTCTTCGTACATTTTGGATATCTCCAATCTTAGAATTTTGCCCGCGGAAGGATTCAAACCGACACCTTTGATCTGGGGACCAACGCTCTGATTTAAGCTACTGGGGGCACATATATTCCCTGCGCCGTATGGCGCCATGGAACCTATTTTAATTTGGCGCGCACCCGCTGCAAGGCGTTATCTACCGCCTTGGGGGTAAGGTGCAGGCGCCGCGCAATCTGCCCATAGGACGCGCCAGCCATAAAAAGGGCCAGCACGCTTTTTTCCCGTGGGGACAGGCGCGTATGAATGGTGCGCACGGCCGCGCGGTAGGCTTCGCTTTCCTCTGCGCACGCCTGCGGGCTTTTAGCCTGGGTGGACGGGGCCGCCTCAATGGGCATCGCCCGGTTCAGCACCTCGTGCTTGCGGCGGGAAGCGGCGCGCGCCGCCGAGTTTACCGCGTTGCGCACGCAGGCTGCCGCATAGGTGGAAAAGGCCGTGCCCGCCCCGCCCTTGTAAGTGCGCACGGCGCAGAACAGGCCCACAAGGCCTTCCTGCACGGCATCTTCAAACTCCAGCCCCGGGCACACGGCGCGGGCCGCAGCGGCATTCACCACCGGCATCATTCTGGCAATGATGCCCGCCAGGGCCGCCTCATCGCCCTGCCTTGCCTGCGCAAGCTGAGCCATTTGAGCACTGCGGGAAGCGTTTGCCATTGCCTGCCTCCGAAACCACCGGCAGATACCTGCCCTGCGCATGCGTGGCTGTCTGCCGCGCATTTGATATTATTGTACAAATCGCTTCTTTAAAAGTCAAGTCGAAACGCCGGTGTGGAAAAAGTTTGTGCCGGTTGCCCATTTCCAAGGGATTTTTTCGTGGTTATTGCCCTGTTTTCTCGCCCATCGGGCCTTTGCTTTCTGCCGCGCAGGCCATTGCAATCCCCTCCTGCACGGTCACATTGCGCACCCAGTGCCCGCCCTTGATGCGAATGAGCGACAAAAGCACCTTCACCGGGCTGTCTATTTTCAGGCAGGCATATACGGCGGGCACGGGCCAGTGCAGAACAAGGCCCGTGAAAAAGCCAAGCGGGATGCTGGTGAGCCAAAGCGTGCCGCAATCCAGCAAGAAGCCCATGCGTGTGTCGCCGCCGCCGCGCAGCACGCCCACAACACACGTCAGCTCTACCCCCATTGTCAGCTGCAAAAGGGCCAGCACGCCAATCATGCCATAGGCCGCCTCATGTACGGCCGGCGAGACGTGATACATAGCAAGAAACAGCGGGCGCACGCACAAAATGAACAGGCAGTTCAACGCGCCCAGGCCAAAGCTGAGCGCTACCAGCGTGTTGGCCACGCGCTGCACGCGGGCGTAACTTCCCTCGCCCACCGTGCGCCCCGTAAGCACCGCAGCCGCGTTTCCCACCCCGTTGAGGGTGACGAAAGACAGCTGGTGCAGCACCATGGTAATGCTGCTTGCCGCCACGAATGTGCGGCTGATTTGCCCCATGATGATGCTGGTTACCGTGCTGCCAAACCCCCACAAAAGCTCGTTGCCCACCACGGGCAGGCTGTGGCGGAAATATTCGCCCAGCAGCTCTTTATCCCAGGTGAAGCAATCTTTGACGCGAAAACCCACCAGCTTTTCTTTTGTATACATATAAATAAGCGCCAGAATCAGCTCGGAACAGCGCGCGCACACCGTGCCTACGGCCGCGCCGCGCACGCCCAGGGCGGGCGCGCCCAGCTTGCCAAAAATGAAAATGTAATTGAAAATTACATTCACAAAAAAGCTGCACCCGTATACGCCTACGGTCATTTTCACCTGCTCTGTGCCGCGCAGGCTGGAAAGGTAACACGATGCCAGCGCATAGGGCAAATAGCTGAACGCCACCACCGAAAGGTAGCTAGCCCCGGCCTCAATCACCTGTACATCCGGGGTAAAAATGCGCAAAATCTGATGCGGAAAGGCCAGCGACAGCAGTGTGAGCACACTGACGGCGCAAAACACCGCCTGCACGGCAAGGCGCACCACTTTTCGGATATGGGCCATATCCTTTTTGCCCCAGTACTGGGCAATCAGCACGCCGCCGCCCGAGGCCAGGCCGTAAGAACAGCTCATCACCAGCGTCTGCATCTGATTGCCAAGGTTTGCGCCGGAGATTGCCACGTCCCCAAGGCTGCCCAGCATCACACTGTCCATCAGCGTCACCCCGAAGCTGATGGCATACTGAAAAGCCATGGGCCCCGCAATGGCCAGCAGGTTCCGGTAGAAAGACTTTTCTGTAATGAATTTCTCTTTCAGCGCCGTTTTCAAGGGTTACCTCTCTTTCTGTTCCGCCCCCGGGCCGGGCGTCACAGGCGGCGGCACAGGGGCTTTATGCGTTTTTCTGTTGGCTGCCCGCGGGGGGCTTCATGGTGAGGGCAATGCGTTTTTTGACCACATCCACGCTCAGCACCCACACGGTTACGATGTCGCCCACTTTCAGCATCTCGCTGGGGTGGCGGATATAACGGTTTGAAATCTGGCTGATGTGCACCAGGCCGTCCTGGTGCACGCCAAGGTCTACAAACGCACCGAAATCTATGACATTGCGCACCGTGCCCGTCAGCTGCATGCCGGCCCGAAGGTCCTCCAGCTTCATCACGTCGGTGCGCAGCAGCGGCGGCGGAAGCTCGTCGCGCATGTCCCGGCCGGGCTTTTGCAGCTCTGCCAGAATGTCCTGCAGCGTGGGCACGCCAACGCCCGCGCGCTTTGCCAATGCCTCCAGGCCAATGGCCTTTGCCCGCTGGGGCAACGCCTCCATGGCCTGTGTGCCAATGTCCTCTTCTGTAAAGCCGCAGGCCTGCAGCACGGCCAGGGCCGCGCCATAGCTTTCAGGGTGCACGGCGCTGGCGTCCAATTTGTGCGCCGCGCCGGGCACGCGCAAAAAGCCCGCGCACTGCTCGTACGCCTTAGGGCCCAGCTTGGCCACCTTTAAAAGCTGTTTGCGCGCGCGGAAAGCGCCGTTTTCTTCGCGCCATGCCACAATATTTTTCGCCACCGCGGCGCTTACGCCGGCCACGCGCTGCAAAAGCGGGGCCGAAGCGGTGTTTAAATCCACCCCCACGCTGTTTACACAGTGCTCTACCACACCGTCCAGCGCCTCGGCCAGGCGGGCCGGCGGCATGTCGTGCTGATATTGCCCCACGCCCACGGCCTTTGGGTCTATTTTCACCAGTTCTGCCAAAGGGTCCTGCAGGCGGCGTGCAATGGAAATGGCGCTGCGCAGGTTCACGTCGTACTGCGGGAACTCCTGCGCGGCCAGCTTGGAGGCCGAGTATACGCTGGCGCCCGCCTCGCTTACCACCATATAGCTCACCGGGCGCGGTATTTCGCGCAGCACTTCGGCAGTGAACAGTTCTGTCTCACGGCCGGCTGTGCCGTTGCCGATGGCAATTATCTCCACCCCATACTGTTCAATCAGCGCCTTCAGCTTTCGCTTTGCCTCGTCCACGCGCTTGAACTCCGGCAAGGGGTACAGCACGGCGGTATCCAGCACTTTGCCGGTGGCGTCCACCACGGCCGTTTTACAGCCCATGCGGTAGCCGGGGTCCAGCCCAAGGGCCACCTTGCCCTTGATGGGCGGCGCCAGCAAAAGCTGTTCCAGGTTTTTCGAAAACACTTTGATGGCCCCTTCGCACGCCTGTGCGGTAAGCATGGCGCGCACTTCGCGCTCCAGGCTGGGGTGCACAAGGCGGGCGTATGCGTCCTGCACGGCTGCGCACACCTCGCACGCGGCCGCGCTGCTGTTTTTCACAAAGCGCTTTTCCAAAAGCGCCTGGGCCGCCGCGGCATCCACTTCGATGGAAACCTTCAAAAAGTCCTCGCGCTCGCCGCGGTCCACCGCCAGAACGCGGTGCCCCGCGGCCTTTTTCACAGGCTCTTTGAAATCGTAATATTTGTCATACACGCTTTCGGCGCCGTCCTTTGCCGCCTTCGAGACAAGCATGCCCCCGGCCAGGTACAGCTTTCGCAGCGCGGCGCGCGCATCCGCGTCATCGCTGACGGCCTCGGCAATGATATCGCGCGCGCCCGCCAGCGCCGCCTGCGCGTCGGGCACCTCCTCGCCGGTATAACCTGCCGCAAGCTGCGCGGGGTCATCTGCCGGGGCCTGTTGCAGCAGGCGCTGGGCCAGCGGCTCCAGCCCGCGGGCCTTCGCCACGCTGGCGCGCGTTTTTCGCTTGGGGCGGTAAGGGCGGTAAAGGTCCTCCACTTCGGCCAGTGTCTGGGCCGCAGCCAGCTTTCCGGCCAGTTCGGGGGTCCATTTCCCCTGCTCTTCAATGGCGGCGCGCACCGTTTCTTTCTGGGCCGAAAGCTTGCGCAGATAGGCCAGCTCGTCCGCCAGCTCGCGCAGCTTCTGGTCGTCCATGCTGCCGGTGGCCTCTTTGCGGTAACGCGCAATGAAGGGAATGGTGTTCCCCTCGTCAATCAGGCCAATGGCCGCCTGCACCCGCGCCGTGGCAAGGCCCAGTTTGGCCGCAATGGCGCCCGCAAGGGCGGCCGTGTCCCCGGCCGGTGCGGCGCCCGCGCCGGGCCCGCTTATGGTTTCAGAATGTTCTGCCATTGCTGTTTCTCCTTTTTCCGTTTGTGCCAGAAGAACACCGCCGTGCCCGCGTATACGGCCCACACGCCGCACGCAGAGAGGCTGATGGCCTTGCCCAGCGCAAAGCCGGGCGTCTGGTAGTGGAACTGCACGGTGCTTTGCCCCGCCGGGCACACCACCGCGCACAGGCCGCCGCTGACGTTCTCCACCTGCACGGGCTGGCCGTTCACCGTGGCCGTCCAGCCCTCGTCCCACGGCACGCTGAAAAACACCAGCGTGCTGTTTTCCAGCTGGATATTGGCCGAAAAGCCCGAGGCATCCGCCTGGAAATCTGTCACGCCCATGGCGCGGCGGGCGGCGGCATCCTGCACATATTGCTCGTAAGAGTTTCCTGTGCGCTCTGCGTCGGTCAAATGGCGCAGCATCCCGCCGTATTTTTCCACCTGCTCGTCCGTCAGGGCCACAGCGCGCACCAGCACGTTGCTGCGCTTTGTCTCTTCCACCTCTTCCAGTTCCTCCATGGTGACGTAGGCGTCGTAGGCAAAGCCCATGGGCAGGGCGTTTTCGTTGCGGTAAAAGGCAAACGTATCGTCTGCAAACGCCCAGGTGTAGCCCCACTGGCCGCATTCCTCTTCAAAGGCGGCCGTTTGGTCCAGCGGCATCATAATATAGCGCACTCCCAGCAGCCCGCGCAGGGCATACAGGTTTTGCTCCGGCTTCGAAGAGACGTCGCGCTTTACCCCCACCAACGGGTAAAATTCCATAATAGAGGGCGTGACCGTACTGTTAAAAAACTGCAGGCACGGCTTTTCCATCATCAGGCTGAGGTTGTCCTGGCACTCGTAGGAATCCACCCGGTAGAAATCGTCCTCCGGCCATGCAATGCTGGGCGCAGCCTCGAACATCTGCCTGCGGTAATCGGCGTCGTTCTCCCACTGGGGGAACTTGCCCATGCCGATATGGCACACGGAATAAAACACGCTGAACGGCAAAATGGCGGCCAGCAGCGCGGCATAGAATTTTGTGGTGAAACGGAAATATTTGACAATGCCGAAAAACAGCAGCACGCCAAGCACCGCCGTAAGCCAGATAAGCCAGAACTGCGCGGGCTGCTGCACCACGCCAAGGCTCCACACGCCGTCCTCTTCCTTGGGCACCAAGATGAACACCAAATACACTGCCGTAATCACCGCCACCGGCCGGATGCCGCGCATCAGGTCGATGTCCGCATCCTCCAGCGCATGCATGGTGGCCGCGCACATGATGAGGATGGGCATATAATACCAGCGGGCATAATAGCTGGAGTTCAGCGCATAAAAGCTAGAATTCAGCACCGGCACCAGCGCCATTACAAGGCATGTCCACAAAATGGCCGTGTTGGCGCTGCGCTTGCGCGCGCCCATGTAGGCAAACACGCCCGCCGCACCCACCACGGGCAGGTAGGCCGTCATGCTGGTGTGCTTGATGATGCAGTCGGTAAAGATATTGGGCAGGTAGGTTGGGTCTGGCGGCAGGAACAGCGAAGTGAGAATGGCGAAATATTGCTGCGGTTTGCTGTAAATCAAAAAACCGAAGCCGCTGGACGGGTCCACCGTGCGCGGGTTGCCCAAAAGAAAGCTCACCGCCGGCACCAGCAGCACACACCCCATGGCGCAGCCCAGCACTGTCTCGAAGGCAAGGCGGAAAAACAGCCCCGTGCGCAGGCGGTATTCACCCCGCACCGCCTTCCATACAAAATAGATGATGAGGAACACCGCCTGCCCGGCAAAAAAGAAATAGTTGTTCACAAGGTTTACCGCCAAAAGCACCGGCAAAAGAGCCTTGCGGTTTTCCAGCACGGCCTCGTCCAGCGCCCACAGCAGCAGTGGGAACAGGGCGATGCAGTCCAGAAAATGGTTAAAAAATGTGTTGTACACCGTAAAGCCGGAAAACGCATACAGCACGCTGGCAATCACCGCCGCCTGCCGCGTTTTGGCATAGCGGTACAGATAGGTGTATGCCGCAAGGCCGCACACGCCAAACTTCAGCACCAGCAGCGGCACCATGGCATAGGGCACGGCGCTTTGCGGTAGCAGGGTGCTCAGCCAGAAAAAGGGCGAGCCCAGCAGGTAGAACGAATACCCGTTGATGGCGGAAGTGCCAAGGTCTGTGTTCCAGCTCCACTGGCCGCCGGCCGTTTTCACAAAGCCGTTCATATAGGTATAGAAGGGGATTTGCTGGCTGTTGAAATCGCCGCAGTATTGGAACAGGCCCTTGTCAATAATAAGGAACGGCGTATACAAAACAGCAGCGGTGACAATGCACACGAGGAATGTGAACAGATACCCTTCCCCGAATTTTTTTCTGGACAGGCTACTCATTGCTTGCTTCTCCTGTTATACTGAATAGTAGTGCGCGGCCACCCGCGCAGGGGCCCGCACAGGCCCGTGATTTTAACCAGGACGGAGGCATTCCCATGCAGTTTTACCCATTCAGCGCCATGCTGGCGCGCATGAAATATATCTCCCGCTGGGGGCTGATGCGCTCTTCCCGCACGGAATCGCTGTGCGAGCACACGGCAGACACCGCCCTGCTGGCACACACGCTGGCGCTGATCTCGGTTTCCATCTACGGCACACAGGTGCGCTGCGAGACGGTGTGTGTGGCGGCGCTGTACCACGACGCCAGCGAGATTCTCACCGGCGACATGCCCACGCCGGTAAAATATAAAACAGAGCCCCTGCGCCGCGCCTACAAGGCGCTGGAGCGGGACGCAGCAGCCCAGCTTGCCACGCTTGCCCCGCACCCGGCCCGCCGTGCCCTGGCCGGTTACCTGACAGGCGATGTGCTGACGGAAAAAGAGCGCCAGCTTTTGAAAGCGGCAGACAGGCTTTCGGCCCTCATCAAATGCATTGAAGAAGAGAACACCGGCAACCACGAATTTACCGGCGCCAAGGCCCAGCAGACGGCCGCGCTGCACGCCATGCAGTGCCCGGAGGCAGAATATTTTCTGGAGCATATGCTGCCCTGCTATGCCTGGACACTGGACGAGCTGAGCCGCGAATAAGCGCAGCGCCCCTTTTCCGGGCCGCGCGCAAGGCGGCCTGGGAAAGAAAAACGGAAAAGCCCGGGACGGAATTGCCAAACGGCCATTCCGTCCTTTGCTTTTCCCTGGCCATGTATGGGTTACGCCATGCTTTCTTTGGCCCGTTCCGCATCCGGCCCCGCCTCTTCGCGCTGGTATTCCCACACGCGGGCAATCACGGCGTCCAAATCTTCAAAGTGCTCCATGCCGCAGCACATGCGGCGCAGCGCCGCGGCGCCCCGCAGGCCGTGCAGGTACCACGCGGCGTGGCTGCGCGCCTCGCGCATGCCAATATATTCGCCCTTGTCTTCACACAGCTCATACACATGGCGGCGCATCACGGCAAGACGCTGGGCAAGCGGCGGGGCCGGCGGCACCGCCTGGCCCGCAAGCGCCGCGGCAATTTGCCCAAACAGCCAGGGGTTTCCCATGGCGCCGCGCCCCACGGCCACGCCGGCACAGCCGGTGGCCGCCAGCAGGGCCAGGGCCCCCTGCGCGCTGGTCACATCGCCGTTGGCCCACACGGGGATGCCCACCGCGGCTTTTACCCGCGCAATCTCGCCGGCATGGATGCCGGGCTCGTACATCTCCTGCCGCGTGCGGCCGTGCACCGTCAGCATTGAAACGCCCGCCTCTTCACAGCGCTTTGCCACCTCGGGCCCGGTGAGGGTGGCCGCGTCCCAGCCAATGCGCAGTTTCACCGTCACAGGCACTTCGCCCGCCACGGCCTGCACAACGGCGTGCGCCACCTGCCCGGCCAAAGCCGGGTTTTTCAGCAGTGCCGAGCCTGCGCCCGGCCCGGTGATTTTCGGGGCCGGGCAGCCCATGTTGATGTCGATAAAATCAAAGTGTGCGGCCTCGGGCCTGCGCGCGCGCAGCGCCAGCAAAAGCCTTGCCCCCTCGGCCATTACGGCCGGCTCGTGCCCAAACAGCTGCACCCCGTACGGCACGCCGCCCCCGCCGCCCAAAACCAGCTTTGGGCTTTTCTGGTCGCCCATGGTCAGGGCCTTGGCGCTGATCATCTCGCTCACGGTGCACACCGCGCCGTGTTCGGCGGAAATGCGCCGCATGGTCTTATCTGTGGCGCCGGCCATGGGCGCAAGTGCGGCGCCGCGCCGCAAAGGCATCATCTGCAAGTGTTCGTGCTCCTTTAAAAAGCTGGCTGTACAAATTTTCTTAACCACATCAGTATATCACAAACAGGGCGTTTATGGTATACTGTGCATGGAGAAACTTATCTGTGCCGGTGTGCCGGGCAACGGAGCGGACAGGGAGGGCCAACGTTTTGAAATTACTTGTACTGGACGGCAACAGCATTGTGAACCGCGCCTTTTATGGCATCAAGGTGCTCACCACAAAAGACGGCCGTTATACCAACGCCCTTGTGGGCTTTATGAATATCCTTTTGAAGCTGGAAAATGATGTGCAGCCGGATGAAGTTGCCATTGCCTTTGACCTGAAGGCGCCCACCTTCCGCCACAAAATGTACGACGGCTACAAGGCGCAGCGCAAGGGCATGCCGCAGGAACTGGCAGACCAGATGCCCGTGCTTAAGCAGCTTTTGGCAGACCTTGGCTACCGCATGGTGACGTGCGAGGGCTATGAGGCGGACGATATTCTGGGCACGCTTTCGGCGGCGTGCGAAGCGCGCGGTGACGACTGCCTCATCGCCACCGGGGACCGCGACAGCCTGCAGCTGGTGGGGCCGCACACCACAGTGCTGCTGGCCGGCACCTCGCTGGGCAAAAGTGTCACCGTAGAGATGGACGAAGCCGCTGTGCAGGAAAAATACGGCGTGACGCCGCGCCAGCTGATTGACGTGAAAAGCCTGATGGGCGACGCCTCGGACAACATTCCCGGCGTGGCAGGCGTGGGGGAAAAAACTGCCCTGGCGCTGATTGGGCAGTTTAAAACCCTGGAGGGCGTATACGAACATCTGGACGACGCCAGCATCCGCCAAAGCGTGCGTGAAAAGCTGATCCGCGGCAAAGAGCAGGCACAGCTAAGCCGCAGGCTGGCCGAGATATGCCGCACCGCCCCTGTGCCCACGCAGCGCGGGGCTTATGAAAAAGACGCGCCCGATGCGGCCGCCGCCACAGACCTTTTGAACAGCCTGGAAATGTTTGCCACACTGGAAAAGCTGACGCTGGACGCCCCTGCCGTGCCCCAGCAGCCTCTGCCCATTGCAGAGGCCGCCCCCCTGCCCGCGGCGCTGGGCGCCGCACGCGTGGACATATGCATGGCGGGCGATGTTGTTCTTATTGTTGACAGCGACAGTGTTTATACTTCCAGTATAGATTCTGCAGAATTTCTGGAGCTTTTATGCAGCGAGGCCTGCGAAAAGCGCTGTTTTGATGCAAAGCCGCTGCTGCGCGCCGCGCTGGAAGCCGGGCGCGAGGGCAAAGCCGTTATATTTGACGCAAAGTTGGCCGCCTATCTGCTGAACCCGGCCGCCAGCGGCTACGACGTGCAGCACCTGGCGGCCCAGTATGGCGTGCGCCCGGCTTTCAGCTGCGAATATGCCGAGGCGGGCGTGCTGGGCGGCTTGTTCGACAAGCTGGCACAGGCCTGCCGCGAGGAAGGGCTGGAAAGCCTTCTGCACGACATCGAGCTGCCGCTGGCCGCAGTGCTGGCCGATATGGAATACCGCGGCATCCTGGTGGATAAGGCCGGCATTGAGGCGTTTGGCAAAGAGCTGAGCGCCGCGCTGGATACAGAACTGGCCGCCATCTACCAGGCCGTTGGCTATGAGTTCAATGTAAACAGCCCCAAGCAGCTGGGCAAGGCCCTGTTTGAAGACCTTGGCCTGCCCACGCGCAAAAAGACGAAAAGCGGCTATTCCACCAATGCCGAAACGCTGGAAAGCCTGCGGGAATACAGCCCTGTCATTGACCACATTCTTTTGTACCGAACCTACCAAAAGCTGAATTCCACCTATGTGGAGGGGCTTTTAAAGGTAATTGGCCCGGACGGACGCATCCATTCCACCTTCAACCAGACAGAGACGCGCACAGGGCGCATCTCTTCCAACGAGCCCAATTTGCAGAACATTCCGGTGCGCACCGAGCTGGGCAGCCGGTTCCGCAAATACTTCATAGCCCCCCGGGGCAGCGTGCTGCTGGACGCCGATTACAGCCAGATTGAGCTGCGCGTGCTGGCCCACCTCTCTGGTGACGAGGCGCTGCAGCAGGCCTTCCTGCATGGGGCGGACATTCACCGCACCACCGCGGCCAAAATGTACGGCGTGCCAAACGAGATGGTAACAGGGCAGATGCGCTCTTCCGCAAAGGCCATCAATTTCGGCATCATGTACGGCAAGGGCGCTTTCAGCCTTGGCAAAGATCTTGGCATCTCTGTTAAGGAGGCCCAAGAATTCATCGACGCCTATCTGGGCGCCTACCCGAAGGTAAAGACCTTTATGGAAAAAACCATTTCCGACGGGCGCGCAAACGGCTATGTCTCCACCCTGTACGGCCGCCGCCGGCCGTTGCCGGAACTGAACGCCGCCAATTTCAACATTCGCTCGCAGGGCGAACGGATGGCCATGAACACCCCCATTCAGGGCACGGCGGCAGACGTCATCAAGCTTGCCATGGTGCGCGTATACCGCCGCCTTGCGGCAGAGGGCATGCGCGCAAAGCTCATCCTGCAGGTGCACGATGAACTGATTGTGGAATGCCCCGAGGAAGAGAAAGAAAAGGCTGCCGCCATCTTGGGCGAGGAAATGCGCGGCGCAGCCAGCTTTTCTGTTCCGCTTTCGGCGGATGTGAACTGCGGGCAAACGTGGTATGAGGCAAAAGGCTGAGATGGGGCAGGCATTTTCTGTGCGCCCCATGGGCGCGGGCGACATTTCCGCCGCCGCAGCCATTGAGGCCACTGTGCCCGACGGGTGGAGCGGGCAGGCCATTGCGGAATATGCCGCCATGCCTGCTGCGCGCTGCTTTGTGGCCGTAAGCGGGCAGCAGGTGTGCGGCTTTGCGGCCTTTACCTGTGCCGCGGGCGAGGCAAATTTGGACGCGTTGAGCGTGGCGGCGCCCGTCCGCCGCCATGGCGCGGCCCGTGCCCTGCTGGGCGGCGCCTTTCAGGCGCTGCGCGCCCAGGGGACGGAATGTGTGTTTCTGGAAGTGCGCACCCAAAACGCGCCTGCACGCGCTTTGTACCATTCGCTCGGGTTTATACAAACAGGAATTCGAAAAGGGTTTTATACAAATCCGAAAGACGACGCCATTTTGATGAAGCGGCCGCTTGAAAGCGCGGCATATTTGCAAAAAGGGGGAACCGTCTGATGGAACTGGCACTGAAATGGACCGGCATCATCTTCACCATTCTGGGCGGCATCTTCACGGCTTTGGGCGTGTGCCTGGCCGTTTTTACCGGCGTGCTGCCGCTGGCCATGTTTGCCGGGTTTGGCCTGGTTTTTCTTCTTCTGGGCATTGGCATGCTGTGGGCGCGCACGCGCGCACGCGCACGGCGCGCAAAGCTTTTGGAAGAGGGCCAGCGCATCGACGCCGGCATCATTGCGGTGGATTGGGACACGCGCTTTCGCGTAAACGGGCGCTGCCCGCTGGTCATTCGCTGCCAGGCCGTAAACCCTGCAGATGGCTGCGTATATGTGTTTCAAAGCGAAGCGTTCTGGTTCGACCCCTCCCCCTTCCTGGAAGGGCTATCCACTCTGCCGGTGTATGTAGATGGCGATAACTACCGCCGCTATGCCGTAGATACACAGGGCATTGTGCCAAAGCAGGGCTGAAGGACGGAAAGGGGCGCGCCCATGCCGGAATGGTACCGCGGCACAGGGCTGCGGCCCTATTTGGCACAGCTTTGCCCCGAGGACGCACGCCGGTTCGAAGCCGGTGTGCTGGCCGGCCTGCGGCAGCTGTATGCGCCAGGGAAAGCCGGCCAGATTCTGTTTTCCTTCCCGCGGCTGTTTTTTACGGCTGTAAAACCCTGAAACGCCGTGCGGCGGCTGGCCTTTCCACAATGGACCGGAGGATAACCTATGAAAATATTGGGAATTGAAACAAGCTGTGACGACACCTGCGCCGCCGTGGTGCAGGACGGCCGGACGATTCTTTCAAACTGCACAGCCACCAGCGCCGCCGAGCAGGACCTGTACGGCGGCGTGGTGCCTGAAATTGCCTCGCGCCGCCACATCGAACATATTTCGCAGGTGGCGCAGCAGGCCCTAAGACAGGCCGGCCTTGCCGCACAGCAGATAGACGCAGTGGCCGTCACGTTTGCGCCCGGGCTTATCGGCGCGGTGCTGGTGGGGGTAAACTTTGCCAAAAGCCTTGCCTTTTCCGCGCAAAAGCCGCTGGTGCCGGTGCATCATCTGCGCGGGCACATTGCAGCGCTGTACCTCACATACCCGCAGCTGAAGCCTCCGTTTTTATGCCTTGTGGCATCCGGCGGGCACAGCCATATTGTGCAGGTGGAAAGCTACACACGCTTTCGCGTGCTGGGGCGCACGGTAGATGACGCCGCGGGCGAGGCCTTCGACAAGGTGGCCCGCACCCTGGGCCTGGGCTACCCGGGCGGCCCGGCAGTGGCCAAGGCGGCGCTGGGCGGCAGCGAAACGGCCTACCCCCTGCCCACGCCCCATGTGGAGGGCGCGTACAACGTCAGTTTTTCGGGCCTGAAAACAGCGGTGCTGAACGCGGTGAACCGCGCCCGTCAGGCAGGGGAAGAGGTGGATGTGCCCGGCATGGCCGCCAGCTTTCAGTGGCGCATCACCGAGATACTGGCCGAAAAACTGTTGGCCGCTGCGCGTGACACAGGCGCTGCGCGCATCTGCATTGCAGGCGGTGTGGGGGCAAACGAAGCCCTGCGCCGCAAGGTGCAGCAGGGCGCCCAGGCGCTGGGGGCCCAGGTGTTTCTGCCGCAGCTTTCCCTGTGCGGCGACAACGCCGCCATGGTGGCCGCGCAGGGTTATTATGAATTTTTGGCCGGGCACACCGCACACAGCAATTTAAACGGCCTGCCCACGCTGGGCATTGATGACGAAAGCTTGGACGGCCCGCGCTGAACACAGCGGCAGTTTCAGGCGCGCTTGCCCCGGGCCGCACCGGAAGAGAAAGGAGCAACCGCCATGCAGACGCACATAGAGCGCCCGGAGGCAAAGTTTTTTCATTATGTGCTGCCAGCCATGGCCTCTCAGCTTCTGACAGGCTTTTTCATTATTGTAGACGGTTTTTATATCGGCCAAAGCATTGGCGACGTGGGCCTTGCCTCCATCAACCTTTTGTGGCCCGTTGCAGCACTCATCACGGCCATTGGCCTGGGGGTGGGCACAGGCGGCAGCGTGGTGATGGCAAACGCCCTTGGCGCGCATGACGAGGCGCGCGCCCTGCAAGTGCGCGGCACCACACTGGTATGCCTTGCGCTGGCAAGCGCTGTGCTTACCGTGGGGCTTACGGCCGGCTACCCCTATGCGCTGCGCGCGCTGGGCGCATCGGGCGAGTTGTGGCAGCCCAGCGTAGATTACCTGCGCCTTGTGTGCCTGTTCTGCACAGCGCAGGTGTTCAACAGCGGGCTGAACCCCCTTTTGCGCGGGGCCGGGCAGAACCTGGCCGCCATGCTGGTGATGATTGAGGGGCTTTTGCTGAACATCTTTTTAGATTGGCTGCTCATCATGCACTTCCCGCTGGGCATGGCGGGTGCCGCCGCAGCCACGCTGATTGCCCAGGCAGCCAGCGCGGTGACGGCGCTTTGCTGCATGGCGGGCGGCAAAAGGCTGCCGCTGCGCCCCAGGCAGCTTGCGCTGAACCGTGCCGACGTAAAAAAGCTGTTGAAGGTGGGCGTTTCGCCCTTTGGGCTCTCGATGTCGCTGAACTTCCTCATCATGCTGAACAACTGGCAGTGCATCCGCTACGGCGGCGCCAGTGCGGTGGCCACCTATGCCATCCTCAGCTATGTGCTGGGCAGCGTGCAGCCGCTTTTAAGCGGCATTGGCGAGGGCATGCAGCCGCTGGTGAGCTATTGCTGCGGCGCGCACGACAGCGCGGCGCGCAAAAAGCTTTTGAAAAAGGGGCTTGGGCTGATGCTGGCCACCAGCGCGGTGCTGTGCCTTGCCATTGTGCTGCTGCGCGGGCAGCTGCCCTATGTGTTCGGCGCTTCGCCCCAAACGGCACGGGGCAGCGTGCCCAGCCTTCTGTGCGCGGCCGTAGCACTGCCTTTCTGGGGCGTGGTGCGCCTGTTTTCGTCTTATTTTTACGCCAGCGGGCGCCAGAGGGAAAGCCTGCTGCTTATTTTTGGCGACCCGCTTTGCCTCAGCCCCCTGTTTTTATACCTGCTGCCCGTGCGCTTTGGCGTAAACGGCATTTGGGCGGCCTTCCCCGCGGCGCAAATTGTCCTGTTCGCTGTTCTGTGCGCCCTGCTGGCGTGGGAACGGCTGGTCAAAGAGGGCTACACCCCTTCTGTCAGGGTGCGGGCTCTTCTGCGAAAATTTCGCCAATAGCCCCCGTCAGAACCAGCGTGGCGTTTCGGTCTGCCGGGGTGGGCGTTTTGTTGATTACCACCAGCTCGCGCCCGTCATAATAGCGCAAAAGGCCTGCGGCCGGGTATACGTTCAGCGAGGTGCCGCCTATTATCAGCAGGTCGGCCCCGGCAATGGCGCGCACGCTTGCCTGCAGCACGGCCTCGTCCAGCATTTCTTCATACAGCACAACCTCCGGCTTGATCACGCCGCCGCAAGCGCATTTCGGTATGCCCTGCGTGCCCAGCACGGCCGCCAGGCCATACGGTTTTCCGCATTTCATACAGCGGTTCCGGTGCACGCTGCCATGCAGTTCCAGCACATTGCGTGAGCCAGCTGCCGTGTGCAGGCCGTCAATGTTCTGTGTCACCACGGCGTGTATATGGCCCTGCCGCTCCAGGCGGGCCAGGGCCAGATGCGCCGCGTTCGGCTTTGCATGCGGGTACAGCATTTTTTCGCGGTAGAATTGAAAAAATTCCGCCGTGTGCTGTACAAAAAAGGTGTGCGACAAAATTTCTTCCGGCGGCCAGGGCCACTGCTGATGATACAGGCCGTCCTGCGAGCGGAAATCCGGGATGCCGCTCTCACACGAGACGCCCGCCCCGCCGAAAAACACGGCGCTGTGCGCTTGTTCCAACAATTCTTTCAGCCGTTGTTCCATTCTTCTTTCCGCCTTTCCTGTCAGGGGGCAGCGCGGCCGCCGGCCTCTGCTGCGCCAGGGAACACACGCGCCGGACGCCCGAAGGCCCGGCAACGCATGCTCTTGTGCACCTATACGCGGTGCACGCCGTGCCGCCGCACCATGCAGCGGCCGGAAAGCCGCAAGTTTTTGCGCCCCAACATTTTTCATAAATCTCTTGAAAACAGTATATCATAACACGAAAGGAGCGTGCCAGGCCATGGCCGCCATACAGGATATTACGCGCGAGCTGGTGTTTTCCCTTCTGCCGCCCCGCGCACCGGAAAGCCACAAGGGAAATTACGGTAAGGTGCTGGCTGTGTGCGGCTGCGCAGAATACCGAGGGGCAGCCGTGCTGGCCTGCCTGGGCGCGCTGCGCGCGGGTGCTGGCCTGGTGACGCTGGCCGCGCCGGAATGCGTGTGTGCCGCCGCAGCCCCGCGCATGCTGGAAGCTACCTACCTGTGCGCCCAAAGCCGCGAAGAGCTTTTGGCCGCGGCCGGGCAATATACCGTGTGCCTGGCCGGATGCGGGCGCACGGCGGATGAGGCCACTGCTGAGGAGATGCGTGCGCTGCTGGCCGCAGCGAAAGGCACCTTTGTGCTGGACGCGGGCGGGCTTTCGGCCATTGGCACAGCCGTGGAAGCGCTGGCGCCCTGCGCAGGGCGGCTTGTGGTGACGCCGCACCCCGGCGAGATGGCGCGCCTTGCGGGCATTTCTGTGGCACAGGTGCTGCAAATGCCGGCGGACGTAGCCCTTGGGTTTGCCCGAAAAACCGGCGCTGTCACCGTGCTGAAAGGCCACCGCACCCTGGTGGCCACGCCGGACGGCAGGCTGTACCGCAACACCACCGGCAACGCCGGGCTTGCCCGGGGCGGCAGTGGCGACATTCTGGCCGGTATGGTGGCCGGGCTGGCCGCGCAGGGGCTTTCGCCCGAGGCCGCAGCCGTGTGCGGCGTGTGGCTGCACGGCGCTGCGGCGGACGTATGCGCAGCCCGGCACAGCATGCAGGGCATGCTGCCAGAGGATATCCTGCAGGGGCTGTGTGCTGTTTTCCTTGAAAACGGGCGATGAATATGGTATGGTAAAGGTAACATATGGGCTCTCCATATGTGCATGGCGGCCTGCGTGGCCGCGCTTTGAAATGAGGGATCAAAAGATATGTATGAGAACAACGGTCTGGACCCCATGTTCCAGGAAGAAAACACTGCCATGTGGGGCGCAACGGGTGAAACGCTCAGCCAATACACAGCCAAGACATTCGGCTGGATGGGCCTGGGCCTGCTGTGCACGTTCGCCATTGCGTTCGCCAGTTATGCCACCGGTTTTGTATGGTATTCCATCATGCAGGTGCCTTACCTGCCGTTTATTCTGGCCATTGCAGAAATTGCGGTGGTGATGGTGCTTTCTGCGCGCCTTGCGCGCCTCAGCGCCGGTGCGGCCACGGGCCTGTTTTTTGCTTATTCGGCGTTGAACGGCCTCACCTTCGCCTCTTTGTTCATCCTGTATGACGTCACCACGCTGGTGTATGTGTTCGGCATGACGGCCGTGTACTTCGGCGCGCTGGCGGCCTATGGCTGGTTTACCAAGCGCGATTTGTCAAACCTGCGCAGTATTCTGTTTGCAGGGCTGATGTTCCTGCTGCTGTACTGGGTGGTTGCCATCTTCCTGCCCATGGGCATGTTTGAAAAGTTCATCTGCTTTGTTGGCCTGGCGGTGTTCCTGGGCTATACGGCGTACGACACGCAGAAGATTCGGCACTTCTACGATGCTTACCGCCTCGATGCAGAGATGGCCCACAAAGGCGCTATTTTCTGCGCCCTGCAGCTGTATCTGGATTTTGTCAATATCTTCCTGTATCTGCTGCGCCTTCTGGGCCGCCGTTCCAGCAATTGAGTGGCCTGATAAAAGCAAAAGCCTGTCCCAAAGTGGGCAGGCTTTCCTTTTTGATTCCGTCCGGGCCGGGCGGTTACTTTTTCTTTCCATTTCAATGCAAGCTGAATACTCGGAAAGGTGGCGGCCTCTGTGAAGGGTTTCCTGCGGCAGGATTTATCCTTTTCCCTGTGTGGGCTGAAATGTGCGCTTTGCCCCATGCAGCTCTCTGGTCATTGCCCCGGATGTGGCGGTGGCCCGGGCAACCAGCCATGTGCCATAGCGCGGTGCAGCATACAGCATGGCAACCCCGCATACTGTGTGCAGTGTGCAGATTTCCCCTGTGAGAAATATAAGGATGCCGGCAAATATGATTCCTTTCTTTCTCATCAAGGCCGTATGCAAGCGTTGGCTCAGCTAAAGCATGCAGGGCCTGAAGAATACGGAAAAGAAATACAGGCGCGGGCCTCTATCCTGCATGCCATGCTGGACAGATACAATGACGGACGGCATAAAACTCTCTTCTGCCTGGCAGCCGACCTGCTGGCGCTAGATTCCCTTTGCTCTGCACTCCACTGTGCAGAGCATGAGCCAAGGCTGCAAAAAACCGACAAACGGGAAAAAGCGTCCTTTATGACCAACCTTCTGCTGGAGGCGGCCGCCCGCCAGGGCGTGGAGCTGAAATTACACAAAAGGCAAAGTAGCAAGGCTCTGCCAAAATAACACAAAGCGTCCCCCGCGCCGCTTCCTGGCGCGGGGGCGCTTGTTTAAAAGCCAGCATCCATTCCCCGCATTTTACTGTTTGGTAAACAGCATGCGGTCGTTATCCAAATCTTTGCCTGCCTGTGCGCGGAACTGCGCCAGCAGGCTGTCCACCGTGGCGGCGGCGCGCTGCGCGCCGGAAAGCTGCAGCACAATGCGCCCTGCGTCCATCATCACCGTGCGGTTGCCCAAAGAGAGCGCAGAGGAGATATTATGCGTCACCATCATGCAGGTGATGCCCTTTTCCGCCACAATCTGCTTTGTCAGCGCCAGCACCTTTTCCGCTGTGGCAGGGTCCAGCGCGGCGGTGTGTTCGTCCAGCAAAAGCAGCTTTGGCGTCACCAGCGTTGCCATCAGCAGTGTCAGTGCCTGACGCTGGCCGCCGCTCAGCAGGCCAACCGGCTGGCTAAGCCTGTCTTCCAGGCCCAGGCCCAGCGCCGCAAGCTGCTGGCGGAACGCCGCGCGGTCTTTCGCACGGATGGTGGAGAACACGCCGCCCCGCTTTGCCGCGCGCAGGTAGGCCAGCGCCATATTCTCTTCAATGGTCATGTGCGGGGCCGTGCCTTTCAGGGGGTCTTGAAACAGGCGGCCTATCTGCCGCGCGCGTTTGTGGTCCGGCACAAAGGTGACATCGCGCCCGTCCAGCATCACACGGCCTTCGTCCGGGTAAAATTCACCGGCCACAGCGGCCATCAGGGTGGATTTTCCCGCCCCGTTCGAGCCAATCAAGGTGACAAAATCGCCTTTCTCCAAGTGAAGGCTCACATCGTCCAGCGCCTTTTTCTCATTTACAGTGCCGGGGTTGAACGTTTTGCTGACATGCACAAGGTCAAGCATGGCCGCCGCCCCCCTTTCCCGCTTTCTGCGCCCTGCCGCGCCTGCGCCGCAAGGCCACGCTGCGCTTCAAGGTAGGGGCCGAGATGGCCAGCGCCACAATGACGGCCGAAATCAGCTTCAAACATTCAGACGGCACGTTGGCGCGCAGCGCCAGGGCAATGATAAAGCGGTAGATGACGCTGCCCGCCACGGCCGCAAGCACTTTGGCCCACAGGCCGCCGCGGCCCAGCAGCGTTTCCCCGATGATAAGCGAGGCAAGGCCAATCACCACCATGCCTGTGCCCAGGTTGATATCTGCCGAGCGCTGGTACTGCGCCAGCACAGCGCCGGAAAGCGCCGTCATGCTGTTGGCCGCACACAGGCCCACGGTAATGGTGAACACCGTGTTGATGGAACTGGCGCGCACCATGGCCGGGTTGTCGCCAGTGGCACGGATGGAGAGCCCCAGGCGTGTGCGCAGAAAGGCAATAAGCAGCGCGCACACCACAAGGCTGATGGCCGCGGCCAGCACCAGCCGGTAAGGGAATGCCTCACCCACGGCATCGCGCAGCAGGGTGAACACCGTCTCTGTTTTCAGCATGGGCACATTGGAGGAAAAGCCCATGACGGCCAGGTTCACGGTATATAACCCCGTATTGGTGATGATGCCCGCCAAAATGGAGGGCACGCCCATGCGCGTTTGCAAAAAGGCTGTGACAAAGCCAGCGCAGGCCCCCGCCAAAACGGCCAGCACCAGCCCCAGCACCGGGCGGCCTGCCACGGCCGCCGTGGCAGACACGGCGCAGCCCAGGGTGAAGGCGCCGTCCGTTGTCATGTCGGCAATGTTCAGCACGCGAAAGCTTAGAAACAGGGCCATGGCCACAAGGCCGTAAATAAAGCCAAGCTCCAGCGCGCTTTGTACAATGGCTGCGTTCAACATATGGCATGCTCCTTTTACTCTGCCTGTGTGGCAACTTCCACCACCGTGCCGGCCATGCCGTCAAACACAGCGGCATCCAGGCCCAGCGCGGCGGCCGTCTCGGTGTTCACCGTGATGATGCCGCCCTCCATCACATGATATTCCGGCACTTCACCGCCCTGCAGAATATCCACTGCCATACCGGCCGTATAGGTGCCCAGCTCGGTGTAGTTGACCCCGCAGGTGGCAAACGCGCCCGCCTTCACAAAGGAATCGGCCCCGGCGTAAAAGGGGATGCCCGCGGCGGCAAGCTGCTCGGAAACGGCGGCAGCAGCGGCCATTACCACGTTGTCCGTGGGGGTGAACACGGCGTCCACCTGCCCAATAAGCGAGGCCACGGCCGAGAGGATTTCATCGTTGGTGTTGCCCGTTTTTTCCACATAGGCAATGCCCTTTTCCTCCAGGTAGGCTTTCGCCTGGGCAATGGGCGTGGCGGAATTGGGCTCTGAGTTGGAATACAGCAGGCCAACCGTCTGCACGTCCGGGTCTGCGGCCAGCATCATATCCAAAATAAATTCCGTGTTCAGGGCATCCGAAGTGCCCGTCACGTTGGAAAAGCCCTCCACCCCGGCTTCGGCCGGGTCTGAAATGGCGGCATATATCACAGGGATGCCCGTCCCATCCGCCGCGTTCACCATGCATTGAGCAGCCAGCGTGGCAATGGGAATGATGGCGTCATACCCCTCCGAAACCACCTGTGTGCCAATTTGGTTCAGCGTGGTGGTGTCGTTTTGGCCGTTGAACTCTTCATATGCAATGGTAATGCCCTTTTCCTCAGCCAACGCATCCAGCCCGGCCTTCACCGCCTCGCGAATTTCGTCCAGGGAAGAATGGTCCATCTGCTGCACAATGGCCACGGTGTAATCGGCACTGGCGGCCGGGCCCCCGCAGGCGGCAAGGCCCAGGCAAAGCGCGGCGGCAAGCAAAACACAGAACAGTTTTTTCATGGTGATACCCTCTTTTCAAAATTTTGTGTGACAGTGTATGGTTCCAGACGCCTGCCGGCCCCGCCATCGCTTTGTGAAATATTCATATGCGTTCATGTTGCTTTTCCCCTTTGCACAGGCAAATAAAAAAACGCCTGCCCCTGCTGTTATGCAAGGGCAGGCGTTTTGAAAACATTCCTGCGGTGCCACCTTGATTGCCGCCCCCTCACGGGAGACAGCCGCTCTGCGGGATGCAAACACATCCCCGCGCTGTAACGTGCGCCCACGTCGCAAGATACTCGGCCCATGGCCTTTCCCCGCGCCCTCCGCGGCCCATTTGCCCGCCCCGCATTGCGGCCCGCTTCCACCTTGCCGGGCTCTCTTTGCGCGCGCTGACGGTTTTACTTCCGCGTCTACGGTTTTTTCTGTTTGCGTTTATGTTAGCACGCGCCCCGGGCGGTGTCAAGCCCTTTTTGTAATTTACCGCTTTATTTTAAAAAAGCATCCAATAGAACAGGCCCGCAGCGCGAAAGAAAGTTTTTTAGAACTGTAACCACTTGCACACAAAATTATGATATAATGTTTGCGTTTTATGAAGCCGGGCGCCCGCGCAGGATAAATTTTGTAAAACAAGGGCCGCGCCCGCGGCAAATGTGCGCCGCCAAACGCGGCCTGTATAGAGCGGGGTGCAGCAGGCAAGGCACTTTGTGCGCGCTTTGCCCGGCTGTGCCGGCCGCCCACATTACGGCTGAGAAAGCCGCAACCAGGAGGAACCTAGCTATGAAATTCCGCTTCAAACTTCTTTGTGTCACGCTGTGCCTGGCCCTGAGCGCCGCTGCTTTCACCGGGTGTTCCGGCCAGGGCGCTTCCTCTGCATCCGGCTCTGCCGCTTCGGCATCCGCCACCGGGGAGGAAACACACGAGCCCGGCCTTTTCATTGACGGGCAAAAGGTAGAGGCAGACCCTGTGCTTACCTTCAACGGGGAAGAAGTGTCTTTTGATTTATACCGCTATATTTTTCTTACCTTCTGCGACCGCGTTGCCGGGGATGACAGCAGCTATTGGGAGGACATGAGCAACTCGGAAACCGCGCAGGCGGCCGAAACCGTCAAGCTGTATACGCTGAACAACGCGCTTTCTTTCCCCATGTTCCGCCAGTGGGCCGAAGAGCTTGGCGTAAGCTTGACAGAAGAGGAGACGGCCGAGATTGAGCAGGTGGCCGCCGATTGGGAGGGGTATTTTGGCTCGGAGGAAGAGTATGAAAACTTCCTTGCCATCAACCATCTTACAAAAGAGCTTGCCATTCAGATGGAGCTGGACACGCAGTTGAGCAACAAGGTGCTGGAGGCCGCCTACGGCGATGCCATCAAAGCGGATGTGCTGGAAAACTTTGTGCATGTGCAGCATGTGCTGATTCAGTTTGAGGACGCAGAGGCGGACGACCACTCGGCCGAGCTTGCCAAGGCGCAGGAGGTGCTGGAAAAGGCACAGGCGGGCGAAGATTTCAACGCCCTGATGGAGGAATATAACGAAGACCCCGGCGAGCCGGAGGAGGGGTACTACTTCCCCACCGGTGTGATGGTGCAGGAGTTCGAGGACGCCTCGTTTGCCCTGCAGGACGGCGAGATCAGCGATATTGTGGAAACAAGCTATGGCTACCACATCATCAAGCGCCTGCCTCTGGACGAAAGCTATATCGACACCCACCTGCTGGACCTTGCAGCCGATTCTTCCGTGAACGAGCAGATGCAGCAGGATATGGACGAGCGCATCCGCGCAGGGGAAATTTGGTATTGCGATGTGTATGACCAAATTTCGCCCGCCACGCTGTTCTAAGCCGTCCGCTTTTTTGAAACAACAAATATGCGCCGCCCCGGCTTTAGCCGGGGCGGCGCATCTGTTTTATTTGTTGCGGTACATCTCTTCGTAATATTTCTGGTAATTGCCGCTGGTGACGTTGGCCATCCATTCCTCATGGGCAAGGTACCAGTCAATGGTTTTCACAATGCCCTCTTCAAACGGCGTCTCGGGGTACCAGCCCAATTCGTCTTTGATTTTCTGCGGGTCAATGCCATACCGCCGGTCGTGGCCAAGCCTATCTGCCACATAGCGGATGAGCGTTTCGTTGATGGCGTCGTCCGCAAGGCGCTGGTGCAGCTGGGCAATGATGGTTTTTACAATAAAAATGTTCGGCCGCTCGTTATGGCCGCCCACATTGTACACCTCGCCCACACGGCCCTTTTCCGCCACCATATCAATGGCCTTGCAGTGGTCCTCTACATACAGCCAATCGCGCACGTTCATGCCGTCGCCGTACACCGGCAGGTTTTTGTGGTTCTTTACATTGTGAATCATCAGCGGAATCAGCTTTTCCGGGAACTGATAGGGGCCATAGTTGTTCGAGCAGCGCGTGATGTTCACCGGCATGCCGTAAGTGTCGTGGAACGCCATGACAAACATATCTGCGCTGGCTTTGGAAGAAGAGTACGGGCTGTGCGGGCACAGGGGCGTCGTTTCGGTGAAATAGCCCTCGGCGCCAAGGCTGCCGTACACTTCGTCGGTGGAAACCTGCACATATTTTTTCCCAGGCGCCCACTGGCCGTCCTTTTGCCATGCATTCTTGGCGCACTGCAGAAGGTTCACCGTGCCCAGCACGTTCGTCTCTACAAAAATTTCGGGGTTCGAGATGCTGCGGTCCACATGGCTTTCGGCGGCAAAGTTGATGACGCAATCGAAATCATACTGCAAAAACAGCTTTTCCACCAGGGCCCTGTCGCAGATATCGCCCTGCACAAACACATGGCGGCTGTCGCCCTCTACCCCCTTCAGGTTTTCCAAATTGCCCGCATAGGTGAGCTTATCCAGGTTCACCAGCAGGATTTCGTCATATTTTTTCAGCATGTAATACACGAAGTTCGAGCCAATGAACCCCGCGCAGCCTGTGATGAGATATTTTTTCAATGCAGTTTCCCCTTTTTTGCGGCGGGCTGGCCGCCGTTTTTTTGGCAGATGGGGTCATTCCCCATTCCAGTTTTCAAAAAATGCGGCCAGCGCCTGCTTCCACGGGCGCATCTCGTCGCCCACGGTGCAGCGCAGCATGCGGTTGTCCAGCGCGCTCCACGCGGGCCTGTCCGCTGCCGCAGGGTGCGCGGCCTTATACTCGGCGCTGGTGCACGGCGCCACCGTGGCCTGCAGCCCGGCCAGGCGCACAATTTCTTTTGTGAACTCATACCACGAGCACACGCCCTCACCTGTGCAGTGGTATACGCCGTATTCCTCGGTTACGGCAAGCTTTAAAATGTGATGTGCCAGATCTGCCGCATTGGTGGGGTTTCCAAGCTGGTCGTCCACCACGGTAAGGCTGCCGGTTCTTCTGGCGGCGTTCACCATGGTCTTGACAAAATTTTTGCCCACATAGCCGTACAGCCATGCCGTGCGCACTACAAACCAGCGCGTGCAGAACTGCCGCACATATTCCTCGCCCAGCAGCTTTGTTTTTCCGTACATAGATTTCGGCGCAGGCGTCTCGCACTCGGAAAGCGGCGCGCTGCCCGCCCCGCAAAACACATAGTCGGTGGAGATGTGCACCAGCTTTGCCCCCACCTCTTCCGCCGCCATGGCAAGGTTGCGCGCACCCAGGGCGTTCACACGGAAAGCATCGTCCGGGTTTGCGTCGCAGCCGTCCACATTGGTGTATGCCGCACAGGAAAAAATCACGTCCGGCGCATGGCGGCGCACAAAGGCGGCCACCGCATGCCGGTCGGTAATGTCAAGGCTTTCCATGCCGGGCACGCCCACATCCGTCTCTACCACGCTGGCGTGCCGCAGCTTCTCTGGCAGGGGGCCCAGCTCGGTGCACCCGCGCGCAAAACAGCGGCGCAGCTCGGTGCCAAGCTGGCCGTTGGCGCCGGTGATTAGAACCTTCATGCCTTACCCCCCTCTCTCAATAGCGAATTTTGTTTTCCGCCACCTGCTTCAAGTGCTGGCCATAAGGGCTTTTGCCATAGCGCTGGGCGCTTTCCAGCAGTTTTTCCTTTGTGATCCAGCCGTTTTTATAGGCAATTTCCTCCGGGGCCGAAATTTTGATGCCCTGGCGTTTTTCCACCATGCGCACAAAATCTGCCGCATCCACAAGGCTGTCCATGGTGCCGGTATCCAGCCATGCAAAGCCGCGGCCCAAAAGCTGCACGTCCAGCTTGCCGTCCTGTAAGTAAAGGTCGTTCAGGCTGGTAATTTCCAGCTCGCCGCGCGCCGAAGGCCGCACCTGCTTTGCCAGGCTGGAAACGCGGCCCGGGTAAAAGTACAGGCCCGTGATGGCGTAGTTCGATTTCGGGTGCGCGGGCTTTTCTTCCACGCTTACCACTCTGCCGGCCTCGTCAAATTCCACAATGCCAAAGCGCTCGGGGTCGTTTACATAATAGCCGAACACCGTGGCGCGCCCGTTTTCCTGCGCGTTCTTCACGGCGTTTTTCAAAATGCGGGAAAAGCCGTTGCCATAAAAGATATTATCGCCCAAAATCATGGCGCAGGCATCGCCGCCAATGAACTCTTCCCCCAGAAGAAATGCCTGGGCCAGGCCGTCCGGCGAGGGCTGTACCTTGTAGGAAAAATGCACGCCATACTGGCTGCCGTCGCCCATGAGGTGCTCGAAGCGCGGGGTGTCCTCCGGGGTGGAAATGATGAGGATGTCCTGAATGCCCGCCAGCATCAGCGTGGAAAGCGGGTAATAGATCATGGGTTTGTCATACACAGGCAGCAGCTGCTTAGAGGTGACCATGGTGAGCGGGTACAGCCTCGTTCCGGCGCCGCCGGCAAGGATGATTCCTTTCATTGCTGTTCTCCTTTTTCTTTCAAAATCTCAAAACGGGCTAAGTACCGCCCACACACTTACACAAAAAATAGCGCCCCTGCGCCAGGGCTGCCCTCAGCGCAAACGGAAGCCCCATTTGCGCCAATAGCGCATCATAGAGGATATCTGCTGAAAAAACGGCTTCAGGCTTTTGTTCGGGCTGCGGTGCCAGGCGTGGTACACATGCGTGCAGGGCGTGAAATACACCTTGCCGTAGCTTTGCGCTTTGCGGGTGATGTCGGCGTCTTCCACATACATGAAATAGCCCTCGTCAAAGCCCTGCATTTGGCGGAACACATCGGTGCGCACCACAAAAAAGCAGCCCGTGCAAAAATCGATTTCTCTTGGCACGGTGAGGTCTTCGTCCAACATCAAATAGTGCTCTTCCGTTTTTTTCAGGCAGGCCAGCGGCACCTGCCGCGCCAGCAGGGAAAGAAAACCCGGCGCCCGCTTTGCCGTATACTGCGGCGTGCCGTCCGGAAACAGAAGCTGAGGCGTGGCCATAACCACATCCGGGTGCTCGTCCAAAAAGGCGCACAGTTTGCCGATGGCGTCCTCATCCAGCGTGATGTCCGGGTTTACCACAGCGTGATATTTGCTGTTCAGAACGGGCAGCACCGCGTTGTGCCCGGCGCCGAAACCCATATTGCGCGCAAGGCGCATCACCTGCACGCGCGGGCCCCACTGTGGCTGGGCCTGCTGCAGCTTTTCCCCCGTGCCGTCCGGCGAGGCATTATCCACCAGATACAGCGAAAGGTCCACCCCCGTTGTGTGCCGCAGAAGGCTTTCGGCCGCCTGCTCCGCCTCGCGGTAACCGCCGTATGTCACAATGCAGGCGCTTACCTTTGTTTTTTCCATGCTGCGCCTTCCCCTTTCGCCGCGCGGGCCTCGCCCTGTGGTTATGGTTTATTATATCCTACCCGGCGGCTTTTTTCAATGTGTGCGCATATTTTCCGCAGGCAGGCGCAAGCTAGGTAACAGCAGAGGTTCGCATGCACACGGGGGCAGCCGCGCCCCCTTGTGGCGGAAAAGGGCGGGTGGAAGATACATGAGGCAAAAAGCTGCACAATTTTCTGTGGGTGCCGCAGGCTACAGCGCGCTGGAGATTGCCGTGCGCGGCCACACCCACTGGACAATGGCCGTGCTGGGCGGCCTTTGCCTGTGCGCACTGTGTGTGATTGCGCGCAGCTTTTCGCACAGAAGCATCGTGTTCCAGGCGGCGCTGGGCGCTGCCTTCATCACTGCGGCGGAATTTGCCACCGGCGTGGTGGTAAATTTGTGGCTTGGGTGGAATGTTTGGGATTATACCAAAGAGGCCGGGGACATTCTGGGGCAGATTTGCCCGCTGTTCACCTTCTATTGGTTCTGCTTGTGCTGCGGCGTGTTTGGGGCACTGCGGCTTGCGCGGCGCGTGCTGGCCGGGAAGGTGAACACCTGACGGCTTTTCCCACATTGCAAAAGCGGCGGGCGCCCTTGGGCGGCCCGCCGTCTTTGTACTGAACGGGCCGCCCCGCTGTTGCCTGCCCTCGCGCGGCATGGTATGATAAGAATGAGTTCAAATTTGCCAGTGAACCGATTCTGCAAAAGGAGCTTTCAGCAAAATGGTTGTTTTCACATCTATCTGCGCCAATTATCTGCATAAAGCCCGTGTGCTCGCCCGCTCTGTAAAAAAATATATCCCAGATGCCGTCTTCATCGTATGTATGACAGAGCGCGGGCTCACCGATTCCATGCGGGACGATGCTTTTGATTCTGTGGTGCTCTCGAAGGATATGTGGGAAGGTGATTTTGACGCCTACATATTCAAGCACGCCATTGTAGAGGCCTCCACGGCTGTAAAGGGGCAGTTTTTCCGCTGGCTGTACCGCGCATATCCAGCGGAACAGCAGTTTGTATATCTGGACCCGGACTGCCGCGTATATTCCGATTTTTCCGAGCTGCGGGAACTTCTTGTGACAAAGCCCATCGTTGTATGCCCGCATCTGGTAGACCGCGGAAACGTTCAGATGGAGATATCCAGCATGGCGCACGGTGTATATAATCTCGGCTTTCTGGCGGTGAACCGTTCCAAAGAAGCCCGCGCCATGATAGAGTGGTGGGCACAGCGCCTGTCCCAATACTGTTATGACGATATCCCCCACGGCATTTTCACAGACCAGAAGTGGATAGACCTCGCGCCCTGTTTCTTTGATGTGTACATTCTGAAGCATCACGGCTACGACTTTGCCACCTGGCGCATGATGGATGCCGGCCTCGCAAAAGAGGGCGGCGTATGGACAGTGAAGGGGCAGCCCTTGCGCTTTGTGCACTTTTCCGGTTACGGCGCCACCATCGAGCATTGCATGCAGGAATGGGCGCCAGACGATTTATTTCTGAAAGAACTGTACGACGCATACCGGGAAGAACACGAAGCCGCCAATGCCGACCATGTCTCCCAAACGCCGTGGTCTTACGGCTGCTACGCTTCCGGCGAGGCCGTCCGCACAGATATCCGGCAGGCGTGGCGTGAGCACAAGGATGAGATGGCTGCATTCGGCAACCCGTTTCAGTACAGCAACTTATTTTTCAACCTGCGTCTCCGTGTATATCCCGTCACCATCCGGGAGCGCTCATCCATTCTGTGGAATGGATGCCGCCGCGCGCTGCGGGCGGGCGGCGTTGGCGGCCTGATGCGGAAAGCCCGTCAAAAGCTGCTGCGGAAATAACCACTGCTTCGTAAAAAAGCACCGGCGCGCTTTAGAGCGCGCCGGTGCTTTTTTACAAACGGCATTTTCTCCACAGAGAAAACCTCTACTCAGGAAACCTCTCAGCCGGACAGTTGTTATCTATTTTGCCGTGTTGATAAACTGGCGGTTATCCCACAGATATTTGGCGCCGGAAATCAGCGTAACGGCGGCCACCAGCCAGCACAGCACCTGGCTGATAAGGCCAACGGCCATCACATCTGTAGGGCCTGCCAATGAGGCGGCAAAGTAATAATACAGGATTGTCACCATTTGCAGCACAGTTTTCACCTTGCCCCACCAATTGGCCGCAATCACCTTATTGCCGGCCGCCGCCACCATGCGCACCCCGGCCACGGCAAACTCACGCGCCAGAATAATAGCCACCACCCAGATGCTGCACACGCCGTCGCGCATCATATACAGAAAGGCAACGGTGGTAAGCAGTTTATCGGCCAGCGGGTCGGCAAATTTGCCGAAATCGGTGACAAGGTTCCATTTGCGGGCCAGGTAACCGTCCAGATAATCGGTGAAGCTGGCCACAGCGAACACGATGCCCGCGGCCAAATACCATGCATTGGTAGTATAACTGGCCGTGCCGTACTGGGTAACGCCCGCCAGCACCATAAACACCGGCACAAGCAAAATGCGCAGCATCGTCAGTTTGTTGGGAAGGTTCATTGCTTGATTCTCCTTTATTCCGCCAAAGTTGCATACAAATCGTATACATCACTATCTATGATACGAACCGTATAAAATTCACCCGGTGTCAGCGCGGCATTGCCGTCCACACACACCACCGCGTCAATATCCGGCGCATCGGCGCGCGTGCGGCACAGCCACAGGCCGTTTTCCTCGTCCCATCCGTCGCACAGCACCTGTGCCTGTGTGCCCACCAATGCGGCCTGCCGCGCGGCCATATGATCCGTCTGGATGCGCATCACGGCCTCTGCGCGCTGTTCGCGCACCGCAAGGGGCATTTGCGTCATCTGCGCAGCCTTTGTGCCCTCTTCTTCCGAATAGGCAAAGCAGCCCAGCCGGGCAAAGTTTTGCTGGCGCACAAAGGCGCACAGCTTTTCAAACTGCGCGGGCGTCTCACCGGGGAACCCGGCGATGAGTGTGGTGCGCAGGGTGATATCCGGCATGGCGGTGCGCAGCTTTTCCAGCGCGGCGCGCACAGTGCCCTCGTCCCCCTTGCGGTTCATGGCTCGCAGCACATCGGAATCAATGTGCTGGATGGGCACGTCCAGATAGTGCAGCACCTTTTCATTGCGCACCATGGCGGCCACAAATTCATCTGTGATGCGCTCGGGGTAGGCGTAAAGAAGGCGAATCCACACAATACCCTCCACCTTGTTCAGCTCGTCCAGCAGGCGGGCAATTTCCACCTTGCCCCTGTCTGCGCCAAAGGCGGTGATATCCTGTGCCACCACAATCAGCTCTTTTACGCCTTCCCCGGCAAGCCAGCGCGCCTCGGCCACACAGCTTTCCACCGTGCGGCTGCGCAGCGGCCCGCGGATGAGCGGGATTGCGCAATAAGTACAGCAGTTCGAACAGCCCTCTGCTATTTTCAGATAGGCATAGTGGCGCGGCGTAGAGATCACGCGCTTGCCGGAAAGCGGCAGCGCAGCCTTGGGGCCGTAGCTTTCAATGCCCGTTTCGCCCCGTTCCAGCCTTTCCAGAATGGATGCAATGGCCGCGTTTGAGCCAATGCCCACCACCGCGTCCACCTCGGGCATCTCTTTGCGTATCTCCTGCTGGTAACGCTCGGCAAGGCAGCCCGTCACCACCACTTTCAGCGCAGGGTTCTGCGCCTTGTGGCTGCATGCCTCCAAAATGGTGTCAATGGCCTCCTGCTTGGCGCTTTCAATAAAGCCGCAGGTGTTGATAAGCACGCATTGTGCCTCTTCCACGCTGGTCACGGTGGTGTGCCCCGCCTGCAGCAGGGCATGGGCCATGCAGTCGGCGTCCACCTGGTTTTTCGGGCACCCCAAAGAGATCAGTGCAATTTTCATGCGCGTTGCGCCCCTTTCCTGTTAAAGCTCACAGCCCTCTGCCTCCAGCTGTGCCAGCACTTCACTCACTGCGGCCTTTGCCTCGCCGTAGGAAAACCCGCGCCGCGCCAGCGCCGCCAGCACCTTTTCCCGCTGGCCGGCGGCCAGCTTTGCGCGGTAGTGCTTTTCCACCACGGCACGGCAGGCGGCCTCGCTTTGCGGCGCAATTTCTTCCATTGCCGCGGAAATATCCTCGGCGCACAGGCCCAGCAGGTTCAGCCGCCGCTCAATCTCTCTTGCAGAACGGTTCTGCCCCGCCAGGTGGCGCGCGCGGGCCTTTGCAAAGGCGGCGTCATCCAGCAGGCCAAGGCGCTGCATCTCGGCCACGGCGGCCGCGCTGGACGGGCCGTCAAACTTGAGGCACAGCTTTTCATACAATTCCTGCGAGCCATAGCCGCGCAGCGAAAGATAGCCCAGTGCCTTATCTTTGGCGCGGCGCGTCTCGCTGGCGGCCTGCAAACCGGCAAGGGCTGCGGCATCCAGCTCGCAGCCCTCGCACAGGCCATATTTGCAGTAGGTCTCTGCATCTACAGAGAACAGAAATTCGCCCGTGTCATCAAACAGGGCCATGCGGCCCTTTTTTGTCTCGGTAACTTTAGAAAGCCTCATTTATTCGTCTTCCATCATAATGTCGATGCTGGGCTTTCTGGTGCGCGCTTTCGGCGCCTCTTCCGCCTGTGCGGCAGGGGCCGGCGCAGCTGCGGGCGCAGCGGGCGCGGCCGGTTTTTCGGCCGTCTTGGCAGGCGCGTCATCCAGGCTGCCGCCGCGGCGCTTGCCCGCGCGGCCGGCAAACAGCTCGCTGGCGCGGGCGCGCACCTGCGCCTCGATGTCCGCGGCAAATTCCGGGTGCTCTTCCAGATAATTCTTGGTGTTATCGCGCCCCTGGCCCAGGCGGGTTTCGCCGTAAGAGAACCACGCGCCGCTCTTCTGAATAATGTTCAGTTTCACGGCAAGGTCCAGCAGCTCGCCGGATTTGGAAATACCCGTGCCGAACATGATGTCGAACTCGGCCTCTTTGAAGGGCGGGGCCACCTTGTTTTTCACCACTTTGGCGCGCGTGCGGTTGCCAATGAAGTTGCCGGAGGAATCTTTCAGGCCCTCAATGCGGCGCACATCAATGCGCACGGAAGAATAATACTTCAGCGCGCGGCCGCCCGCAGTAACCTCGGGGTTGCCGTACACGATGCCCACTTTTTCGCGCAGCTGGTTGATGAAGATGGCCACTGTGCCGGTTTTGCCAATGACGCCTGTCAGCTTGCGCAGCGCCTGGCTCATCAGGCGGGCCTGCAGGCCCACATGGGAATCGCCCATTTCGCCCTCTATTTCGGCGCGCGGCACCATGGCCGCCACCGAGTCAATGACAATGGCGTCGATGGCGCCCGAGCGCACCAGCGCCTCGCAAATTTCCAGCGCCTGTTCGCCGGTGTCTGGCTGAGAGACAAGCAAAGAGTCAATATCCACCCCAAGGGCCTTGGCGTACACAGGGTCCAGCGCGTGCTCTACATCAATGAAGGCCACCTCGCCGCCGCCCTTCTGCGCCTCGGCAATGCAGTGAAGGGCCAGCGTCGTCTTGCCCGAAGATTCCGGCCCATAAATTTCCACCACACGGCCGCGGGGCAAACCGCCGATGCCAAGGGCCAAATCGAGCGAGAGCGAGCCGGTGGAGATTGCGTCCACCTGCATGGTGACGTTCTGCCCCAGCTTCATAACGGCGCCCTTGCCAAATTGCTTTTCAATTTGGCTCAGCGCGGTCTCCAGCGCACTTTTTTTATCGCCCGCCGCCTTGCGCTCCGGCGAGGGCACGGTTTGCTTTTTATCTGCCATGGCTTCCTCCTGCAATGTGCGCGGCCCGGCCGCGCGTGGTGTCTGTTTTTGTATGTGCATCATACCGCACGTCATATCCCATAAAGCGTACTTGACGGCCGCCGTGCGGCAAACCCTTCCACGGGTTAGTATACCCGAAACAATGTGCAAATGCAACGAGCATTCGCCCTTTTGGCGCATTCCTCACGGTTTTTCGGCATACACACAGCGCGGCAGGCCCGCGGCGTCCCGGCGCACCGAAATGCCCGTATACCCGGCCGCCCTGCAAAGCGCCGCCACCTGCTGCGCCTGCCCGGCGCCTATCTCGAACACCAGCGCCCCGCCGCTTTTCAGCGCCGGGAAATAAGCCGGTGCAATATGCCTGTAAAAGCAAAGGCCCTGCTGCGGCGCCACAAGCGCCTCGCGCGGCTCGAAGCGAAGCTCTGGCGCAAGGGCCTCATATTCCTGCGCCGTCACATAGGGCGGGTTCGACACAATGACATCCACGCTGTGCGGCGCAAGGGTATTTTCATAGCCGAACACATCGGCCTGCACGGCCGCAACCCGCGGCGCCAGCGCAGCGCAGTTGCGCTGCAGGAAAGAAAACGCCTCGCCGCTTTTTTCCACGGCCGTCACCCGGGCGGCGGGCACGCCGCGCGCCAGGGCAATGGCAAGCACGCCCGTGCCTGCACACAAATCCAGCCCGGCTGGCTCATCTTCGCGCCCGGGCCGGGCAGCCGCGCGCTTCAGCGCAGCCACCGCTGTTTGTGCCACGCATTCTGTGTCTGCCCGCGGAATGAGCACGCCCGGGCCCACTTCTACCGTAAAATCAAGAAAATCCCACTCGCCCAGCAAATACTGCAAGGGCTCGTGCCGGGCGCGGCGGGCGCAAAGCTGCGCCAGCCGCTGCTGCGCGGCCTCTGGCACGGGGGAATCCGGCGCAAGCCGGGGGTCCGCTTTGCAGCACAGGCGGCAAAGCTCGCGCGCGTCAAACGCAGCGTCCTCCACGCCCGCCTGCTCCAGCAGGGCTGCGGCCTTTCCCCACAAGGCGCCCAGCCTTACCATACGCTCTCGTCCGGCCGCTCCGGCAGCACGGGCGTCACTGCGGCAATGGCGCATTCGATCATGCTGTCATCCGGCTCCTGCGTGGTGATGCGCTGCAGCCACAGGCCCGGCGCGCTGACGGCGCGGCACACGGCATTGTCGTATTTTCCGCACAGTTTGATAATCTCGTAGCTCACCGCCACCACCACCGGCAGCAAAAGCAGCTTGAACACAATGCGCAGCGAAAGGCTGCCCCACGGGATGACACTGTTTAACAGAATGCTGACCACAATGACAATCAGCAGGAAGCTGGTGCCGCAGCGCGGGTGAAACCGGCAGCATTTGCGCACATTTTCCACTTCCAGCGGAAGGCCCGCCTCATAGCAGGCAATGGTTTTGTGCTCGGCACCGTGGTAGCAGAACATGCGGTGAATTTCTTTCACACGGCTGACGGCGGCCATATAGCCCACCAGAATGGCAATTTTCAAAACGCCCTCCAGCAGGGTTTTGGCGCCGCCCAGCGGCACCAGCCTGGCCAGGCCGCCCACCAGCAGCGTGGGCAGCATCAGAAACAGCACAATAGCCAGCGCCACGCCGGCAAAGCTGGCAACGCCCATCAAAATGGCCTCGCCCTTTTCCCCCAGGTGCTGTTCCACCCAGCGGTCAAATTTTGATTCGCTCTCTTCTTTTTCTTCCTCTGTCATGGAAATATCGGCGCTGCGCATCAGGCAGCGGTAACCCACCACAAGGTTTTCGGCCATGTTGTAAATACCGCGCACAAAGGGCCATTTCTGCCATGGCTTCATCACAACGGGGGTCACTTCCGTCTCAATGCCGCCGTCCGGGCGGCGCACGGCGATGCACATGGCCTTGGGCCCGCGCATCATCACGCCTTCCATCAGGGCCTGCCCGCCCACGGTGGTTTTGAATTTTTCTTTAATTTCGTTTGCCAAAAAAGGTTCCTTTCCGCCCGGCCGGCCGGGCTGTTCATTCGGCGGAATGCGCCTTGGGTGCCTCCAGCGGCAGGCGCACCGTCACAGTGGTGCCCCGGCCCACTTCGCTTTGCAGGTTCAGGCTGCCGCCATGGGCCGTGACAATTTCATCCACCACGGCAAGGCCAATGCCGCTGCCGCGCACGGCGCCTTTGCCCTTGTAAAATTTTGTTTTGACGTTTTCCAAATCTTCCGGGGCAATGCCGCGCCCCTCATCGGTGAAATTCAGAAAGGCGTTGTGCCCATCCTGTAAAAGCTCTACCGTAATGGTGCCGCCGGGCGGGGAATATTTGACCGCATTGTCCAGCACATTGATGAACACCTGCTTGAGGCGCGCGGCGTCTGCGTGCACGGGCACGGGGGCCTCCGGCTCTTCCCAGCGCAGGGTAAGGCCCTCCTGCATGGCGCGCGGCGTCATGGTAAGCACCGCATCGCTCACTTCCGCGGCAAGGTCCAGCTTTTCACATTCCAGCGTAAGGCCATTCTGCATGCGGGAAAAATCCAAAAGCTCCTCTACCATATCGTACAGCCTGTCCGTCTCGCTGGCAATCACCTGCACGCCGCGCTGGTAGTTCGGGTCTGCCGGGTCGCGGATGGTGCCCATCGTCTCCACCCAGCCCTTGATCGACGTGAGGGGGGTGCGAAGCTCGTGCGACACAGAGGAGATGAACTCATTCTTGATGCGCTCAGTCTTGTCCAGTTCGCCCGCCATATGGTTGATGGTATCGGCCAGCTTGCCTATCTCGTCGTCATATTTGTTCGAGATGCGCATGTCCAGGTTGCCCTGCGCCATTTTGGCCGCCATCTGCCCAATTTCGTCAATGGGGCGCACAATGCTTCGCACAAAGAACATGCCGCTCCACACGCTGAACACCAGAATGGCAGCCGCCACCGAGAGGCTGAGCACCGCCAGCTTCAGGATGCTTCTGTCCACAAGGGTGAGGCTGGTGACAAGGCGCATGGCCACAATATCGCCCGAGGTAAAGGGCAGCAGCATCGTCACCGCCATCACCTTTTCACCCATTGCCGTGTGGTACACAGCACGCCCCGTGCCCTCTTCACTGGTGTACGCCTCGGCCACATCGCTCCAGCCCTGCTGGTCCGCCGTGGAAAAGCCCGTGGACGACACCGCCATGTGGCCCTGTGCATCCATCAGCATCAGTTCAAAGCGGTCTTTTTCTTCAAATTGCTCCACCATGCGGCGCACGGCGGCGCTGCGGCTCTCTTCCGTCTGGGTGCCCATCACAGAGAGCTGGGTGGAAAGCGTATTGGCCCGCGTATACAGCGCGCGGGCCGTGCCGTCGTAGTAATTGGTGATGGTAAAATACAAAAACACGGCCTCTGCCAGGCACAGCGCAATAAGGGTGAGCAAAAGGCTGCCGCGCACCCAGCGCCGGGTGATGCTGTTCATGCGGCCTGCCCCCCTTTCTGTGCCGCCCGTGCCTGCACGCGCCCGGCCGCACCGGCCGCACGCGGGCTGTCAGCTGTTCCAGCGGTAACCGTAGCCCCACACCGTCATGATATGCCGCGGCGCGCTGGGCTCGTCCTCTATTTTCATGCGCAGGCGGCGGATGTTCACATCCACAATCTTGACATCGCCATAATAATTTTCGCCCCATACGCCTTCCAGAATCTTTTCGCGCACCAGCGCCACGCCGGGGTTTGCGAAAAACAACTCCATAATTTGAAATTCCACCTGCGTAAGGTCGATGGGCTCGCCGTTTTTATACAGGATGCGGCTTTTCTGGTCCAGCACAAAGCTGCCGGACACCATGCGCCCCTCAGCCTCCTGGCCGCCGTCCTGCCCGGCCGCACGCGCCACGCGGCGGCACAATGCATCCACGCGCGCCAGCAGCTCGCTAACCGAAAAGGGCTTTGTCATATAATCGTCCGCCCCAATGGAGAGCCCGCGAATTTTATCATCCTCCTGCGATTTTGCGCTGAGCATGATGATGCCGATGCTGTCGCTGTCGCGCCGGATATTTTCACACAGAGAAAATCCGTTCATGCCCGGCAGCATAATATCCAGCACCGCCACATCAAACGGGGCGCTGCCGCCAATCGCGGCCAGGCCCGCCTCCGCGCTGCCTGCCTCTGTCACGTCATAGCCCGCCATGCGAAGGTTCAGGGCAATCACTTCCCGAATTGCCGCCTCGTCCTCTACTACCAGTACTCTGCGCATGCCGTCCACCATCCTTTCCGTATCTCAAAGCGCCAGCGCCCCGGCGCGCAGGGTAAGCGCCTCGCCGGGCGTGCAATTGGTGTGAAAATAAGCCATCACTTTTTGCCCGCCCTCCAGGCTGAGTAATTTTTCATAGCCTCCCAGCGTAGCGTCCTCCGGCACCACGCGCACGGTGCACAGGGCCTCGCCCGCCTCATTGCGCAGCACAAAGCTGTTTGCAAAAGGGCCGTCCTGCAGGGCCACCGCATCGCGCCAGCCGGAGGGCAGGCGCAAATAGTACCCCGTGGCCACATCCGCCACGCCATATTCGCGCGCGGGCTCTGCCGCCAGGTAATCGTCCCACTCTATAAAATAGTAGCGCCGCGTGGTGGTTGCAGTGTCTGCGCGGGCCTCCACATGCGCCAGCAGCACGGTGCCGCTGGCTGTGATGCGCGGGCCCAGCGCGTCCGGCAGGCCCATGGTGCGCTCTGTCACCACTTCCCCGCCGGAAACGGGCCAGCTTAGAAGCTGGCCGCCCGTCATGCGAAGCACCTGCTGCGCCGTGCCGCCCGATGCAAGCTGGCCGCTTACCACAATGCCCTGCGCGCGGCCGCTGCGCGTCTCCAAAAGGGCGGTGCAGTGCAAAAAGCTGCTGTTCAGCTGCACCGTCTGCACGCTTTGCAGGCTGCCTGCCATATCGCGCACGGCCTCCAGCGTCAGCAGGCCCGCCTGTGCCGTAGACTGCGCCAGGTACACCTCGCTGGCCCCGTCAGAGTTCAGGTCTGCAATCAAGAATGCCTCGCAGGCCTGCTGGTATTCCATCACCAGCTGGCCGCCGCCATAAGAGTAAATGGTAAGATACTTGTCTGTAAGGTTCGAATTTGCATAGCCTACCACCAGCTGGGCCGCATCCTCACGCAGGCTCACCGTCTGCACCTGGCTGACCTCGGTGGAAAGCCCCTCGGATTCGCACACCACTTCCCATGAATCCCCGGCCTGCTCCAGCACGGCCATGCAAACATTCTGCCCGCTTCTTTCGGCCGTAAAAAAGGCAATGGCCTCGTCTGTGCCGTCGCCGTCCAGGTCTCGCAGGACAATGGGGGAAAGCTCTTCCCCGCCGCGCGGATATTTCATTTGCGGCGTTTCGCCCAGGTGGCTCACCAGCGCCTTCTGCACGGCGCTTTGCAACTGTGTGGGCTGGGGGGCGCGCAGCAGTTCTTCTGCATTTCCGCCCAACGAAACGGTAAAATCGCACCCGGCCAGCACGGCCGAAAGCGCAAGGCACACCGCGCTTAAAACCAGCTTTTTCATGCGCGCCCCCTTCCGGCGCAGCGCGGCAAGGCGCAGCGCGGCCAAGTTTATACACAGGGCATTATACCACTTCGCGCCGCGTTACACAAGGTAAAGCCCCACGCCCATACACAGTGTGCCCACGGCCAGCCCGGCCGCGCAGGCGCTGTTTTTCCCGAAGGAAAACCCGGCCGCCAGCAGCTGTGCAAACGACACCTGCAGCATCACCCCCGCCACCAGCGCCAGCAGGCCGTTCAAAAACAGGGGCGAAAAAAGGCCGCGCAGCAAGCAAAATGCCGCCAGGGCGCCCACCGGCTCTGCCAGGCCCGAACCCAGTGCAAGCGCAAGGCTTTTGGCACGGCTGCGCGTAGCGTAATATACCGGCACGGCAACCGCAATGCCCTCCGGGATATTGTGCAGGGCAATGGCCAGCGCAAGCGATGGGCCCAGGGCGCTGCTTGCCGCATTGGTGAACAGCGTAAGAATGCCCTCGGGCAGGTTGTGCAGCACAATGGCGGCCATGGTGGCAAGCGCGCCGCGCAGGGCGGCCGCACGCGTTTTGCTGGGCACTGAAAGGCGCCGGGCAAGCGCTTCTTCGCCCGGCAGGCTTTTTTCCAGCAGCCACGCAACCAGCATGCCAGCCGCACACAGGCTGGCACAGCGCAGCGCGGCCCCCACCGGCACAGCGCCTGCATTGGCATAGGCCTCCACCGCGCTGGGCAGCATTTCAGAAAGCGACACCGTCATCATCACCCCGGCCGCAAACCCCTGTGAAAAGGCCATCACGCGCGGGCCGGGCGCGCGCACCATCCACACCACCAGCCCGCCAAGCCCCGTTGAGAGGCCCGCCAGTGTGGTGAGCAAAAGCGCCGTGTGCATATCCATCCCTTCCTTTCCTCACAAAGAAGGATATGCAGGGCCCGGCGCCGCTATTGCAGGGCCAGCACGCCCTTGGTGATGATGCCCTCCACCACCGTGGCCATTTCGTCCGGCGCAAGGGGCATGCCCTGCTGCAGCCACTGCCGCAAAAGCCCAATACAGCCGGCCACAAAAAAAGAGAACACATAGTCGTAGCCAAGCCGGCTTTCTTTTCCCACCAGGGCTGCCCATTCGTCCAGCACGCGCTCGCGCACAAGCTGGTTCACTTTATCCACAAAGGCAGTCTCCTGCAGGCCGCACAGCAAAACACGGCAAATATCCGCATTCTGCGCCACAAAGTGAAAAATGCCGCGCATGGGCGTGGCCGCATCCGTCACCCGGTAGCCTGCCTGTGCGCCGCTGCGCAGCAGCATTTCGCCGGGGCGGAACGACTCCAGCATGTCTTCAAACTGCGCCATCAGTTCATTTACAATTTCATCCAGCAGGGCGCGCACATCCGGATAATGCAGGTAAAACGTCCCCCTGTTGATGTTGCATGCCTCGCAAAGCTCTTTGACCGTGATTTCCTGCAGGGGCTTTTTTTCCAGCAGGCCTGTGAGGGCGTTGCGAAGCTGCGCTTTTGTTTTTAAAACACGGCGGTCTTGTGCGCGCGGCATGGCAATTCTTCCTTTCACGATTTATTTACAATTCTAATGAACACAAACGATATTCTTTGCCGATTTATCGGCACGAGCGGGCCTATTTGGCGATTGCTTCCCTTCCATGATTTCATTATAATAAATTTAACATTTTAATCAACACTGCGTTTATTACTGAGCAGCTTGTCTGTTTTTCTGGAAGGAGCTTTCCCATGCCATTTCACCGCCGCGCCCAGCCCGCCGAAGCCGTCAGCGCCCCTGCTGCCCCGCCCACACATTTTGTGGAACTGCGGGACGTGTGTAAATATTATCAGATGGGCACCGTGCGCATCTCTGCCGCAGACCATATCAATTTCTATATTGAAAAGGGCGAATTTTGCGTAATTGTAGGGCCATCCGGCGCGGGCAAAACCACAGTGCTGAATATGCTGGGCGGCATGGACACCTGCGATGAAGGCGAAATTTGGCTGGACGGCCAGCTTGTAAGCCGCTATTCGCCCAAAGAGCTCACGGCTTACCGCAGGTATGACGTGGGCTTTGTGTTCCAGTTTTATAACCTTGTGCAGAACTTGACGGCGCTGGAAAATGTGGAACTGGCCAGCGAAATTTGCAAAGAGCCTTTGGACGCGGCCGAGACTTTGGAAGACGTGGGCCTTGCCGGGCGCATGAAAAATTTCCCGGCGCAGCTTTCCGGCGGCGAGCAGCAGCGCGTCTCCATTGCGCGCGCGCTGGCCAAAAACCCGAAGATTCTGCTGTGTGACGAGCCAACCGGCGCGCTGGATTACAAAACCGGCAAACAGGTGCTGAAGCTTTTGCAGGACACCTGCCGCAACACCGGGCGCACCGTCATTGTCATTACGCACAACTCGGCACTCACCGCTATGGCAGACCGCGTCATCCACATCAAAAGCGGCACCGTGACGGCCGTGGAGACGAACCCCGCGCCCACGCCCGTGGAAAGGATCGAATGGTAAATGCGCAGGACGTACCGAAAAAACATTTTGCGCACCGTGCGTGCCAGCCTCTCGCGCTTTTTGGCCATCTTTGCCATTGTGGCGCTGGGCGTGGGCTTTTTATCCGGCCTGCTGGCCAGCCCTGTCGATATGCGCCTTTCAGCGGATGATTATTGCCGCGCGCTGAATCTTTATGATATTAAAATTCAGGCTACCCAGGGCCTGACAGAGGGCGACCTTAACGCTGTGCGCAGCACGGAAGGTGTTGGCGCAGTGATGCCTGCCTATGATATGGACCTGATGCTGAAGAGCCAGACGGGTAAAACTTTGACCACCCGGCTGATGAGCATTCCCGGCGATGGCGTTGAAGAAGAAGATAAGCTGAACGACCTTGTGCTGGTAGATGGAAGGATGCCCTCTGCCCCCGATGAAATTGTTGTGGGCCTGACCAAAGATTTTTCTGGTGACCGCCCGCAGGTGGGCGATATATTAACTGTAAGCGCAGATAACGAAGAAAGCATCTCGGACGCCCTGCCCGATTCTTTCACCGTGGTGGGCACCGTGCGCTCTGCCGCCTATTTTTCGGTAGAAACCGAATATACCAATGTGGGCACGGGCACCATTGCCCTGTTTGCCTATGCCAATGACAGCGCCTTTGAGATGGATTATTACACCACTTTCTACATTGCGGTAGACGGCGCGCGCGAGCTGAACTCTTTTTCTTCCGCCTATGAAGAAAAGGTGGGGCAGGTGTATGCCCGGCTGGATGCCATAAAGGACGAGCGGGCCAAATTGCGGTATGACGAGATTGTGGGTGAGGCACAGGCCCAGTTGGACGACGCCCGGGCAGAATACGAGAAGGGCAAGGCGGAAGCCGAAGCCGAACTGGCGGATGCCGCGCAAGAGCTGGAGACAGGCCGGGCCGAGCTGGCGGATGCAGAAGCCCAGCTTGCCAGCGCAAAAAAGGAAATTGATGACGGCCAGGCCCAGCTGGACGCGGGGCGCGCCCAACTGAATGCACAGCTGCCGGGCTACCGCCAGCAGATTGCAGACGGCTATGCCCAAATTGAAAGCGCCCAGGCCCAGATAGACGAAAACCAGGCCCTGCTGGACGAAGCCAAAGCCCCGCTGGCAGCATTAAAGCAGGGCAAAGACCAATTTTGGAATGTGGCCGTGCCGCAGCTGAGCGCCGCTTTCCCCAGTTTGGGCACTGCCTTGGCAAACATTGAGGGCGCCGCAGAGCAGACGGATAGCGCCACCATCCAGGCCATTGACCTGATCACCCAATTTGTGGAGGCCATTCCGCCTTCCGGCTCCGGCCAGGGTGGCACAGACCCCGGCCAGGGTGGCACAGACCCCGGTCAGGGCGGCACAGACCCCGGCCAGGGCGGCATTGACCCCGGCCAGGGCGGCATTGACCCCGGCCAGGGCGGCATTGACCCCGGCCAGGGAGGTACAGACCCCGGCCAGGGCGGCACAGACCCCGGCCAGGGAGGCATTGACCAGGGCCTGTTGGATGAGTATCTGCAGCAGTTTCAGAAAATAAAATCTGGCCTTGAGGCCTTAGCGGCCCAAGAGCCTCCCACCACATTGGACGAGGCCCTTGCCCAGCTGGACACACAGCAGGCCGCACTGGACGCGGGCCAGGCAAAGCTGACGCAGGAACTGGCCAACCTGCAGGCCAGCGAGCAGCAGCTGAACCAAACCGTTGCCTCGGCCCAGGCATCGTTCGATGCCGCAGAGGCCAAGCTGGCGGATGCGCGCCAGCAGTATACCGATGGGATGGTTGAGCTGGAAAACGGCCGGCGGGAACTGGCCGACGGCGAACAGGCATACGAAGAGGGCAAAGCCGAGGCACAGGCAGAGCTGGACGATGCCTGGGAGCAGATTCTGGATGCAGAAAGCGATGTGCGGGAAATTGAACAGGGCAAGTGGATTCTGGGAGACCGCGATGATAATGTAAGTTTTTCCAGCTATGACAGCAACGCCCAGCGCATCGCCAACATCGCCACCGTATTTCCGGTGTTTTTCTTCCTGGTGGCCGCCTTGGTGGCGCTTACCACCATGACCCGCATGGTAGAGGAAGAGCGCCTGCAAATTGGCACCATGAAAGCGCTGGGCTATTCCCGGGGAAAAATTGCCGCAAAATACCTGCTATATGCGCTTGCCGCCAGCCTGGCTGGCAGCGCGGTGGGAATGGTTATTGGAATGCAGCTGTTCCCGAGCATCATTTTAAATGCCTACAATATCATGTATGACCTGCCGGTTCTGAAAACGCCTTTCAACACGCTTTTCGGCGCCATTGCCACGGGCACTGCGGTTGCCTGTACCCTGCTGGCCACCCTGAATGCCTGCTGGGCCGAACTGCGTGAACAGCCCGCCAGCCTGATGCTGCCAAAGGCGCCGAAAGCGGGCAAGCGCATTTTGCTGGAGCATATCCGCCCCGTCTGGCGGCGCATGCGTTTTACCCATAAGGTAACGGCCCGCAACCTGTTCCTGTATAAAAAGCGCTTTTTCATGACAGTGGTGGGCATTGCGGGCTGCACCGCCCTGTTGGTGACGGGCTTCGGTGTGCGGGATTCTATCTCGAACATTGTGGAAAAACAATTTGACGATTTGGCGCACTATCAGCTGATGGTGTCGATTCAGGATGAAAGCGCCACCCAGGGCAAAGAGCTGCAAGCGCTGCTGAACGACACCTCCCGCATCACGGGTTACCTGCCCGTGGCCCAGCAAGATGTGACGGTGGTGCCCGAAGGCGATGCAGCGGCAGACAACCTGTACATCACCGTACCCACAGATACGGCGGCGATGAACGATTACTTTACATTCCGCCACCGGAATGGCGGCGGCTCGATAGAGCTGGGCGAGGGCTCGGTGATTATTACCGAGAAGCTGGCCGAGCGGCAGGGCCTTAAGGCGGGCGACATCATCACGGTAGAGGATGCCGACGGGAACACCGCAAGTTTTACCATCACCGACGTTTGCGAAAACTATATTTCCCATTACCTTTATATGAGTGCCGGTGTCTATGAGGCGGCATTTGGCAAAGCGCCAGAAACAAACCTGCTTTTGTGCCAGCTGGCCGACGGCATGGATGAAGACCCGCAGGCGGAAGAGGCCCTTGCCACGGAACTGCTTCAATGCCGGGACGTTGCAGGCGCGCAGTTCACGCACGAACTTACCGCCAGCTTCAGCCAAAGCCTGGGCAGCATCAATTACATTGTTGTGGTGCTGATTATAGCGGCCGGTGCGCTGGCCTTTGTGGTGTTGTACAACCTTACCAACATCAATATTTCGGAACGCGCGAAAGAGCTGGCCACCATCAAGGTGCTGGGTTTCTATGATTCCGAGGTGGGCGCCTATATCTACCGTGAAACTTCGCTGCTCACCCTGATTGGCACAGCCTGCGGCCTTGCATTTGGCGTGGCGCTGCACACATTCGTCATTCGCACGGCCGAGGTGGATATGGTTATGTTCGGCCGCTCCATTTACCCGCTAAGCTTCGTCTGGTCGGCCTTGCTCACCATCCTGTTCAGCCTGCTGGTTAACGCCGTGATGTATCGAAAGCTCAAGGCCATCAGCATGGTAGAAAGCATGAAGGCCCCGGAATAAGCCTTGCACAGCCGGTGCCCTGCACCGCACTTTTGCCCCGGGCAGGCCTGCCCGGGGCTTTTTATGCCCTGTTCCGCCCCGGGCGGCAACTTTTTCTTGACTTTCGGCAGGACAGAGGTTATAATCAAAAAAGTTTGAAATTCAAACTTTGAAGTTCAAAGCATTAAAAAGGAAAGCTCTATGCCACAAATGACGCCAAAAGAGCAAAAACTGAACGATTTTCTGGTGGGCGTGTTCAACGACATTCTTCGGCTGGAGGAGGCCAATTTACGGCAAAGCTGCGGCAATCTTTCGGTAACAGAGCTGCATGTGCTGGACGCCGTGGCCCGCTGCGGCCCGCTGTGCGGCATGGCGGATATTGCCGCCGCGCTGAAGGTAACGGCCGGCACAGCCACCGTTGCCGTAAAAACGCTGGAGCAAAAGGGCTATTTGGTGCGCACGCGCCACAAAACAGATAAGCGCCGCGTCACCGTCTCCCTCACCGGGGCCGCACAGGCCGTGCTGGCCCATCACGAGGCCTTTCACGCCGGCCTGGTGCGCGCCGTGGCGCAGGGGCTGCCCGTGGATGAGCTGGACGCCCTGGGCAGCGCGCTGGCGCGCCTGCACCACTATTTCAACACTTTGTGACACAGGCCATTGCAAGGAGGAAACCTATGATTCGCATCATCACCGACTCCACCGCAGATTTCCCGCAAAACGAGGCACAGGCGCTGGGCCTGCGCGTCATTCCTTTACAGGTCAATATCGACGGCGAAATGTACCGCGACGGGCTGGACCTGGAACCCGAGAGCTTTTACGAGATGCTGGCCGAGGCAAAAAACCTGCCCACCACCAGCCAGCCCTCGCCGGAACAGTTTCTGACAGAGTTCGAACAGGCAAAACAGGCGGGCGACGAGGTGGTGTGCATCACACTCTCGGGCGAGCTTTCCGGCACGCTGCAAAGCGCCATGATTGCCCGCGAAGAAGTGGGGTATGCCCCCATTCACATTGTGGATTCCCGCAACGTCACCCTGGCCGAACAGCTGCTGGTGCGCCGCGCGTGCAACCTTGCGTCGGCCGGCCTCACGGCGGCCGACATCACGCAGGACCTTGAGGCCGCGCGCGAGCGCATTCGCCTTCTTGCCATTGTAGACACCCTGAAATATCTGCATAAGGGCGGCCGCCTCTCTGGCGCTGCAGCCCTTGCGGGCGGCCTGTTGGGCGTAAAGCCGGTTGTGGGCATCACCGACGGCAAGCTGGGCATGATGGGCAAGGCGCGCGGCATGGCCGGGGCCTATGTGGCGCTGTTCAAGCTGATTGAAGAGCAGGGCGGCATCGACGAGGCCGAGCCCTACCTTGTGGGGTATACCGGCAGCCGCGCGCAGGCCACGCCCTTTGTGCGCTTTGTGTCGCAGAACCTGGGGCTGGAAAGGCCGCCCGTCCTGCCCATTGGCACAGTGATTGGCACCCATGCAGGCCCCGGCGCGGCCGGCATTGCCTTTTTTGCCAAAGAGGGCTAATAACTGCGGGCGCTGCGCGCAAAAGCTGCATACAGCCAAAAAGCATGACAGATAAAAAATATTAAACCCAGAGCCCTGGCACTGTGGCGGAAAGCATGGGCACCCTTTCTTTTCTGTTAGATTGTGTTACAAATAAACTTGATAGGCTGAAATGAAAGGCTGGGGAAGCGCGTGGAAAATCAGGATGTAAAAAACGGCATCACAGATAAAAGGCTGAAAGAAAACTTTGGCAATTTGGCCATTTCCCTGCTGGTGCAGAAAAACCTTATTTCCGCTTCAAAAGACTTGCGGCATTTGATGGTGGAATTTGGGTATTTGTTTCTCGACAACCGGAGTGGGCCCCAAGCCATGTTCAAGCTCACCACCCCAAAAAGGTTTCTGCACCCGCAGCGAACCTTCTATTTTGGCACGCAAAACGGGCACCTGCTTTTACTGAACGAGCAATTTACCGAGGCGGCTTTTCGAAAAATTCAACATGACATGTTCATCATGCATGGAATAGATGCCAAGGCCGTAAACCCGCAGGAATATCTTATGGAACTTTCTTAAAGGCCTCTCCGCCGGTGCTTTCAAAACAAAATATCTTTTGCACGGCAAGCGGTGCGGCATTGCCTGCCAGCATCAAAAAACGCCCCATCCAAACGGATGGGGCGTTGTAACATTCTGGAAGAAAAGCTTATTTCAGCTCTACCTTCGCGCCGGCGTCTTCCAGCTTCTTCTTCATCTCTTCGGCGTCGTTCTTCGCAACAGCCTCTTTCAGGGTCTTCGGGGCGTTGTCCACCAGTTCCTTCGCTTCCTTCAGGCCCAGGCCGGTAACTTCCTTCACCGTCTTGATAACGGCCATCTTGTTGGCGCCCACTTCGGCCAGCACAACGTCGAACTCCGTCTTCTCTTCTGCAGCAGGGGCAGCGCCAGCAGCGGCAGCAGGGGCAGCGGCAACGGCAGAAACGCCGAACTCTTCGCAATAGGTGTCGATGAGCTCTTTCAGCTCAAGGATGGACAGACCCTTGATCTCGTCAAGGATGGCAGTGATCTTCTCAGAAGCCATGATAATACCTCCAATTTTATGTGTTGTTCTGTTTCATACAATTTACAGCGCGCAGGCTCAGGCAGCAGGCTCTTCCTGCTTATCCACATAGGCCTGCATGGCAACGGCAAGGCCGCTGAGCGTGCTGGTAAGCGCGCCGGCAAACATGGACAGCATGCCCTTGTAATCCGGCAGTTTGGCAATGGCGGTAAGCTCGGCCTCATCCAGCACCTTACCCTCCATATAGCCGCTCTTCAAAGAGAACTTGCCCTTAGAGCCCTCTGCAAACTTGTTCAGAATGCGGGCGGCAGCCGTGGGGTCCTCTTTGGAAACGGCCAGCGCAGTGGAGCCCTTCAGCACATCGGCCAGCCCGGCCAGGCCCGTCTCCTTCACGGCAAGGCGCAGCATCGTGTTTTTCACCACGAAATACTCCACGCCCGCCTCGCGCAGCTCTTTGCGCAGCTTGGTGTCGTCGGCCACGTTGATGCCCTTGTAATCTACAATTACGCCGGCCACGGAGCTCTCCATCTTTTCGCGCAGAGAAGCAACGAACGCTTCTTTTTCCTTCAGGATTTTTTCACTCGGCAAAGTATTTCACCTCGTTTCCAATTAGAAATTTCCATCTCAAAGACAGAAAGGGTGCAAAAAAGCCTCTTTCTCCCGCGAGAAAGAGGCCAAAAATCAAAGCATTTTTGCACGTTTCTCGGCAGGCGGGAAGCCCCATTACGCCTTTCGGCACCTGCTGTCTTTAAAACAGCTTAATTAGTATAGCATGCATCTGGCCGCATGTCAATACCTTTTCACGGCCTGCATGTCCTGCCCCTCTCAAAAGCGGCATAGGCAGGCCGCCTCCTTTGCGGGCAGCGCCGCCCCGGGGCTGACGCATGAAAAAAGGCCGGAGCATTCTCCGGCCTTTCAGGGTTCCATAAACTTCCGCGCGGAAAGCACTCAGCGTTCCGCCCGGGTGGGCAGCACCGGCTGCGCCGAAAGGCCCCCTGCCTTTTTGAAAAGCGGGCAGCTTTTAGCCGCCGAACTTGGCGCTGTTCAGCTTGATACCCGGGCCCATGGTGGAAGCCACCGTGGCGCTGCGGATATACTGGCCCTTTGCGGCGGCGGGCTTCGCCTTCACAATGGCGTCCATTACCACTTTCAGGTTCTCTTCCAGCTTTTCGGGGCCGAAAGAAGCCTTGCCGATGGGCACATGGATGATGTTGGCTTTATCCAGGCGGTATTCAATCTTACCGGCCTTGGCCTCTGTCACAGCGCGGCCTACATCGGGCGTCACCGTGCCGGCCTTGGGGTTCGGCATCAGGCCGCGCGGGCCCAGAATCTTACCCAAACGGCCCACCAGGCCCATCATGTCGGGCGTGGTGACAAGCACGTCAAAATCAATAAAGCCTTCGTTCTGAATTTTCGCCACGAGGTCGGCATCGCCCACCATCATTGCGCCGGCCTCTTCGGCCGCTTTGGCTGCGTCGCCCTTGGCGATGGCAACCACGCGCACGTTTTTGCCGGTGCCATTGGGCAGCACCACGGCGCCGCGCACCTGCTGGTCGGCATGGCGGCTGTCTACGCCAAGGCGCACATGCAGCTCTACCGTCTCGTCGAATTTGGCTTTCGCCGTCTGGCAGCACAGGGCCAGAGCCTCATTGCTGTCGTACAGTTTGGTGCGGTCGACAAGCTTTTTGCTGTCAACGTAATGTTTCCCTTGCTTCATAGTTTCCTCCTGTGGTATATCGGAATATTCCTCCCACTGATGGCAGGCCGTTGTTAATCGGTAACCGTAACGCCCATGCTGCGGCATGTGCCGGCAATCATGCTGACGGCGGCATCCAGGCTTGCAGCGTTCAGGTCGGGCATTTTGGTGTTGGCGATATCCTCCAGCTGTTTGCGCGTGATGGACGCAACTTTCGTCTTGTTCGGCACGCCAGAGCCGCTCTCAATGCCGATGGCCTTCTTAATCAGAACAGCCGCCGGGGGCGTTTTGGTGATAAAGCTGAAGGAACGGTCTGCATAAACTGTGATGACCACAGGAATCAGGTAACCGATATCCTTTTGCGTGCGCTCGTTGAATTCCTTCGTGAACGACATAATGTTCACACCGTGCTGGCCAAGCGCCGGGCCAACAGGGGGAGCCGGGGTAGCTTTACCGGCCGGGATCTGGAGCTTGATATACCCCACTACCTTCTGAGCCATTTTGTGCACCTCCAAAAATTGTGGTAAGTTGCGGGCCTGTGCCGTGTGCGCGGGCCCTCCCACGAGCGGGCTGGCGCCCACTCTATAAGAGCCGTGCGCCGAAGCGCGCGGTGCTTACCGAAAATAAATCAATCCAGCGGTTTGATCTGTGTGAATTCCAGTTCCGCAGGCGTTTCGCGCCCGAACATGGACACCTTCACATTGACCTTCTTCTGCTTTTCGTCGATAGACTCGACAATGCCGATGAAACCTTCCAGCGGGCCGCCCGTAATCTGAACGTTGTCGCCCACCTTGTAGGCCAGCGGGGCGCTGCGCACCGGCGTTTCCACGCCAAGCTTTTCCACCTCTTCTTCCGAGAGGGGAATGGGCTTGGACGAGGGCCCCACAAAACCCGTGACGCCGCGCGCATTGCGCACAACATACCAGGTCTCGTCCGTCATAATCATCTTCACCAGCACATAGCCGGGGAAGAGCTTCGATTCCTTTTCCTTGCCGTCCGCGTCCACCACAGTCTCTGTAGGCACGCGCACTTCCTGAATCAGGTCCTGCAGGCGACGGTTCTCCACAATGGTCTCCAAGTCCTGCCGGACCTTGTTTTCATACCCGGAATACGTATGCGCCACATACCAGTGCGGCTGAGTATCTCGGTCTTGCGCCATAGTGTTTCCCCCGCTTTCTTTCGCTTTGCAAACTGTGGGCCGTTAAACCTTCGCCAAAAGGTCCAGCACGGTGCTCAGCCCAAAGCCGAACACGGCGTCGAGAATGAAGATTACCACGGCGCTGAGCAAAACAACCACCAGCACCACAACGGTGTTGTTGATGACCTGCTTTTTGTTCGGCCAGACAACCTTCTTCATCTCGCTTCTCGTATCGCGGAAAAACTTCGCAATATTTTTGAAAAAGCGCTTGATACCGGCGAAAAAGCCCTTCTTTTTCTCAGTTTTTTCTGCCATGTCGGTTCCGCCTTTCTTACTTTGTCTCGCGGTGGAGCGTATGCTTGCGGCAGAAGCGGCAATACTTCTTCATCTCGAGCCTGTCGGGGCTGTTCTTTTTGTTCTTCTTGGTGTTGTAGTTGCGCTGTTTGCACTCCGTGCAGGCGAGCGTGATCTTCACTCTCATTATTTCGGCACCTCCATTAATAGCCTCCCTCTTCTGCCGGCGGCGCTTTGCGGAACGGCCCCGGGTGGTGCCTAAAAATGCGCACAAAAAAATAGACCTGCAAAAGAGGTAGCTTCATCATAGCACACGCCGCGCACCGCGTCAAGCGTTTTCTGGGCAGCCGCGCGCTTTTGGGGCACTTTTCCCCGCTTTGGGCCGCACAATGTTTGCAAAGCGCGCCTATTATGGTATTATAAAGGCAAGCAGAGTGCGGGCCTGCTTGCAGCACAGCCGCAAAGGCGCGGCCCGCAAAAACGATGCGAAGGTGTGACGATATTGGCAAAAACAACCATTGCCGTCCTGTTTGGCGGCGTTTCCAGCGAGCATGAGGTTTCGCGCATGAGCGCCACCAGCGTGCTGAACAACCTGGACAAAGAAAAATTCAACGTGCTGGCCGTGGGCATCAAAAAAGATGGCAGCTGGCATTTATATCCCGGCCCCACAGAGGGGCTGTGCACCGGCGAGTGGGAGGCCTGCAAGGAAAATATCCCCGTGGCCTTTTGCCCGGGCAGCGGCATGAAGGGCCTTGTGGCATTTGAAAACGGCCGCGTGCGCGAGCTGCCGGTGGACGTGGTTTTCCCCGTGCTGCACGGAAAAAACGGCGAGGACGGCACCGTGCAGGGTCTGCTGGAAATGGCGGGCCTGCCCTATGTGGGCTGCGGCGTGCTGGGCAGCGCGCTTTGCATGGATAAGGTGTGCGCCAACCTGGTGATGGACGCGGCGGGCATTGCGCGCTGCGAATGGGACTATATGGAGGCATGGCAGCTTGCCGATTTTGACGCCATTGAACGGCGCGTGGCCGAAAAGCTGCACTACCCCATTTTTGTGAAGCCTGCGAACGCGGGGTCCAGCGTGGGCATTTCCAAGGCGGCAGATAAGGCCGCGCTGCGCGCCGCGGTAGAGCTTGCGCTGCGCCACGACAGCCGCGTGGTGTTCGAGCGCTTTGTGGACGGCCACGAAATTGAGTGTGCGGTAAGCGGGAACGAAGAGGTGCGCGCCACCCTGCCGGGCGAAATTTTGGCAAGCGCAGAATTTTACACCTATGACGACAAATATGTCTCGGGCACATCGCGCGTGGTCATTCCCGCACAGCTGCCCGAAGAGACGCTGAACGCCGTGCGCGCTACGGCCGAAAAGGCCTACCGCGCGCTGTGCTGCCGCGGGCTTTCGCGCGTAGATTTCTTTGTAGAGCGCGGCACGGGCCGTGTGCTTTTGAACGAAGTGAACACCATGCCGGGCTTTACCGATATCAGCATGTACCCCAAGCTGAAAATAGCGGCCGGGCAAAGCTATGGCCAGCTTCTGGAAGAGCTGGTTGGCCTTGCCCTTCAGCGCGCCGGGAGGCCCGCCCATGTGTAACGCTGCGGCCCAAAACGCCATTGGCGTGTTCGATTCCGGCCTAGGCGGCCTGACGGCCGTGCGGGAGCTGCGCCGCATTCTGCCTGGCGAGGACATCGTCTACTTCGGCGACACCGGGCGTGTGCCCTATGGCACGCGCGGGCGGGATATCATTGTGGAATATGCAAAGCAGGACATCGCCTTTCTGCTTTCCAAGGGCGTCAAGGCAGTGATTGCCGCCTGCGGCACGGTTTCCAGCACGCTGCCTGCCGAAGTGGCCGCCAGCCTGCCTGTGCCCTATATGGGTGTGGTGGAAAGCGCGGCGCGGGCCGCCGTGCTGGCCACCAAAACGGGGCGCATCGGCGTCATTGGCACGCCTGCCACTGTGGCCTCCGGCAGTTACCCTGCGGCCATCCGCCGCCTCATGCCGGGCGCCGCCATTACGGCCACGGCCTGCCCGCTGTTCGTGCCGCTTGTGGAAAACGGCTATTTCGGGGTGCAGAACCCCGTTACCCGCCTGGTGGCGCAGGATTATTTGAAGGACGTGAAAAGCGCCGGGGTGGATACGCTCATCCTCGGCTGCACACATTACCCGCTAATCGCCCCCGTCCTGGCCGACCTGATGGGCCCGGGCGTAACGCTGGTGGATGTGGGGCGTGCGGCGGCCCAAAGCGCACGCCATATGCTGGAGCGCACGGGGCTTTTGCGCGCGCCGCGGCAGGGCAAGGTGGAATATTATGTCAGCGACAGCACCGAGCAGTTCGACAGGCTGGCGCACATTTTCCTGGGGGAATACGCCGGGGGCAGCGTGCAGCGCATTGATATCGACGCATACGGGTTATCTGAAAGGAGGAAGGTGAGCTTGCCATGAAAGAAGATTACCTCATCACCATTCAAGGCACCATGGAGCAGAACGGCGGCAGCGACAGCGTGCAGCTGATGACGCGCGGCAGTTTTGTCAAGCGCGGCGGCAGCTTTTTCATCACTTACAAAGAGACGCAGGCCACCGGTTATGAAGGCTGCGTCACCACGGTAAAGGTGGAGGGCTCGGATAAAGTGAGCATGCTGCGCTTTGGCCCCGCGCCCAGCCAGCTGGTGATTGAGCGCGGCAAACGCCATGTGTGCCACTACGATACCGGCCAGGGCTCGCTGAGCCTTGGCGTGGCCGCAGACGAGATTCACAGCCGTCTTTCTGAAAAAGGCGGGCGCGTGCGGTTTTCTTACATGCTGGATGTGGATGATGCCAGCGTAAGCCGCAACATTGTGGACATCACGGTAAAACCCACCATGTAACATGGTGCCCTGCGGGGCCGCATGGCCCCGCTTTTCTGTATTCAAACAAACGGGAGGGACAAGCTGTGTATTTGAAACTGACATTTCACGGCGTGTCGTTTTACGCCACGCTGCTGGAAGATAAGGCCCCTATTTTGTGCGCCGAGCTGAAAAAGGCATGCCCGTTCGAGGCGCGCCTCACCTACGCCAAAATATGCGATAACGAAATTGTGTTCCAGGCGCCGGTGGCAAAATATGTGGTGGAAAACCCCGTGTATTCTGTAAAAGGCCACATCGCCTATTATGGCCCCAAGCACTCGGTGTGCATCTGGTTTGGCGACACCCCCAGCCTGGGCGCATGCGACCTGTTTGCACTTTTGGACGAAAAAGACATCCCCCGCTTTGCCGAAGAGGCGCAAAAGGTGTGGGACACCCGCGGCGAGATCATTCGTGTGGAGCTGTGTGAGGAGGTGGGCGCATGAACCGCACAGAGTTTATTGAAAAACTGGACGCGCTGAGCGAAGAGATTCGCCTGCACGAGCCCGAGGACATCCGCCGCGTAAAACAGCGCAACCGCCCCGCCAAAAAGAATTTCGGCGCTTTGCTGTTCGCCTTTTTGGATATGGAGGCCGCCAACCCCGACCTGTACCGCCTGATTTGCATGGCACAGGCCGGCCAGGGCGAGCTTGCCACACTGAAAGCCGTTGCAGACGGCGTGCTTAGCTGGAACGAGGGCGGCTTTGAGGGAAGCTATGACATGTATGACAGCGCAAAGCTGATGGGCGAGGCGCGCACCCACCTGGCCGCGTGCGGCACCTATGAGGAATTTGCCGCCCTTTTGAAAGCCGTGCACCGCTATTTGATTGGCCTGAACTTTCAGCTTGACAACGCCATTCCCTGGGCCGAGCTAAGCCGCACCTATCATGAGGCAACGCAGCCCGAAACCGGCAAGGCCCGATTGTAACTCAAAAATTTTTTGCCCCGCGGGCTTGCCGCGGGGCATTTTCTTCTTGACAGAGATGCTTGTTTTTCTTATACTTAGTAATACTAAACATTATAAAAAAGAAAGGATGAGCGGCAGGCATGGAGAGCCGGTTTTCACGGCAGATGAAAAAGGGTGTGCTGGAAATGCTGGTGCTGGGGCTTGTGTGCGAGCAGCCGGGCCATGGCTACGAGCTGCTGAACCGCCTTGCCGTGCGCTCTGGCGGGTTCCTGCACACCAGGGAGGGCACGCTGTACCCCATTTTGTACCGTTTGGAGGATGACGGGTTCATCTCTTCCAGCTGGCAGACAGGCGGCACAGCGCGCACAGCGCCAAAAAAAATATATACGGCAACGGCAGCGGGCCGCAGCGCCCTGGCGGCCATGCAGGCGGAATGGAGCGCACTGTGTGAATGTGTGCAGGCCTGCAGGCCTGTGCTGAAACCGGAAGGAGGCGGCGGCAATGTTCCGGCGTGATATTTCAGAAAACCACGAGAAAAGCAGCACAGCACAGCTTTTGTCGTTTATCTTCATTGTGGCGCTCATTGCAGTGGTGGTGCGCCTGGGGGCACCCGGCCTGCAGCCGGAACAACCTCACGATGCGGCCAGCGTGGCCGCAATGCCCTATACCCTTGCGGGCCAGGGGGAAACCTGGCGCCTGACCGTGCGCGTGGAAACAGCGGATGAAGAGACCGCCGCACCTTACAAGGCGGCTGCGCAGGAACTGGCGGACAGCCCGGACATCATTGGATATGAAGAGGCTCTGGCGGCCGTGCCCGCCTACCGGGCCACGCTTACACTGGAATATCTGGGGGATGATGCCAGTTCTATTGAGAGCGTGGCGCTGGATTTTGCCCCCCATACCGATTACCGGCTGGAAGTGCGCCGCAGCCGTGCAGATGCCTCTGATTTTGACGCATTGATTACAGGTGCGCAGCCCATTATGACGGTGTATTACCCCGAAAATGTGGAGCTGGCCGGGCGCATTCCTCCCATGGACGGGCACTATACCGCCCAGGTCAGGGCAGGCGGCGCAGGCACCGACACGCTTGATTTACAAAAGGAGGCGGCCGTATGAGCAAAAAAGAAAACGTGCGCTTTCTGCCGCCTGTCAAGCGGTATGTGAACGCGGTGGAGCGCCGGCTTCACCTGCCCCTGCGCGAGAAGGCCCGTGTTATGAGCGATATTTCCACCAGCATCGCCGCCCGGCACGAGGCGGGCGAGAGCTATGAGGCCATCATGGCAGACATGGGCACGCCCGAAGCCGTAGCCCAGCCTTTCAACCAGGCGTTTGCCGGGCAATACAAGGGCAGTGCGTGGCGCTTTTTGTGGCTGGCGCTGGCCCTGGCCGTCTTGGCGACCACGGCCGCTGTGCTGATTTTCACCGCCGGCATGGCCCGAGGCATGGAAATGGCGTTTCTGCCGCAGGCTTTCCCCTGGGCCGGCGCCTCTTCCGCAGGCATCATTGGCGGGGCAGACGGCCCCACCGCAGTGTTTGTCACATCGTATGCGGGCATCTTCTCCATGGGGCCGCTGGATGCATTGGTGACGGCCGGGGCCCTGCTGTCTTTTTACTTTTTATGCCGGGCAGCGGGCATCCACGGCGCAAAGCATCTTCGCATTGCGCGCGCCCTGGCAGGCATCTGTGCGGCAGTGTTCTGCGTGCGCTTTTTCCTTGCCGTGGCCATGCTTTCTCTGGCAGAGGGCTCCCCTGCCAGCCTGGCCGGGATGTTTTTATCTCCCGGGTTCCTGCTCACGGCCACGGCCCTGGGCCTGGTGATTTGGCGCACGCCGCAAAAGCCGGAAAACGAAACGGAGGAAGAAAACCATGAGTGAGAAAAAGCGCACGGCGCTTTTGCTGGGCTTTGTGTTTCTAAGCCTGGCCGTCATCTGGGCCATCATGCTGCCAAAAGGCCTTTCAAACCGCAAGGCCGAAGCCTTTGCACAGCCCTTTTTCAGCCACGCTGCGCCGCAGGGCGCCGAAGTGCTTCAGCAAACCGCCACGCGCCAGAAAGAGGATGGCGCCTATGTCACCATGGCCACGCAGATTTTGGAATTTTCTCAGACACCACAGCAGGCCCAGCTGGAGGAATTTTACAGCGATGTAGAATACCCGCCCGCAGAGGAAGGCCAGGGCGTAACCCTGGCCGCAAAAGAGCTGGACAGCGCCAGCATCTCGGCCCTGCAGCAGGCGGGGCTTTATGAAGAGGGCAAGCACTACTGGTTTGTCTATCTGGTCAGCCAAAACGGCTAATTATAACAAATTTAAATAAATATCAGATTTAAAACTATTTGTATATTTTTGAAAAGGAGGCCGCCGTATGTTGGAATTCCGGTATGACACCCAGCTGCTGATAGAGGGAACCGGGCTGGATGAAGACGCCATCCACGATTATTTCACGCAAAATTTTAAGGGGGACTGCCTGCTGGCCGTG
>UREN01000004.1 GCA_900546885.1 uncultured Oscillospiraceae bacterium
CGGCCGCGCAGGCTGCGCCGCATGGCCGTGCTGGCGGCAGCGGCCGCCATGGCCTGCTGCGTGGGCGCAGGCGCCATGGCGGCCGCCGGGTTCCCGTGGCAAAGCGTGTTTGGGCAGTTTTTTGGCCCGGCCGCACACAGCCAGGCCGCAAGCCTTGGCATGCCGGGCGAGGGGCTGGCCCTCACCGCCACCGATAACGGCTGCACGCTGACGCTGAACGGCGCCTTGTTTGACGGCGAGGTGCTGTATCTGCCGCTGACGCTTACGTTTGAAAACGGCGTGCCGGCCCAGGGCCTCACCTACTATGCCCGGGGCGGGGCACCGGGCACTGTGGATTCCGGCTCTGTGCCGGTACCGGCAGAGGAAGCCTCGGCCGGGAACGCGGTAAATTTGATGTGCAAGCTTAGCGGGGCGGGCGTTCAAAGCGGGCAAACGCTTACCTGGGATGTATCTTATTTATACGGCAACCGCAAATATGCGGGCAGCGGCGGCCAGGCCCCCTATACGCAGACGGAATGGGAGCAGGAGGGCCGATGGAGCTTTACCTTCACCGTGCCGCAGGCCAGGCAGGCCGTGCAGCTTGCCGTGCCCCAGGCCGCGGCAGACCCGGCCACCGGCATTGCCATTGCACAGGTGCGCCTTACGCCCATGCGCGTGAGCGTGGTGTTTGAAGGCCTGCCGGACGACGCCGGGGTGCGCGATGCCCTTAGCCGCGCGCAGATTGTTCTGCACATGGCGGACGGCGGCACCCGCACCATGGGCACGTGGGAAGACAATGTGCGCGCCGCCGAAGGCAGCATAGATGCAGCTGCCTCGCCCATTGGCCGCGCCTACTATGAAGTAAGCTGTGAATACGGCGAATTGCTGGACCCTTCCCTTATTTCTGCGGTGGAGGTAAACGGCTGCCTCATTCCCGCCGAGTAGGCCCCGTCTGCCAAAACCAACCGGCGCACAAAGGCGCTTTGACGGCGCAAGGCGGCCAGCTTTCCGCTTCAAAGGCCGTGGGGTTCCCGTGGCAACATGCCAAATGGCCACTTTCCCGCTGGGAAAGTGGCCTTTTTTGCAAAGCTGGCTTGACATCTATTGCAAAGTAAACTATACTAAAAATGCAAAGCAAGCTTTTCAAGGAGTGCATGCATATGAAAACCAACCTTCCCGCTTTGCGCAAAGCGCACAAAATAAGCCAGGAAGAGCTGGCCCGGGCCGTGGGCGTCACACGGCAGACCATCACCTCTATTGAGGTGGGCAAATACACGGCCAGCCTGCCCCTGGCCCACAAAATAGCCGTTTACTTCGGCCTGTCTATTGAGGAAGTATTTCTGTTTGAGGAGGAATAGCACATGGAACCAAAACAGCTGGCACAGTTTTGCCACACGTTGCGCCTGCGCATCCGGCTGGGCATCGCTTACGCCTGCCTTGTGCTGGTGCTGCTCGTCCTCGGTGCATTCACCGCGCAGCACGGCTGGTACCGTGGGTTTCTCACCGGCCTTCTCTCCGGCATTGATATCGTGGTGATGATATGTGTGGTGCGCTGGCGGGCCATGCTGCGCGGCACACCGGACGCACAGCGCAGGCTGGAAGAAGCATGCCGCCGCGAATACGACGAGCGCGAACAGTTTTTGTGGCAGAAATCGGCCCGTACGGCCGTGTGGGGTGCACTGGGGCTGCTTTTGCCCGCAGGCGTTGTGGCCCTGTATTTTTCCCGTGCGGCGGGTTTTGCGCTGATGGCCGCGGCCTGCGTGCCCCTTGTGATAAACAAAATGCTTTACTTTGCGCTTTCAAAAAGGTATTAAGCGCGCCCACGGCGCGCCGCAGGCCAAAAAAGCGCAAAAAAAGGGGCTGCCTGCGCCAGGCAGCCCCCTCTTTTATTCATAAGCACAGCACCACGCCGCCGTGCCGGCCGCAGCAGGGCGCGCATGCAGAACGGTGCACACAGCGGGCCAACAGGCGCAAACGGCAAAAGGTTCTGACGGACCTGTGCAAACCGCAGGCACGGCCCGCAGCCACTGTTTTGCCGCCCAAAGCTCAGGCCCGGCACTATGCCAAAGCGGGCATGACAAAAAAGTACATCAGCACATAGTGGCAGGCGCTGCCCGCCATGACGAACACATGGAAAATTTCGTGCGTGCCAAACACCTTGTGGCGCGCATTGAACAACGGAAGCTTCAGCGCATAAAGCACGCCGCCCGCCGTGTAAATGATGCCGCCCGCCAAAAGCCAGCCAAACCCCGCGGGTGACAGCGCGTTCACAATGGGCACCACGGCAAACACGCACAGCCAGCCCATGGCAATGTACAGCACGGAAGAAAACCACTTGGGGCAGGTAATCCACAGGGCTTTGATGGCAATGCCCGCCAGGGCCACGGCCCACACCGCCGCGCACAGTGCGGTGCCCTGCGGCCCGCGCAGCGTAATAAGGCAGATGGGCGTATAGCTGCCCGCTATCAGCACAAAAATCATCATATGGTCCAGCTTGCGCAGGCGGCGGTTCACTTTATCTGTGGAATCCACCGTGTGGTAGGTGGTGCTGGCGGCATACAGCAGCACCATGCTAAGCGCAAACACGGCCATGGCAATGAAATACAGTCGGCCCGGCTCGCGCGCGGCCTTGCACAGCAGCGGCACCGCCGCCAGGGCCGCCATGACACAGCCCGCAAAATGCGTCAGCGCGCTGGCCGGGTCTTTTATTTTCTTCAGCATATCTGCCACACCTCTTTGCACGAGTGTCTCTTTTAGACATCATATAGTATTTAAAACTAGATATAACTATATGATATACTACTACACACATAATATGAATGCAAGCGTCTTTTTGTGAAACTTTTCTGGTTTCGCAAAACTGCTGTTTTGGTGTGGCGCTGTGCCGCAGAAAGGGCCATAAACGCAAAAGGCCCATGGCAGGCCAAACATGGCCGCCATGGGCTTTTTGTTTTTAAGAGGGGGGCAACGGGCAGGCCCGCCGTGCGGCGCCGCAGAAAAAGCAGGCAGAAATGCCCTTTGTGCTTTGCCCCGGCTGGGGCGCGCTTAGCGGCGCGGGCTGCCCGCAGCCAGCAGGGCCTGCACGGCCGCGCGCTGCTGGCTGCGCGAAAGGCGCGCCGGGCCGCACACGGCACGGCGCAGGGCGTCTGCGCCCTGCACAAGCTCTGGCGCGTGCGCATGCACACGCGCATAGGGGTTTGAAAAATAAACGGCCCCCCACACCGGGCATGCCGCCCCCGCGCTTTGCAGCGCTGCGCGCACAATGGCCACCTGCCGCCGGTTTTGCGCCACGGGGTTGGGCACGCTTTTCTCGATGCGCCTGCCGCCCTTGCCCGGGCGCGCCTGGCGCCAGGCGGCGGCATGCTCTGTGCCAAAAACGTCGCCCGCATAGTGCTTTACCTCCACCACGCACACGCCGCCGGGCCCCGCCACGGCGGCGTCCAGCTCGGTTTTGCGGCCATTGGCCTGCATGGGCACGTTGCACAGCACCGTATAGCCCGCGGGCAGGCCCTTCAGCACAGCACAGGCCTGCTTTTCGCCCCGGCGGCCGCTGGCAATGCGGCGGATGGCCGCGCCAAGGCACGGGCAGGCAATGGCGCACACCGCCGCCGCGCAAAGCAGCCACACGCGCCACTGTGCAGAAAGCCACGCGCCCGCCAGCGCGCACGCGCACAGCACGCTAACCGCAACAAGGCCGGCCCACAAACCGGCCAGCGCGGCGCGCGTGCCGCCGCGGCAATGCTTCAGCCTGGCCATTTATTCCACGCCAAAGCGGTAGATGGTGGTTTCGTGATATTCTTCCTCGGGCCGCAGCTCAATGCTGGGGAAGTTGGGGTGCGAGGGCGCGCACGGGTAGTGCTGCGTCTCCAGGCAGAAGGCCTGTTTATCGGCATGCGGGCCGCCCGTTTTGCCGTCTACACCGTCCTGCGAAAGGAAGTTGCCCGTGTAAAGCTGCATGCCGGGCTGGGTGGTGAAAACCTCCATGCAAATGCCCGTTTTATAGGCATACGCCTTTGCCGCCAGCGCCAGCTGGCCGGGCTGTTTATCCAGCACAAAACAGTGGTCGTAGCCGTGGGCCATGGCAAGCTGGCGGCCGTCGTCCTCTTCCTGCAGGCCTGTGCCAATCAGCTTGCCCGCGCGGAAATCGAACGGCGTATCCTCCACGCCAAGAATGCGCCCGGTGGGGCAGGTTTGCGCGTTTGCCTCTAAAAACCGGCCGGCAAAAATGGTAAGCTGCTGTTCCAGCACGCTGCCGCTGGCATAGCCCTCCAGGTTGAAATAGCTGTGGTTGGTGAGGTTGACAAGGGTGGCCTCGTCTGTGGTGGCGGTGTAATCCATCACAAGGGCGTTGTCTGCCGTGAGGGTGTAGGCCACCGTCACCTCCATATTGCCCGGAAATCCGTCCTCCCCCGCCGGGCTGTGCGCCTTCAGCACAAGGCGCTGGGCGCCGTCCTGCGGCGTCTCAAGGTGCCCCTTGAACACCTTGCGGCCAAAACAGCCGTGCAAATGGTTGGGGCCGTCGTTTGCCTCCAGCGCATACCGCCTGCCGCCCAGCTCGAACGCCGCGCCCTCAATGCGGTTGGCACAGCGGCCCACCAGCGCGCCCAGGCTGGCTGTGCCCGCCTCGTAGCCTGCCAGGCTTTCATAGCCCAGCACCACGTCGCGCAGGCCGCCTGTTTTATCCGGCACAAATATGTGGGTAACCGCGCAGCCATATTCTATCACGCACACGCGCATGCCGTTTTCGTTTTCCAGCGTATAGCGGTATACGTCCTGGCCGTCTTTGGTTCTTCCGTAATATTCGCTTTTGATAGACATGATGTTGCCCTCCCGCCGTTTTCCGGCGCCCGGCCCGCGGGCGCCCGGTGTTTGTTATGGTACCATACTACCGCATCTTTGTGAAAAAAGAAAGGCCGCAGAGCTGCCTGCGGCCTTTCCTGTGTGAAATTTTCCCTGTGCGGCGCGTTTGTTACGCCTTCACGCCCGTTTTGGGGTTGGCCTTTGCCGGGGCCGAGGGGGCGGGGGTAGACGGTTTTTCCTCCGGCTTCGGGTCGGGCTTGGCGTTTTTGTCCACAACCGTCACCGAGCCATCGGCGCCCACCGTAATGTTGAGGTTGCTGGTTTTGTTTTCAATTGCACCAGCCGCGTTCGCAGCACCCACCTGCTTTACGTCCACATACAACACCTTGTCCAGCTTGTCCGAGTTAACGGTGCCCTCCAGCGTTACTTTCGGGGTGTTCTGCACATTGGTGCCCTTGCCAAGCTCAATGCCGCCCATCTCTTTGCTGCCGCCGTTGTTGCGGAACGTCATGTCCTTCATGGTTACAGTGGCGCCATTCACCAGCACGCCATTGTAATTGCCGTTCACGGCGGTCACTTTGTCCAGCGTCACATTTTGCGCGCCGTAGACATGCACGGCATATTTGGCATTGTTGTTTGCATTCACTGTCAGGTTCGAGAGCCTCACGCCGTTGGCCTCTACCGTCACCGCATTGCCGTAACTGCTTACGCCTGTAATATCCTTCGTAACGGTAAGCTCATGCCCATTCCCGTTCACTGCCACCGGCTGTGTTATTTTCAAGGGATTCTCCAGATTAATGTTGCCGCCAAGCGCAATTTCTGTTGCGCCCTGCGTGTTGCACAGCGCCGCAAGCATTGCCTCGCTGTTGTTGGCATACACGGTCTGCCCGTTCACTTTGCCCGTAAGCACCGGTTTGTCATCTTCAACCGTAAGCACAGGCTGTGTGTTCGCACTCACATCGGCGCGCACCGTAACCTCGTCCGTCAGGCTGTCCACCGTCAGCTTCGGCGCCGCGCCGGAATGATCTTTGCCGTCCGCCAGCTCTACCGCACTGAAGCCATTGCCCGCAAACGTGCATCCTTTCAGGCTTGCCGATGCGCCGTTGTTCACAACGAGGCCAGAGTACTTGCCGTTCTGCATGGCAACGTTTGTCAGCGTTACATTGGCAGTCTCACCATACACCTGCACGGCATAGTTTGCCTTTCCATCGGCATTCACCGTCACCTTGGACAAGTTGCCGGTTGCCAGCACCACATAGCTGCCGTTGAAGTCTGTATCTGCTGTCAAGGTATAGGTACCCGCGCCATCCAGCGTGACGTTTGCCGGCACCGTGATGGGGGTTTTAAGCGTGATATCGGCTGCCAGTGTTACCGTGCCGCCTGCTGGTGCAACTGCGGCAAGGGCCTGTTCCAAAGCTTGCTGTGTGTTGACAGGCGCAGCCGCCGGCTGGGCATTGCCGTCGCCTTCTGCAAACACAGGCACCGCAAAAAGCACAGCCGCCATGCACAATGCCAGCAGCAAAACAAATGTCTTTTTCATGGTTTTCCTCCTGCTTGTTTTTTCGCGGCTGTGAGAAACCGCCAACTTCCTCTTCACTATATGCCAAAATTTCACAGTTGTCAAGCAAACTGTGAAAATTCTTCAAATAGAATCTTATATTCATCGTGGTATTCCATATTAATTAAATGTAGAGGAAGATAATAGTATTTTCAAGGCCGGAAAAGGAGGGGCCTGATTATGAAAGGTGAATTGCTGCAAGAACTTCGGCGCGATAAAGGGCTTTCGCAAAAACAGCTTGGGGCGTTGCTTTCGGTATCTCCGTTCACCATTTCCAGCTACGAGTGCGGCCACAGCGACCCGGACGACGAGGCCAAAGTAAAGCTGGCGAAAATTTTTGATATTTCCCTCGATTACCTGCTGGGGCTGGTGCGCGAGCCATGCTCGTACCGGCGCGACGCCTCTTACATATACCGGCGCGATGAGCACACCATTCAGCTTCCGGCCAATTTTTCGCCGCAGGAGGTGCAGCTGGTGCGCCAGTTCATTGCCTTTGTGCAGTATCAGAAAGAGGCATCGCAGCACGGCCCCCGGCCGTAAGCCTGACGGTGCAAAACGGCCCCCGGCCGGCGTTTCCGCCTGGCCGGGGGCCGTTTTGTGCCTTGCCCCTCATTTGCCCGCCAGCATGCCCAGGGAAAGGCACAGCCGCGCTGCGGCGCGCCTGGTGGCCTCGGCATCGCCAAAGGCCGACAGACGGAAATAGCCCTCGCCCCCGGGCCCAAAGCCCGCGCCCGGCGTGCCGGACACGCGCGCCGTGTGCAGCAGGTGTTCAAACAGCGCCCAAGAGCCCATGCCGCGCGGCGCTTCCAGCCACAAATAGGGGCTGTTTTTGCCCCCGCAATACCACACGCCCGCCTGCTGCAGCGCCGCGGCAAGCACCTGTGCATTTTTGCGATAGGCCTGAATGTTTTTTGCCACTGCCGCGCGCCCCTCACAGCTTAGCGCGGCGGCCGCCGCGCGCTGCACGGGGTAGGCCACCCCGTTGGTGGAAATGGCGCGCCAGCGCGCATACAGCCCGCGCAGGGGCACGCCGCCCGCCCGCAGCGCCTGCGGCACCACGGCCCAGCCGCAGCGCAGGCCCGTGAAGCCCGCACTTTTGGAAAAAGAGCCAATTTCAATTGCGCATTCGCGGGCGCCCTCTATTTGATAAATGGAGTGCGGCAGGGCTTTATCCTGAATAAATGCCTCATAGGCTGCGTCAAACACCAGCAGCGCGCCGCTGCCCAGCGCCCAGCGCACCCATGCGGCCAGGCCGTCCGCGCTGTAGGCGGCGCCTGTGGGGTTGCCCGGGCTGCACAGATATACCACACCGGCCTGCGTGCCCGGCCCCGGCAAAGGCAAAAAGCCGTTTTCCCGCGTGGCAGCCAGGGTGCGCACCTGCCGCCCGCACACAAGGTTGGTGTCCACATACACGGGGTAGCCGGGGCTTGGCACCAGCACCGTGTTGTGCGGCGAAAACAGCGCCAGAATGGCGGCCAGGTCGCTTTTGGCGCCGTCTGAGACAAAAATATCCTCTGGCGAGATGCGCGCGCCCAGCCGCGCATACCGCGCCGCCAGCGCCTCGCGCAAAAAGGCATACCCCTCTGCCGGGCCATAGCCGCGGAAGGTTTCGCGGCGGCCCATCTCGGCGCAAGCCGCCCGCAAAGCGCGCACCACCGGCGCGGCCAGCGGCAGTGTTACATCGCCCACGCCAAGGTCTGTCACGCGCACGCCGGGGTGCGCCTCACAGAATGCGCGGGTGCGTGCGCGCACTTCAGAAAACAGGTAATTTTCCCCCAGGCGGGAAAAGTTCAGGTTTGGCTGCATGCTACTTCCCCTTTTTCGAATCAGTAGGCGGGCAAGCGCCCTGCTGCAGCTATATGCCCTGTTGCGCCAAAACAGAACCGGCCCGCGCGCCCGGGCCCTGGCGTGTGCCGCAAAGGCCGCCGGCCGCCGGTGCGCCCTGCCGCAGGGCAGGGCTTTTTTGCGCCGCAGGGGCCCTTTGCGGGGCGGCCTGCGGGGTTACAGCTCTGCCGTGCCCTCAAACACGGCCTGCACGGGGCCCGTCAGCAATAACTGCCCTGCCCTTTCTTCCACCTGCAGCGTGCCGCCGGGCATGTGCACCGCCACCGGGCGGCCCGCCGGGCACTGCCCCAGCGCCCAGGCACAGGCCGCCGCGGCGCAGGCGCCCGTGCCGCAGGCCAGCGTCTCTTTGCTGCCGCGCTCGTACACGCGCACGCGCAGCTCGCTTTCGCCGCAGCGCTGTGCAAAGCCCGCGTTGGCCCCCGCGGGGAACCAGCGGGCATATGCCACGCGCGGGCCCAGCTCTTCCAGGCACAGGGCCGCCGTGTGCGGCACAAACTGCACGCAGTGCACATTTCCCACCGCCACACAGCTTACGCAAAGGCGTTCGCCGCCAAATTCCAGCAGGCGGCCCACCACCCGGCCGTGCAGGCCCGCAAGGCCCATTCGCTCTGCGCTCCATTCCGGCGCGCCCATCTCTGCCGTGTAAAGGCCGGCCTGCGCGCGCGTCACCGTGCGCAGGCCGCTGTTGGTTTGCACCCGCGCGCACCCGCTTTGCGCCGTGAGGCCGCGCGCCATCAGCAGCGCCCCCGCACAGCGCACGCCGTTGCCGCACATGGCCCCCTCGCTGCCGTCGGCGTTGAACATGCGCATGCGTGCGTCCGCCCCTTTGCACGGCAGCAGCAGAATGATGCCGTCTGCCCCCACGCCCGTGTGCCGGGCACACAGGCGCGGCGCGGCCTGTGCCGCGGCCTGCGGCGTGGGCGCCCTGCCCGAAAGGCCGTCCACATAAAGATAATCGTTGCCGCAGCCGTGCATCTTCAAAAACGAAACACGCACGCCACCCTTCCCCCTTTTCCGCCGCGGCGCGCGGGGCGCCGCGTTTTTTCGCGGCCCGGCACAGCGGGCGGCAAGCGCCCCGGGCCCCGCATGCTGATGTTTATGCGCGCGGCCGTGCCGCCATGCAGGCGCCGCGCCCCCGGCACAAAAAAGCGCCCCCGCCCCGGCCTGCGGCCACGGGCGGGGGCGCATGCAGCCCCGCGCTATTTATTCCAGTTCCAGCACAACTGCGTTGACGGCCTCTTTCAAAGCCACCACCAGCTGCCTTTCCACCAGGCCCAGCGTTTCGCCGTCCAGCTGCACCAGGCAGTTTTCGCCGTCATACTGGTAAGCCGTCACCTCCAGCGGCGCCTGCCAGCCGTCCAGATAGACGGTGAAGGCAATCTCCTGCGCCTTTTCCGGCTCGTCTGTGAGGAACGTGTTGACGGCCAGCGCGTCCACAGCGCTTTGCACAGCTTCCAAATCCACTTCTTCTTCGCCAATGGAATAGCCGCTGCCCGCCTGCACCTCATACGTTTGGCCATCGAGGGTGATGTCTATCTGCTCTACCTTGTCCCAATCCAGCGCAAGCACCTCGGCCGGCCGCAGGGTGTCGTAGCTGGTATGCAGCACGGCCTCGTATTCCTCCTGCCCCACGCGGTAGATGATTTCGGAATCATTCATGCGCACATAGCCGTTGCCGTCGGCGTCCTGCCCAAGGGCCAGGGTGAACGACGCCTCCTGTTCGTCCAGCGTGTAAACAACCGAGACAGTCATCTCCGGGCTGGCCAGGCCGTAATCTTCCAGCGATTGCTCAGTGGCCTGATAGGTTGCATAGTCTGTATACCCCAGGTTCTGCAGCGCCTGCATAAAATCGGTCACCTTTTGGGTGTCCAGCGCGCGGTAGCTTTCGCCCTCCACCGCATAATACTCATAGGCATCGGTATAGGAAAGCGCCTCCTGCGGCAGGTAGGCAATGGAAAGCGGCGACGCGCCGGATATTTCAATTTCTTCCACAGTGTCATACTGCGGCACGCCGTCCTGCTGCATCAGGCCGTCCCGGCTTTCCGGAATATAGCTGAGAAGGTCGTCGTCTATCAGGTAGACGGTGCCCTGCCCCAGCGTCACATAGCGCTTATCGTCCATGGTGGAATAGCCGCCCAGCTCTACCACGGTGCCGCCGTCGCCGTCAGAAAGCGTGATGGTGCACTGCGGCTCGTCCAGGCCGTACTGGCTGTAATCTTCCACATCTTCAATGACAAAGCTTGCCTGCACCGTTTCGAAGCGGGCCAAAAGCTCCTGCATGGCGTCCTGGTCCACCGGGAAGGCCTCGTCCTGCTCGTCGCGCCATACGCCGTCCTCTTTGATAAAGCTGAGCGTGCTGCCGTCCCGCGTCCACGACACGCGCGTCAGCGAATCCGGGGCCAGGCTGATGATTTCTTCGTTGACGGCGTTGATGCTGTCGATGTGCTTTTCCAGCCCCAGCACGGCCGCAATGGCCACGCACAAGCCGGCCAGCACGCCCAGCATCAGCAGCAGTGTTTTTTTTCGTTTCATGCCATTTTCCTCCTGCGCAGCACTTCATCCACCCCTACCAGCAGGTACGCCAGCGGCACAACGCCAATCATAAACACTTTCAGCGCAGTGGCTGCGCCGGCACTGATGGTGAGGTAGTTATAATCCAGCGATTTGCTTCGGATGGAAATTGCATCCTGCTGGCCCATCATCCACGAGAGGGAGTTCATGGCAAAATCGAGGTTGGCGCCAGAGGAATAAGAATTGTACAAATCGTCCAGCAAATAATCGCTTGCCACCCAAACCAGCTTTCCGCCTGCGGATGCATCCTCCACCGACACGGCCAGCGCAAACGGGCCGCCAATGTCGCCGTCCTCCTCTTCATAAGTGGTCATGCCGTAACCGGAAATTTTCGAGAAGGCATCGCTGGATGTCTCCAGCAGGGGCGTCACCGTGGCCCCGGCCGCCTCTTCCGATGTGGTAAGCCCCTGGGCAATGGGCACAATTACATGGTGCCCGCTTTCTTCCAGCGGCGCGGTGATGTCTGAAGAGCCCAGCTCTGGCATCAGGATATACGGCGCGCTGAAGGCATAGTGTTCGCGGTCGGTATCCACCACAATGCCCTGCGCGGCCGACACGCCGTACCCTTCCAAAATAGCGTACAGGTTGGTGAGTTCGGTTTCCTGCTGCGGGCCCGAGAGCACCAGAAGGCGCCCGCCGCCCTGCAGGTATTCCTGCAGCATTGCCTGCTCTTCCTGCGAGATGTCGCTAGTGGGGGCGTTGATGAGAATGGCGTCGCAATCCTGCGGAATCTCGTCCACATTCAAAAGCGAAAGCTCGGCTGTCTCCATATTGCTGCGCTCCAGCTCGGCGGCAAAGGTTTCAGACAGTTCGGCCTCGCCGTGGCCGGTAAGCAGGTATATCTGCGGCAGCTCTTCGCTTACCACATAGCTGATGGCCGACGTGACGGCGCCCTCGCCGTCGAACGAAGACGAGGCAGAGCCCGTTGTGTAATAGCTCATGGCGTCGTACTGGTAAATGTCCTCATAGCCGATGTAGCGGTATTTTTCCCCGCATTCCACCACCAGAGAGTTGTTGTACACGGTGTCTGAGGTATACTGCTGGGCAAAGGTGGGGTAGATATCCGGGTTCTTTTTCACCACCGTAATATGGCTGGAAAGCTCGCTGTAGCGCTGCAGCAGTTTTTCCACCACCAAATCTTCCTCGCCGGCCTGCGTAATCCAGTAAATAGTCACGTCCTGCTGCAGGTTGGTAACCACCGCTTTGGTGTCTGACGTAAGCGAATACAGCTGCGCGGCGGAAATGTCAAACTGCGTCCACTTGGTGGGCAGCGCCTGCGCCAGCACATTAACGGCCACCAGAATGGCAAGCACAATCAGGCTCAGCACAAAGCTGTAACCCCCCGCCCGGGCCGAGCGCGTGTGCAGGGCCGCCTTGTTGCCCGCAAGGTATTCTTTCAGCCTTGCCTTGTTCCATTTGTTCTTCATCCGTTATACCTCTTCTTTTCTAAAGACTGTACACAGAGGAACAGGAAAAACACTGTCACACTTGCGTAATATACAATGGCCGTCACGTCGAACACGCCGTTTACAAAGGTGTAAAAGCGCTCGAAAAGCGAAAGCTCGCTCATCAGGTCCGGCAAAAGCGTCTCCAGCGTGTCGGGGCTGATGAGCCACAGGGCAACCAGCGCCGCCAGGCACAGCAGCGCTGTGGCAATGCCCGCGTAATCCGATTTGGTCAGCCAGCGCACCACCACGGCCAGCAGAATGCTGAGCACCGCCAAGGCCACCACGTTGAAGGCGGTGGAGGCAATGTAATCGGCCAGGGTGGCGCTGTAATAGCACAGCAGCATAACTGCCACGCACAGCCCGGCCGCCATGCCCTGCGATTCTGTGAGGGACGAGATGAACATGCCAATGCTGATTAGCGCCATGCCCAAAAACACAAAGGCCGCCAGCGCCCCGTAAGAGGTGGGAAGGTAGACATCGCCAAACATGGAAAACACAAACGGGTACACGCAGGCCAGCGCCATGGGCAGCGCAAACACAAACACCATGGCAAGGTATTTGCCCGCCACTACCTCTGTGGAAGAAATGGGAAGCAGATACAAAAGCTGGTCTGTCTTCTGCCGCTTTTCTTCGGCAATGCTGCGCATGGTCAACACCGGCACCAGCGCCACAAACCCAATGCAAAAGCTGCCCAGCGCATATTCAAAATTCGCCACAGCGCTGTTGATGTTGTACAGCATGGCGCCAATGCCAATAAACTCCAGCAAAGCCGCGCCAACCACATAGGCCGTCATGCCATGGAAATACAGCGAAAACTCATGCTTCAACACGGCTTTCATCCTGCGGCTCCTCCTTTCCCGGTGTGCTGGCCTGCGGCTGCCCCTCGGGCTGGTCGCTTTCCGTCAGCTCAATAAAAATATTTTCAAGGTCTGCCTTTACGGGCGTCATTTGCACAATGGCCTTGCCCGCGCGGGCAAAGGCAAAAAAGATGTTGCGGCATTCCTCGTGCAGGGCGGCGGTGTCCAGCGTCAAAACGGCCCGGCATCCATTCTGCCAGGGCTGTGCCTCCACCCCCGCCACGGCGGGCACCTGTGCCAGAATGGCGCGCAGCTCTGCTTCCTGCGCGTCGGCACACAGCTCCAACCGGTTGGGCGCAATGGCCTTTTCCAGGTTTTGCGGGGTGTCAAAGGCCACCAGCCTGCCGTGCGCAATAATCAGCACGCTTTCGCAAATGGCCTGCACCTCCGAGAGGATGTGCGAGCTTAAAATGACCGTGTGCTTTTCCCCCAGCTGGCGGATGAGGTCGCGTATTTCAATAATCTGCAAGGGGTCCAGCCCTACGGTGGGCTCATCCAAAATGATATACTGCGGGGCGCCCAGCAGGGCCTGCGCAATGCCCACGCGCTGCCGGTAGCCCTTGGACAGATGGCGGATCAGCCTGCCCGACATGCTGCCGATGCCCGCCTCCTGCATAACGCGCTGCACCTCCTGCGCAGCCTGCCTGGCCGGGATGCCCTTTGCCTGCGCCACAAAATTCAAATACTCCTGCGGCGTTTCATCCGGGTAAAGCGGCGGCACCTCCGGCAAATAGCCAATGCGCTTTTTCGCCTGCTTTTCCTCTTCGCAAATGTCATACCCGTCAATGTGCACTTCGCCGCTTGTGGCGGCAAGGCAGCCGGCCATGATATTCATGGTGGTGGATTTTCCGGCGCCGTTGGGCCCCAGAAAGCCATAGATGTGCCCGTTTTCCAGGGTGAACGAGATATCGTCCACCGCAGTGAATTCGCCGTATTTTTTGGTTAGATGTTCTACTGCTATCATATCCTGCCTCCCCCGGCGGGCCCGTGCACGGCTTTGCGCGGCGCATCCGCCTTTTTTACTGTAGCACACCATGCTGAAACCAAGCTGAAAAAAGGCCCTCCATTTGTGAAAATTTGCTGAAACAGCTTTGGGCAGGGCAGGGGCCGCCGCGCGGCGTGCAGGCGCGCAGCGCAAAAAAGAAAAGCCAACCGCGGGGCGGGTGGCTTATTTTACAGTGCTGGGCAGCTCTGCATAAAAGGTGTTTTGCCCGTTTTCGCTTTCGGCCCAAATTTTTCCGCCGTGCCGGCGGACAATTTGCTGCGCAATGGAAAGGCCCAGGCCATGGCCCTCGCTTTGGCTTCGGGCGGCGTCCATGCGGTAAAAGCGCTTGAAGATATTCGCAAGCTCTTTCGCGGGGATGGGCTGCCCCCAGTTTGCCACGCTCAACACGGCGCGGCGCTTTCCGCGCCGCTTCAGCACCACGCGCACCACCGTGCCGGGCGAAGAATATTTGCACGCGTTATCCAGCAGAATTGCGGCCAGCTGCTGAAGCAAAGCGGCGTCGCCGCGCACAAAAATGCCCGCATCCAGCCGGGTGTCCAGCACAAGGCCCTTTTCAAAGCAAAGGGGCTCAAAGGGCAAAAGCGCCTCGTTCGTTTCCTGGGCCCAATCCAGCCGGGTGCGCGCGGGCTCCAGCACGCCGCCGTCGGCCCGTGCCAGCTCCAGCAGCTTTTCCACAAGGCTGCGCATCCGCCGCGCGGCCGCCAGGGTGCCGCGCGCCAGCGCCTGCTGCTCGCATGGGGTGCTGCCCTCTGCGCACATCAGCTCTGCATTGGCCAGCAGAACCGTCAGCGGCGTTTTCAGCTCGTGCGAGGCGTCGGCCACAAACTGTTTTTGCTGTGCCCATGCCTCTTCCACAGGGCGCACCGCCAGGTGCGCCAGCAGCGTGCTGATGGCCAGAAAAACCAGGCTGCCGGCCAGCGAAATGCGCAGGCAGGTGCGCAGAAGGCCGCTTAATGTGCTGTGCTCGTGCGACATATCGGCAAACACAATATATTTGCCGTGCGGCGTCTCTGCCCGCAGAAACCGCAGGCCATAGGCACGCAAAACGCCGCTTTGCGCCCCTTCGGCTTCAATTTGCGCCGCAGCCTGCGCCAGAAAGCCCGTGTCGGACAAATCGTAATATCCGCCGCCGGCCGCGTGCACAGCCCCTGTTTCGTCTACCTCCAAAACAAAATAGGGCAGGCGCACCCCATCGGCCGCCTCGCCGGGCGCCTGCGGGCGAAGCGGGTCCATGGCAATTTGCTGCATGGCGTGCAGGCTTTCGCGCGCAAGGCTGCGCTGGGTAAAGTACAGCACGGCCACCGTCATAAGGGCCATCATCACCAAAACAATGGCCATATTGACACAGATAAATTTCAAGCGCAGCCGCCGGATCACGCCTTGCCCACCTCCAGATGATACCCCACCCGCCGGACGGCGGCAATGGCCACGTTTGAGCCAAGGGCCTTCAGCTTCTTGCGCAGAAAACCCACATACACTTCCACATTGTTTTCCACCGCGCTTGTCTCATAGCCCCAAACGCGGGCCAAAAGCACTTCCTTGGGGACGTTCTTTTCCCCCGCCTGCATCAAAAGGCGCATCACGTCGAACTCTTTGGCAGAAAGGCGCATAATCTTCCCGCCGCAGCAAAGCGCGTGCGCGTCCAGGTCCAGCCCTGTGTTGCCGAACACAAGCGTGTTTACCTGCCCGCCCTGGCGCCGCAGCAACGCGTGGATGCAGGCAAACAGCTCCTGCATATCGAACGGCTTTGTCAGGTAATAATCTGCCCCGGCGTTCAGCCCTTCCACCCTGTCCGACACGCTGGACCTTGCCGTCAGCATCAAAATGGGCACCGCGCCGTGCCGGCTGCGCACATGGCGCGCCAGGGTATAGCCGTCCATGCCGGGCATCATCACGTCTAAAACCAGCAAATCGTAAACGCCCGTATCCGCATAGGCCGCGCCTGTCTCCCCATCGTGGGCAAGTTCCACCTGAAAGCCCCTGCGCTGCAGGGCCAGCTGCAGCGATTGGGCCAGCAGGCGCTCGTCCTCTATAATCAAAATCTTCACCGGCGCACCCCCCTGCTGTGCGTTTATGATACGCCCATATGCTGAAAATCCGTTGAAATTTTTGTGTAAATTCCATGGAAAAGTACCCCGTTTTACGCGGTGCGGGCGGCCTTGCCTGTTCCTGCGCAGTATTTTTTATTTTCCGCTTGACAAGCACAGAAACACCGATATAAAATGTAGTAGATATTTCGCCGCCCGGGCCGCCAGAAGGGCCCGTGCAGCGCATATGGGAGGGAGAAAAGAAGTGGTTTTTGAACGCGTGCGTGAGATCATCTGCGACCAGCTCGATCTTGACGAGGATCGTGTTACGATGGATTCGAACCTCCTCGAAGACTTCGATGCAGACAGCCTCGATATTGTAGACCTGTCCATGACGCTGGAAGATGAGTTCGGCCTGGAAATGCCGGACGACAAAATCGAAGATTTTCACACCGTCGGCGACGTTGTGCGCTACATCGAAGAAAACACCTGAGTTTCCGGTTTGCTTTTAAAGCCCCCAAACCTTGGGGGCTTTTATTATCCGCGCGCCGGCACGGTGCCGGGCCGCCGCGTGCTTTGAAAACTTTCTGTGAGGAGATGCCGTATGAGCGAGAACAAAAAAATGGTGGAAGCCATTACCCCCATCAACGAGGACTTCGCCCAGTGGTATACCGACATCTGCCTGAAGGCAGAATTGGTGGACTACTCGGCCGTGAAGGGCTGCGTGATTTTGCGCCCATACGGCTATGCCATTTGGGAAAACATCATGCACCTGCTGGACAAGCGCTTCAAAGAAACCGGCCATGAAAACGTGGCCATGCCGCTGTTTATTCCAGAGAGCCTGCTGCAAAAGGAAAAAGACCATGTAGAGGGCTTTGCGCCCGAGGTGGCGTGGGTGACAATGGGCGGCTCGGAAAAACTGGAAGACCGCCTGTGCGTGCGCCCCACGTCCGAGACGCTGTTCTGCGACCACTTTGCGCATGTGCTGCACTCTTGGCGCGACCTGCCCATGAAGTATAACCAGTGGTGCAGCGTGGTGCGCTGGGAAAAGACCACACGCCCGTTTTTGCGCAGCCGCGAGTTCTGGTGGCAGGAGGGGCACACCATCCACGAGACGGCCGAAGAGGCCATTGCCGAGACAGAGCAGCAGCTGAACACCTATGCCTCTTTCTGTGAGGAAGAGCTGAACATCCCCGTGCTGAAGGGCAAAAAGACAGACAGCGAAAAATTTGCAGGCGCCGAGGCCACCTACACCATCGAGGCCATGATGCACGACGGCAAGGCCCTGCAAAGCGGCACCAGCCACTATTTCGGCGACGGGTTCTCGCGCGCGTTTGGCGTGCAGTTCACCGGGCGCGACAACAAGCTGCAGTTCCCCTTCCAGACGTCGTGGGGCGTTTCCACCCGCCTGGTGGGCGCCATCATCATGACGCACGGGGACGACGAGGGGCTGATTCTGCCCCCGGCCGTGGCGCCGTACCAGGTGGTGATTGTGCCGGTGGCCGCGCACAAGCCCGGCGTGATGGAAAAGGCCGAAGAGCTGCGTGCGCGCCTTGCCAAGTTCTGCCGCGTGAAGCTGGATGCGTCGGACAATTCCCCCGGCTGGAAATTTGCCCAGTGGGAGATGAAGGGCGTGCCCCTGCGCCTGGAAATAGGGCCCAAAGACATTGAAAAAGGCCAGTGTGTGCTGGTGCGCCGCACAGACCGCGAAAAGCTGTTCACCCCGCTGGAAGAATTGGAAACCGTCATTCCCCAGCAGCTGCAGGCTGTGGGCAAGGCCCTGTATGCCCGCGCGCAGGAAAACCGCGCCGCGCGCACCTTCTCGGCCACAACCATGGACGAGGTGGTGGACATTGCCTCCCGCGAAAGCGGCTATATCAAAACGATGTGGTGCGGCGACGAGGCCTGCGAGGACATGATGAAGGAAAAGGCCGGCCTTTCCAGCCGCTGCATGCCCTTTGAGCAGGAGCATCTGGCGGATGTGTGCCCCTGCTGCGGCAAGCCCGCCAAGGCTATGGTGGTGTGGGGCAAAGCCTATTGAGCCCCTGCCCCGCGTGCCGCTTTGGGCATTTTGGAAAACAGAAAATAAAAAGGCGTGCTTCCTGGTTTTGGCCGGGAAGCACGCCTTTTTGTTTTATTCCTGCGCCGGCGGCAAAGAGGGCGCGGGGTAATCGGTGATGCCCTCGCCCGTATTTGGCACAAAGGAGGAATAGGCGAAATCCACCAAAAACACAGCCAGCAGCACAGCGCACAGCCTGTTTTTCACGCGCGCCGGCACCTTTGCATACAGGTTGTTCAGCAGCGGGCCCAGCACATAGATGAACATGCAGCCGCCCAGGCCGAACACCAAAAGCCCCTCGGCACAGATGCGCCCGTGCAAATTGAGGAAATAGCCGGTGTAATCCCACCATTTGGTGTGCTTGAACGTCTCCAGGTACCAGGCGGTGGAATATTCCACCACGCCGCACACCACCATGCCCAAAAGGAAGGTGGCAAGCGGGTTGTCGCGCACCTTTTTCAGCAGCACCAGCAAAAGCACGCCGCCCGTGCCATAAATGGGCAGCCACGGCCCGTGCAGCACGCCGCGGTTTACAAACACGCCGCTGCCAAACAGGTGCAGGCTCACTTCCCACACCCAGCCGATGAACGAAAAGGTAAAAAACAGCAGAATCAGCGTCTGCAGCGAATAGCGGCAGTGATAATCCACCTTCAGCCAGCGCCGGCCCTCCGCCTCGGGCAGAAGGTATTGCTCTGCCGGGTATTCGCCCTGGCAGGGCGCGGCCTCCAGCGCGGTGTCGCACATCCACTGTGCGCCGGGCGCCTGGCGGCGCTTGGCCTCCTGCCGCAGCGCCATATAGGCCTCTGCATACACGGCCTTGCGGTAAGGCGAGGTAAACAGAACATCCAGCGCGCCAAGCGTCAGTATGTTAAGCAGATACCAGCCCAGGAAGGAGAGGTCCAGCAAAAAGCAGCGCCACTTATAGCCCTTCATCATGCTGCTGGAAAGGCGAAAGGCCTCGCGGCAGGGTGTGGAGGGGTTTTCGGCAAGGATATAGGGCACCATCAGGTAAGAATACAGCTTCACCGGCAGGCCCACCACGGTAAGCGCCCACAGGCAAAGTTTTGCATCCCTTACCAGCATCACAAAGGCCGTGTGGCGCGTGCAATGCACGCGGTAGGGCAAAAACACGCGGTGGAAGCGCGTGCCGCGGTATGCCCGGCTCTCCAGAAAAAAGCGCCGCTCGCCCACCGGCAGCACACCGCCCACAAACACCCACCAGCAGAACGTGAGCAGCGCCCCGAAGGCAATGACGATGCCGGCGCCGAAGCGCCCCTGAAAAGCCATCTGGTTCACGGCGTTCAGCGCGCCGAACAGAAAAGACCCGGAGGCAGTGATGTTGTTAACCAGCTTGCTCAGCACACCCCGGCCCCCATCGGGGCTGGCCTGTGCCCGCTGCAGCGCCTGCCCGGCAGAGGTATTCTCCAAAAACTCTTCCAAAATCTGCATGTTGCTTTTTCCGGCCGCATACCCGGCCTGGGCCTGGCCGTCCTGCCCGGGCGCCGGCCCGGAATGCACGGGCGAAAGGCTAAGCCCTCCCACCAAAATGCCAACCAGCACGCACACGGCCACAATGCGGCCATAATTTGCTTTCAGCGTGTGCCGGGCGGCCTTTTTCCACTGTTTTGGCTGCCACATTTCTAATTCCCCCTTACTTTGCCTGGCCTCACGGTGCAAAGCGCACATGAAGCAGCATTACTTCGCTGTCTGTGCCCACGCGCATGGCTGGGCCCCAAACGCCTGCGCCCTGCGTAACGCAGGAAGTCATATCCCCCACCTGCAAAACGCCGGCCGGGTTTTTCCAAGCCAGGCGGATTAGCAGGTTGCCCGGAAACATCTGGCCGTTGTGCGTGTGGCCGGACAAAGCCAGGTCCGCCCCTGCGGCGGCCAGCTCTTCCAGCTGGCGAGGCTGATGGTCTATGACGAAAACAGGCTTTTCGGCGTCCAGCCCGGCCAAAAGCTGCGCCGGGGAAAGCCTGCTTTGCCCCAGCTTTTCCTGGCGCTGCGGGTCCTGCCGGCCCACAAGGTAAAAGGCGTTTTCCACCAGCACGCTCTCGTCCTCCAAAAGCTGCACCCCTGCATTTTGAAAAAACGCACGGTAGGCCTCGTCCTCGGCGGCCGGGTTTTCCGCCGTGAAAGAAAAGCCAGCCAAAAGCCGCTCGCTCACATCATGGTTGCCCCAGCAGGCATACACGCCAAAGCGGCTGCGAATGCCCCGCAGCAGGGCGGCTATCTTCTCGGGCTGATACACGGCGGCATATTCGTTGTCAAACACATCGCCCGCCAGCACCACCACGTCCGGCTGTGTTTCGTTGACCGTTTCCACCACGCGCCGCACCTGTGCCGCGCCCACATTGTAGCCAAGGTGCAGGTCAGACACAAGGGCAATGCGCAGCTCGCCCTGCCGGGCGGCAGCGCATGCCTTGTGCACCGTGACGGTCTCTTCGCGCAGCACCACGTTCTGCGCATGCAAAATGCCCCAGGCGCTGATGCCTGCCACAAACAAAATGACAAACCCGCCCGCAGCCACAAACGCGCGCCGCGGGTGGCGCAGCCCCTTTGCCCCCCACCGGGTGCGCTTCCATATCAGGCGCACTGCATCCAGCACCAGCACGGTAAGCAGAATATACGCCAGCGTGCCCAGCCAGTAATTGCCCAGCAGCTTCAAAAAGCGGTGCACCGGGCCCTGTGTAATCAGAAACCCTGTGAGCGGCGAAAGCGAAACAAAAATATAGAACGCCATGATGCACCCCACGGCCCACTTCTTTTTGAACCAGTGGGTGCATGCAGCCATCCAGCGCAAAAGCCAGCGCGCCAGATAGGCGTTCAGCACCAGATAGACAGGCGCCAGAAGCAAGGCAAGCATGCTGCATCTCCCCCTTTCGTCCACGGCTGTGCCCGCAAAAAGCAGCAGGCCCCGCAGGCTTTTCCCCTGCGGGGCCTTTGGGCATTCTGGCCTCACGCTTTCGATTCGTGATAGCTTTTTTCCGTGTTCACATTCCAAATGGCCTGTTTGCCTTCCCCGCCTTTGCCAATGGCCTCGGCCGCGCGGATGGCGGTAAGCATGGAATGATCCATGTTGTTATAGCGGTGCTGGCCGTTGCGGCCCACACAGTACAGGTTTTCAAAGCCGTTCAGGAACGACACAATTTCATCCATGTGCTCGTAGGTGTCGAAATAGGCGGGGTAGGCCTTTTTCACGCGCTCGCGGTGCGAGGCCAGCACATCGCCCTTTTGCACCACGCCCATCTTCTCCAGTTCCGAAACGGCAAAGGCGGTGCACTCCTCTTCCGGCATGTTCCAGAAGCTGTCGCCCTCGGCGCAGAAATATTCAAGGCCAATCCACACAGTGTGCTCCGGGTCTTTCACCATGTAGGGGGACCAGTTGTTGAAAATCTGGATGCGGCCCAGCTTCACACGCGGGTCCTGCACATAAATCCAGCAATCGGGCACAATGTTGCCCAGCGTTTTCATCGCCGTCTCATTTTTCAGGCCAAGGCGGGGCACCAAAAGCCCCACGGTGACAAAGTCGCGGTAAGGCAGGCCGGCAGCCAGCTCGCGAATGCGCGCGGGCGCGGCGGCTTCCATGCCCAGCACAAGGTCTTTCACCGGCATCGAGGAGATGAAAATATCCCCCTCCAGCGTCTGTTCGCCCTGCGGTGTGTCGCACACCACGGCCTTCACCCTGCCGCCCTCGCACACAATGCGCTTGACGCTGTGGCCAAACTGCAGCTTTGCCCCCTGCGCCTGCACGTCTGCCGCAAGCGTCTCCCAAAGCTGGCCGGGGCCGAACTTCGGGTACCAGAACTGTTCAATCAGGCTTGTCTCCACCTCGGCGTTTTTGCCCTTGGGCAGCATGTTTTTCAAAAGGCTCAGAATAGAAAGCCCCTTCACACGCTGGGCGCCCCAATCTGCCGCAATTTCGCTGGGGTGGCGGCCCCACAGCTTTTCGGTGTAGCCCTCAAAGAACATGCTGTACAGCACCTTGCCAAAGCGGTTGATATAGAAGTTTTCCAGGTTCGTCTCCGGCCTTTTGGCCACCATGGCCTTCAAATAGCTGAAGCCCGCTTTCATTGTGGTGGCAAAGCCCATGTTGCGGATGGTTTCCCACTTCATGCTGATGGGGTAATCGAAGAAGTGGTTGCCATAATAAATGCGGGAGACGCGGTCGCGCACCAGCATCACGCGGTCTTCCTTCTCCGGGTCTGGCCCGCCCTGTGCCAGCGGTTTTTCGCGGCCCAGCTTGGCATCGTCAAAGCTGGGCGCGCCCTGCAGGGGCATCCACTGCGCCCAGCGCTGCATAATCTCGTCGCTTTTCGAAAAGAAGCGGTGCCCGCCAATGTCCATGCGGTTCCCCTCGTAACGCACCGTGCGGGAGATGCCGCCTATCTCATTGCTCTCTTCCAGAATGGTGATGTCGTATGGCTCATTGCCTGCCAGCAGCTCTTTGGCTGCCGTCAGCCCGGCGGGCCCGGCGCCGATGATGACGACTCGCTTCATATTCCTGTTTCCTCTTTTCCTGCCGCGCAAAACGGCGTTTTCACATATAGTATTAGCTTACCCTGAAAAGCCCCCTGTGTCAAGGAAAACGCCTCTGGCGCAGCCGGGGCGTTTGTGGTACTATGTTTTTCAAAGAGACCTGCCGGCCCCGCACCGCAAAGGGCCGCGCAGAGAGGGGGGCCATGGTGCAGGGCATCTATTTCCATATTCCGTACTGCCTTTCCAAATGCCGCTACTGCGATTTTTATTCCCTTGGCGGCAGCGCACAGGTGCCGCAGGCGTATGTAGACGCCCTTCTGCGCGAGCTGGCCCGCCTGCGCTGGCAGCTTCCGGGCGCGCCGGACACCCTGTATTTCGGCGGCGGCACGCCCAGCCTGCTGCGCCCGGCCCAGCTTGCACAGCTGATTGATGCGGCACAGCCCCGCGCCGGGGCGGAGATTACGCTGGAGGCAAACCCCGAGACGCTGACGCCCGCTTTGCTGCGCGGCTTTTTCGCCGCGGGCGCAAACCGCCTTTCCCTGGGCGTGCAAACGGCCCTGGATGAAAGCCTGCGCCGCATGGGGCGCCCGCACACCGCCGCCCAGGCCCGCCAGGCGCTGCTTTGGGCACAAGAGGCGGGCTTTACCAACCTGTCGGGCGACGTGATGCTGGCCCTGCCCGGCTATACGCAAAAAGAGCTGGACGCCACGCTGGAGCTTTTGGACAGCGGCGGCTGCACGCACATCTCGTGTTACCTGCTGAAGCTGGAGCCCGGCACCCCCTGGGGCAAGGCCCCGCCCGCGCACCTGCCGGGTGACGACGAGGCCGCAGATTTCTACCTTGCCTGCGTTCAGGCGCTGGGCGCGCGCGGGTTTGCGCAGTATGAAATTTCAAATTTTGCAAAGCCGGGCTATGAGAGCCGCCACAACCTTTTGTATTGGAACTGCCAGCACTATTTGGGCCTTGGCCCGCACGCCCACAGCTGCCTTGGCGGCAGGCGTTTTTTCTGCCCGCAGGGCACGGCGCAGTTTCTTTCCGGGCCCGCGGCCTATCAGCAGGACGGCGCCTGCACGCGGGAAGATTATATCATGCTGCAGCTGAGGCTTTCGTCGGGCCTTTCCCTGCGCGCGCTGAAGCAGAAATGGGGCCGGGGCTTCACCCAAAAGCAAATGGCCTTCCTGCAAACGCTGTGCAGCCACGGCCTTGCTGCCTTTGACGGCGATGTGCTTCGCCTTCTGCCGCAGGGCATGCTGCTGCAGAACAGCATCCTGTGCGAACTGATTTGAAAAACCCGGGGCCCTGCTAAGGCAGGGCCCCGGGTTTTGTTTAAAGATGAAATGTCATGCAAAGCTGCGTGCCCCAGCTTTCGTCGGGCGCCAGGCGCACGGTGGCCGGCTTTTCCAGCCATTCGCCCGTGGCATTGGCCGCATCCGGCAGGCCGTGCCAGGGCTCGATGCACACAAACTGCACCGGGCCCTTCACGCTCCACACCAGCACATAGGGAAAGCCCGTGATATCCACCGAGACACCGCGGCCGGTGCCGGCCTCCACCAGGCTGAGCGAACGGGCCGTCAGGTTTGTCATGCAGATGCTGTCATGGTCGAACAAATGGTCGGTCAAAGGAATGTCCGTGCCGTTTTCAAACAAGGTGTGGGTGCCACCCGTCACAAGGCCGGTGGCCTCGTCCACCTCCACCACCGCAGGCGTCTGCGGCACATCGAAGCGCAGCACATAATCCTGCGTGCCGTGCGCCGCGTCAAACGGGCAGGCAAAGCCGGGGTGATAGCCCAGGGAAAACGGCATCACCTCGCCGCTTTGGTTTTCCACCTGCACACGGTGCACCACGCTGGTGCCCTGCAGCGTATAGGTGCTGGAAAGGCGGAACGCAAACGGAAACTTTTCCATGGTGAGCACATTGGCCTCCAGGCACAGGGAAACGTGCGCTTCGCCCTTTTCCACCAGGGCATGTTCCATATCGCGCGCAAAGCCGTGCTGGCCGCCCTCATAGCGCACGCCGCGGTGTGTGAACGCGCCACCCCGCAGCCGCCCGCAGTAGGGGAACAGAATGGGCGCATGGCGCCCCCATACGGCGGCATCGCCCCGCCACATCAGCTCGCGCCCGGTGGCCTTTTCCCTAACGCTGACAAGCTCGGCCCCCTGGGAGGCCACCACCGCCTGCAAAAATTCGTTTTCCAGCAAATACTCCATCCTGCCCACTCCTTTGCCCCGGCTTTACAACTTTTAGCTACAGTATAGTACAAAACGCGCAAAAAAGAAAGCCCGCACAAGGGTGGCCGCGCAGGCCACTGGTGAATAGACTGCCACAAGGGCGCACGGCGCGTGCCCTGCCGGAAAGCGGCCGCGCCCACATGCCCCAGAGAGGAGAATTTGCATGGCAAACACATTTTCAAACACCACGCGCGCTGCGGATACCGGCACGGGCCTTTTCACTGCGCGCAGCTATTCCGCCCGGAACGCTCTGCCCGTGGCGGGCGTGCGCCTTACCCTCACAGGGGAGGACGGCACAAAATGGACGGCCGAGACCGGCGAGGACGGCCTGTTTTCCGCCCTGCCGCTGGCATGCCCGCCCCGCAGCCTTTCCCTGGACGAGGCCAACACCCAGCGCCCCTATGGCGTATACGACCTGGTGGCAGAGCACGATGGCTATGAAACGGTGCGCATTGCAGGCGTGCAGATTTTTGACGGTGAGACGGCCGTGGCCGAACTGGCCATGATCCCCTTTGGCGAAGACGAACGCGCCATTGGCCTGAATATGGAGCCAGACGACACTGTAATTCCCCCGCACCCGCTGTGGGCAGGTGATGGCGGCAGCGCCCCCATGCCTGCGGCCGAGTGCGCGGCGCCGCGCATTCTGGAGGCGCCCATCATCCCCGAAAAAATCACCGTCCATCTGGGCAAGCCCGCTGCCAGCGCACGCAATGTAACCGTTTCGTTCCGCGATTATATCGCCAATGTCGCCTCCAGCGAAATCTACCCCACCTGGCCGGAGGAATCGCTGCGCGCCAATATCCATGCGCAGATCAGCATTGCGCTGAACCGCATTTATACCGAGTGGTACAAAAGCAAGGGCTATTCGTTCGATATCACCAACTCCACCAGTTACGACCAGTATTATGTACACGGCCGCACGGTGTTCGATGTGATGATTCGCATCACCGATGACATCTTCAACACCTACATCCGCAAAACGGGCACCATCAACCCCTATTACGCCGAATACTGCGATGGCAAGCAGGTGAGCTGCAAGGGCATGAAGCAGTGGGGCACCGTGACGCTGGCCGAACAGGGGCACAACGCGCTTTCTATCCTGCGCTATTATTACGGCAACGACATTGAAATTGTGCGCACGCAGAACATCCAGGACATCCGCGACAGCTACCCCGGCACGCCGCTGCGCGTGGGTTCCAGCGGAAAATATGTGCGCATTATTCAGCGCCAGCTGAACCGCATCGCGCAAGATTACCCGTTTTTCGGCACCCTGACGGTGGACGGAAATTTCGGCACAGCTACCGAGGCTGTGGTAAAAAAATTTCAAAAGCAGTTCAACCTCACCCAGGACGGCGTGGTGGGGCGCAGCACCTGGTATAAAATCAGCTATATCTATGTGGCAGTGAAAAAACTTGCCCAGCTGACAAGCGAGGGCGAAAAGCCATCGGGCGAACTTGTCACGGGCACCTGGCCGGGCACGCTGCTGCGCCGCGGCAGCCGCGGGGAAGATGTGGAGCAAATCCAGTTCTGGCTGAGCGAGCTGAGCGAATACAACGATATTCCAGACCTTGCCGTGGACGGCATTTTCGGTGCGGGCACCGAGGCCTCTGTGCGTGCGTTTCAACGCCTGTACGGCCTTACGGTGGACGGCATTGTGGGCCAAAGCACCTGGGACGCCATCTACCACGAGTATGCGTCCATGGAATCTGACAATTCCCCGGAGGCAGGCGGCAACGCGGGCACTTATCCCGGCACGGCCATGACGGTGGGCAGCACCGGCGACGCCGTGCGGCGCGCACAATTCTGGCTGCGCATCATCTCGCGCTCGAACAGCGCCATTCCCACCATCACGGCAGACGGCGTCTTCGGCGCGGCCACCGAGCGCGCCGTGCGCGCCTTCCAGCAGTTTTACGGCCTGTCTGTGGACGGCATCATCGGCCGCGCCACCTGGAACAAACTGTATGAAGTGTATACCGATATTGCCAACGGCCTGCTTGGGCCGGGCGAGCGCCCGGGCACTTACCCCGGCTCGCCGCTGCGCGTCGGCTCCACCGGGCGCAGCGTAAAAGAGGTGCAGTATTATCTGTTCCTGCTCAGCGCCTATTACCCCAGCATCCCGGAAATTCAGTTTGACGGCATCTTTGGCCGCGCCACCGAACAGGCCGTGCGCGCCTATCAAACGCTGATGGGCCTGCCGGTGGACGGCGTGGTGGGGCCGGACACCTGGGCCAGCATCTATGCCCGCATCACCACCCTGCGCACAGTGGACGGCCCCGTGCAGGCTTTCCGCGTGTTCCGCTACCCCGGCTATGAGCTGAAAGAAGGCGTGGACGGCGACATGACGCGTTTTGTACAGTTCCTGCTCTCTTACATCAGCCTGTTCTTCGACGACATCACCCCCATCGGGGCGCTGGACGGCGTGTTCGGCCCCGAACTCACCCGTGCGGTGGAAAGCTTTCAAAGCGCCTTTGGCCTGCCCGTAACCGGCGTAGTGGACGAAACCACATGGAACGCCCTGGTTATTGTCTATCTTTCCTATGCTTCCGACGCGGGCGAGGGCGACACGCCGGAGGGAGAGTACCCCGGCTATGTGATGACGCTGGGTTCCGCCGGCATCTCGGTGCGCCGCCTGCAGCGCTATATGAACGCGATTGCCGCGCGCTACTGTTTTGCCGGTTTTGTGCCGGACACCGGTATTTTCGACGAGCAGACCGTCTACGCCGTACAGCTGTTTCAGCAGGGCTTTGGCCTGCCCGCCACCGGCCTTGTAGACAAAGCAACCTATGAAGCCATCTACCAGTACTATTTGATGGACGCAGCAGACGAGGAGGGATAAGCTATGGCAAAAGTGCTTGTATACGACGCCTATGCCAATAAATTTTACAAGTATAACCTCAGCGAAAACGACCCCATGCCCTATTCTTACGGCAACACCATGCGCCTGCGGGAGTTCCGCGGCTCATCGGGCAGCCAGACGCTTTGGACAACGGTAGCCGCCATGGAAGCCTGGAACCTCACGCGCCGCCGCTACGGCAAGGGCATTTATATCGGCTATGCCTTTAAGCGCATCTGGGAGGGCGGGCACGGCACCACCAGCCAGCACTACGCGGGCGTCTCGTTTGACGTGGGGCAGAATGTGTCCAGCGCCGAGCGCGTGCGCATCCGCGACGCCGCTGTGGCTACCAAGGCCTGGGGCTATGTAGAGCCCATCAGCATGACGCCCCGCTGGGTGCACTTCGACCGCCGCTATGGCACCGCGGCCTGCTCTGGCGTAGGCTACCCCACCGTGCGCCGCAATTCCCGCAGCACCTATGTGCTCATTCTGCAGGACGGGCTGAATGCGCTTGGGTACTCTACCCGCACGCTGGACGGCATTTTCGGCAACAATACCGAAACGGCCCTCAAGGCGTTTCAGCGCTCGGTGGGCCTCACGGCAGACGGCATCTGCGGCTGCAATTCCTGGAAAAAGCTTACCAGCGCCGTGGTGGGCATTGGCCGCACCCAAACCGTGATAGACTGACCTTTGCCTGAAACAAAAGCCTGCCGGAGAAATTCTCCGGCAGGCTTTTATTGATTTCGGAAACCAGAGACAGGGCAATGGAAGCAGCCAGTAAAAACTTTTATTTCCAGCATCGAGCCCAAGCAATCCGCAACATTGGTCTCCTAAAAACAGGCAAGCTTTTGTCTGAGATGCAAAACGTCCATTTCCCAGCTGTGGATAAGTGACGCAGGTGAAATTAATTTCACCGTCCTTTTATAAGGCTTGCACGCAATATACCTTGTCAGCCCTTGGACATGTCACGCGTTCCATACGTAAGTTTGATTTACTGCGCCCTCTGCACTCCTTGTTGTTTTCCACGCCACGCCGCAAGGCAGAAGATCACAACTGCCGCCATACAGACATGCAAAATGAGAAAGGTTCTTTTCCCAGGAGCCCATATTGTGGGAGAAAGGCCCATCATGAGCCTAGTGCCGAAGCCCGCTGCCAGCAGCCCTTCAGCCAAAAGTGTCCAAGGCCCATGTCCCATCGCAATATACACGGAGCAAACCAGCAAAGTCAAAAATGCCACCCATATTAAAAACGACAGATAGGCCATGAGGTTCCCAGAATTTTCGATGGTGATAGTTCCCCAGTGTGTCAATTGAACGGGCATTTTCGGAAAGGCCGCCATATTTTCTGGAAGAAATCCCAATATAAACCAGAGGGGAAACGGGGCACAGCCAATAAGGCGCAGCAGGATGCCTCTTGCATTTTTCAAGCATACTACTGCGATCAGCAGATATGCGCAGCCCCAAAAAAGCTCTCCAAAATCAACCACCCAAAGCATAGTACTGGAAAAGGCCATTTCCATTTTTTGCGGCAGTGACAGCATATTATAATCACCGAACCAATATATTATCTCGCTGTCGAGCCGCGCTCTGTTGCCAGGACATATCACAAGGTGAAAAACGAGCTCCAGCCCACAGAGAATAGTGCATACCGCACTGTAATGCCAACCGTCCTCTCCAGCAATAAGGCGGTATAATGTATATCCGCCCATTAAGAACAGAAGCAGAACACAAACCTGCTCCATATTGGCTGCCCACACGCACATTACAGCACCCAGGCAAAGCTGCCATCCAGGCACACGGCGCGGTGCCTCCAACAGAGGCAATGCTGCCGCCGCGGCGGCAGCTAACGCCCATTGGTATAACAATGATGTGCACACCGTACCTGCCTCTTTTAGAAACTCCCAAGGCACACAGAAAACAGCGATACAGCTTATCCATGCCGAGGATAGCTTCTCATTATCTGCAACTCTCCACGCTAAGCGCGTAAAAAACCATGCAAGAAAAATTACACATAGTGTACTTCCCAAGCGCCACAGAAATATGGTAAAGGCGTTGGAAAGGAAAAGCACAGTAAATGGTTCCCATAAAATGCGGCTAGTCCAGCTTTGGTATCTCATGATTACAAATTGCCACAGCGTCCGGCTTTCCAGTGCATTGGCAAATGCGATATCATCTCCAAAATCTGCCGGAAATGACATCTGGCGAACTGCATATGCAGTTCCTAACAGAATAAAAGGCAGTATCTGCAAAAAGTTCCTCTGCAAAGTATCTTTTGTCTTCATTATGCCACCTCTATCATCACTCTCTCCCCTGTATACAGATTTGCCTGCATTCCATCATGATGGCAGAGAAAAACTATTTCCGGCGCGCCTTGTCTCAATTCGCTTACAGGCACCACCGATAACACACCACTAGACGCCATCTGTCTTCCGGGGAACACACCATATCTACCCGGACGCAGCATCCTTGTAGGCAATGCAAGCGCTGTTCCATCCTCATAGACTAGTGCCACTGTACAATCAAACACAGAAGGTTCTAATCCCTTCTGTCGCACAAACCCTTCTATGCGCAGCACACCACCGCCCGTTGTAGCGCCAGCTGCATACTCCATCTCTACTGGCATCAGCGGTTGCGGGGTGTCAATCTGCTCCACATGGCGTAAATCGGCCCGAAGCCAGAGCAGAAAAAGCATAGCAACAACCATGGCACCCGTGCCAAACGCCAGCACCCACGACAGCCTTGCCGGGCGAAAGCCATTTGTTTCCTGTTCCATATCACTCATTCTCCAAACGCCGCGGCGACGGCTTTCAGTTTTTCCCGAATGGGCAGCTCGTACGGGCAGCGCGCCTCGCACTTGCCGCAGCCGATGCAGGCGGACGCCTTCACCTTCATGCCGCTGTAGCGTTCTTTGGCCCATTGCGCAAGGTCATACCGCTTCAAATAGCCCTCAAACAAAAAGCACGAGGGGATGTCGATGCCCACGGTGCAGGGCGCACAGTAGCCGCAGCGGCGGCAGAAATTGCCGGAGAGCTCTTTGCGAATGGCCGCTATCTTTTCCTGTTCCGCCTGCGTCAGCGGCGAAAGGGCTTCGGCCGCGCGGGCGTTCTCCTCCACTTCCGGCACCTCGGCCATGCCGGGAATGGCCAGCGTGACGCCGGGGTTTTGCAAAATATAGCGCAGCGCCAGCGTGCCGTCCGTGAGGTTGCCGCCCGCCATGGGCTTCATGGCAATGAAGCCCACGTTCTGCTGCGCCGCGCGGGCAATCAGCGCTTCGCCCTGGCTTTCTACAATATTATAGGGGAACATGATGGCCTCTACCTGCGGATAACCCAGCAGCTTTTCAAAAGCTGCCGCGGAATGCGCTGTGGCCCCCATGTGCCCCACCTTGCCCGCCCGGATGGCATCCTGAATGGCCGCAGCCGCGCCGTCCGGCGAAAAGGCCAGCCCGAATTCCTCTGGCTTCAGGTTGTGCATCTGATATACTTCTATGTAATCTGTGCGCAAATTGCGCAGGCTCGTCTCAATATCCGCCGCCATGGCCTGGTAGGTGCGCGCCATGGATTTGCTTGCCAAAATAAATTTTTCGCGCAGCCCGCCCTGCAGCGCCTGTCCCAAAAATTCTTCTGAAACGGTGTAGCCGCGCGCCGTGTCGATATAGTTGACGCCATGCGCAGCCAGCGCCTCCATCAGCACACGGGTGCGCGGGGCGTCCAGCCGCTGAATGGGGATGCCGCCGAACCCCACTGCCGATACGCGCAGCCCGGTTTTTCCCAACACACGATACTCCATACCCTTTTCCTCCGCTTTCTGCATTGCTAACTTGTAAAACTATGATACACCGCCTGCGCTTTGCCTGCAAGGCCGCTTTGTGGTATGATGAAAAAAAGCAATGCCGGGAGGGATGAACATGGTGCGCCGCGCTTTTACAAGGCCGGCCTTCTGGGCGGGCCTTGCGCTGTTTGCCGCCGGGATGGCCGCCGGCGCCGTGTGGGACCTTCCGCTGGATCATGCCCTGTATTCCCCGGCATCACTGCCCGCCATTCTGATGGAGGCATTTGGCTATTACCCGCTGTACCTGCCTGCCGCCGGGCTGGCGCTGTGCGCCGCGGCGGACCAGCGCATCGCCCCGCCCTGGCGCGTGCTGTGCGGTGCCGCGGCACTGGCCGGCTGCGCGGCGCTGGCCGCGCATTCTTTCAGCGTGCTGCGCAGGCGCGGCGCGCCCGTGCCCATGCTGTTCACCTGCGCCGTTTGGCTGATTTTGGCCGTGGGCGGGGCGCTGGCTTTGCGCTATGCATGTGTTTCCGCCGCCCGGCTTGGCCGCCTGCGCTTTGCCTGCTTTTGGGGCACCGTGTATTTTATTCTGGAACTTGCCGTCATCGGCCTGCTGAAACTCGTCTGGGCCCGCACGCGCTTTGACGACATGCTGGCCGCGGGCGATTTTTCCCGCTTTACCAGCTGGCTGCGGCCCTTTGGGCAGGGCGGCACCAGCTTTCCATCCGGCCACACCGCCTCGGCCTGCGGCATTTTCGCCCTGCTGATTGTGTGCGATGTATCGGTGCGCTTTGCCCGGCGGCGCGGTTTAATCTGGGCGGTGTGCTGGGCCTATGTGGCCGGCATGGCCCTCAGCCGCATGGTGATGGGGCGGCACTTCCTCAGCGACACGGTGATGGCCGCCGGGGTGATGGCCCTGCTGTTTGTGGCCCTGACGCACATGGGCGCCTACCGCAGAAGCCTTGCGGCCACGCTGGCCCTGACGGACGCCCCGCCCGGCGGCGGCGCTGCATAATTCGCCCACCCGGAAACAGCAAAGGCGGAACATGGGAATACCCATGCGCCGCCTTTATAGTTTCCGCGCATAACTTCTTATGTCACCTGCAGGCAGAAATAATCCTGAATCTCGCCGCGAAATGTCCATGTGCCTGTGACACGGTACACATAGCGCCCCGCCACGGCCGGCGCCTGAAAATGCCCCGGCGTGGTGGTGGTCACCTCTAGATATTCCCCGGTGGCGGCGTCCCAGCGCTGCAGCTTCAGCTCTTTCGGGCGTGTGCTGTACGACACAACCACCGGCGTCTGCGCCATCACTTCCATCGGCATCAGGGCCATCTCTTCATTGGGGACAACGGGCGTCTTTGTCTCTTTTGTGGTAAAAAAGTTCCACTCGTAGCCAGCGCGCAGAAGATATTCCGGCGGCATGGGCACATCGTTGCACCGCACCTCCAGAATGGGCAGCGCCTGTTCCGGGTCCTGCGTGTCCAGCACTTCTTTTAAAACAAGCGTAAGCCCCGCCGCCAACAAAATGCATACCGCGCCAATTACCAGCTTGCGGATGAGCATGGCATGACCTTTCATGCAAAACCTCCCCGCCGCACAAACCGCGGCCGTCATTCCACTCCGGGGCAGCTTCTGCGCCGGGCCCCGGCTTTTCTTTTTTATTATAGCTGTTTACGCCCTAAAAAGGAAGAGGGGCCCGCACAGCCGCGGCGAAAAAAGCATAAGATGGCAAAAAGGCCAAAACAATGTGCCAAGCATGGCGCCGCGGCCTTTTAGGGGGAAGCAGAGAATGACAGCATATCACATGGATGTTTTGCGCGCAGGGCAGTTGCAGCCGTGCCTGGGCTGGTATGCCCGGCAGGGTGCCGACGGGCGCTGGGCGCCCATGGCCGCCGCGCCCGGGGCACGGGTGGAATTTTGGGCTGCGTGGCACAGCGCCGCCCCGCAGGCTGTTCTAGGGGTGTGCAGCGCTGTTTCGCCCTGCCCGCAGGCCCGGGCGCTGGCCGGGCAGTTCGGCGCGCGCGGCGTTTTTCTTTTGCCGCCCGCCCTGCCCGGCACCGGCGCCGCGCCGCTGGCCTTTCTTCTGAAAAATGCCGCCCGGCGCGCCCCGCAGGGGATGCGGGTGCTGGCCGCACTGCCCGTCAAAACGGGTGCCGCGCTGCTGGGCGCCTATTTTGACGCCGGCTTTGTGCTGTGTGCCATGCGCGGGCTGTTTGAGCTGCGGCCGCACTTCATTTTTTTGTACGCGCCCGGTGCCCGGCGCACCCCGCAGGTATGGGTGCCCGCTGCAGATACGCTGGCGCTTTCCCGCGCGCTGGCACATGGCGCCACGGGCCTTGCGCTGAAGCGCAGCGGGCAGGGTGCCTGTGTCGGGCTTTGCGCACCGTTCAAAAATGCACAAAATTCCCTCTTTTGCATCCCATAAATTTTCTGCAGGCTTCCCTTGATATTTCCCGGGGAAGAGAGTATGCTAAATTCCGATATTGATGCAGGCGGCCGGGCAGGGGGCGCCCCGCCCGGCCAAAAGCAAAGCAGGAGGTGTTTTCTGCCATGGAGCAATTTGTAGAATTGATGCTTGCGACAGACCGCAAGGCGCGCGAGATGATTGACAAAGCACGCCAGGCAAAAGCGCAGGCCGTGGCCGATGCACAAAAGCAGGCGGAAGAAATTTGCGCCGCCGATGAAAAGCGCCTGGCCGCGGGCAAGGCCCAGGTGGATGCCGCCCTTGCCGAAGAAAAACAGGCGCAGGCAAAAGCGCTGGATGAGGAATTTCTGCGCGCCAAGCATGCGCTGGACGGCCGCTTTGACGCAAACCGCGACGCCTGGCTGGACGGGCTGTGCCAACGCATGTTTGAGGCATAAAAGCATGCGCTGCCCTGTATAGGCAAGAAGGGAGGCCCCGCAAATGCTGGACGGGCTCAGCACACTTGCCATCGTGCCGAAGGCCAAGGCCATTGCGGCGCGGCGGCTGACAAAAAGCGAATATGAGGCGCTGGCGCGCAAGCGCAGTGTCATTGAGGTGACGGCGGCGCTGCAGGCACACCCCTCTTTTAAAAAATGCCTGGCGGGCGTATCCCAAACAAACCTGCACCGGGCGCAGCTGGAAGAGGCGTTGCGCAAAGATATCTTTTTTAAGTACGAATCGCTGATGCGCTATTCTTTCCGCAAGGGGCATTTCGGGGCGTATTTTCTGATGCGCTGCGAGATAGACGAGCTGCTCACCAAACTGCGGCTGCTCTCGATGGGGTTCCACCATCATTATATTGTGCACCTGCCGGGTTTTCTGGCAGATAAAACCAGCTTCAGCCTTCTGGCGCTGGCCAAAGCGCAAACGCCTGCCCAGTGCCTGCCGGTGCTGGCGGGCACGCCCTATGCAAAGGTGCTGCAAAGCGTGCTGCCGGCGCAGGGCGAGGCGCTGGATTACTTGGCCTGCGAGCATGCGTTTGAAACCTACTATTACGGCACGGTGCTGCAGCTTATCTCGCGCGATTTAAAGGGTGCGGCCGCCAAAGACACCCGCCTTTTGTTTTTGCAGCAGGCCGAAATTTACAACCTGGACATGCTGTACCGCGCCAAAACATTTTTTGCCGGGCAGTTTACGCCCGCCGTGCTGTGCCGCCTGCTGCTTCCCTATTGGAACGTGCTGAGCCAGCGCAAAATGGAACAGCTTGCCGCTGCGCGCGACACGGCGGAATTTTTGCGCCTGTACAACGCCTCCCGTGCGGCCGCCCTGTATGGCGAACGGCGCGAGGGCGGCGCGGGCAGCGCAGAAATCTGCGAGCAGCGCGTGCTGCGGCGCAGCGCCGAGCGGCTGATTCATTTTTCTTCCACGCCGCACACAGTGCTGGCGGCGCTGCTGGTGCTTTGCGACATTGAGCGCAGCAACATCATCAACATCATCGAGGGCGTGCGCTACGGCCTTTCGCCGGACGACATTGCCGCGTTTTTGAAATACTGATGCCGCGCCCGCGTGCGGGCAGGCAAAAAGTGAGGTGCATTTGTGCATGGGCATGGTAAAGATGGAGCACGTGAACATCTATGGCGACGGGCGCGAGCCGCGTGCCGCGCTGGAGCTGCTTGCGGGGCTCTCCTGCTTTGACCCGGACGACGCAAAGGCGTTCGTGGCGCAGCAGTCCGCCCAGGAGGAAGAAAACCTGTTCGAGCCCCTGCTGGCGCAGGCGCTGGGCCTTTTGAAAGATTTGGGCAAGGCGCCGCCGGAAACGCAGACAGCGCCGCAGCGCGCCTTTGCGTTTGACGAGGTGCAAAGCACGGTGGAAAAATTTGCCGCAGAGGTGGCCGAGCGCGGCCAGCGCATGGCAGAGCTGAATGCGCGCATTGCCTCGTGCGAGCAGACAAAAGAGCAGCTGTATCACCTGACGGGCCTTGACGCCACCATGGATGAAATTTTCAGCTGCAAGTTCCTGAAGGTGCGCTTTGGCCGCCTGCCGAAGGACAGCTATGTGAAGCTGCCCTATTACGAGGACGGCACGTTCACCTTCCGCCAGTATGACTTTGACGGCGAATTTTACTGGGGCATGTATTTTGTGCCTGCCGAGCACGCCGAGGCAGTGGATTCCATTTTCGCCTCGCTGTTCTTCGAACGGCTCTGGGTGCCCGATTTTGTGCACGGCACCCCGCAGGACGCCATTGCCAAGCTCATCAGCGAGCAGCAGCAGCTTTCGGCCGAGCGCGACGCGCTTTCCCAAATGGCCGATGTGGCCACCCCGGCCGATTTGGAGCTTTTGTGCCAGATGACGCTGTGGCTGCACTATGAGGCCCAGGTGTTCAGCATGCGGCGCTATGTGGTGCTGCTGGATCATTCCTATTATATCAGCGGGTATGTGCCCGCGGCGCGCCTGGAGGAAGTGGAACAGACGCTTAAGCGCGTGCCGGGCGTGCGCCTGCTGAGCGATGAGGCCGCGGGCGTGGACGCCAGGCTGGCCGGGAACACCCCGCCGGTAGAGCTGAAGAACAACTGGTTCTCGCGCCCGTTCGAGATGTTTGTAAAAATGTACGGCCTGCCGGGTTATGGCGATTTGGACCCAACGCTTTTTGTCAGCATCACCTACGCCATCCTGTTCGGCGTGATGTTCGGCGATGTGGGCCAGGGCATCCTGCTGGGGCTGATTGGCTTCTTCATCATGTATAAAAAGATGCATATGGAGATTGGGCTCATCCTCACAAGGTGCAGTGTGTTCTCGGTGCTGTTCGGGTTTGTGTACGGCAGCGTGTTCGGCTTTGAGCATGCGCTGGACGGCATGTACCGCGCCATGGGCTTTGCCGAAAAGCCGGTGGAAGTGCTGCAGCCCGATTCCATCAACACCATTCTTATTTTGAGCGTGGCGGCCGGTGTGTTCATCATTGTGGCGGCCATCCTCACAGGCGTTGCCTCGGAAATGCGCCGCGGCAAGGCCGTGAAAGCCGTCTTTTCCGTAAACGGGCTGGCCGGCCTTGTGTTCTACCTCTCGCTTATTGCCCTGCTGCTGAGCGTGGTGGGCATTCCGCTTCCCTTTGTGGGCAGCGTGCCCTTCCTGATTGTGTGCCTGGTGGTGCCGTTTGTGATGATGTATTTTGCCGAGCCCATTGTGCAGCTTTCCGAGGGCAACAAGCCCGGCAAGCCCGGCGAAATCATTCTCAACGGCTTTTTCGAAATGTTCGACGCCATGCTGAGCTTTGCCTCCAACACCATGAGCTTTTTGCGTGTGGGCGGCTTTGTGCTGGCCCATGCGGGCATGATGACGGTGGTGTTCACCCTGGCCGAAATGACAGGCGGCCCGCTGTATGTGCTGATTGTGGTGGTGGGCAACCTGTTTGTGATGGCGCTGGAGGGCCTGTTTGTGGGCATCCAGGTGCTGCGTCTGGAATTTTACGAGATATTCAGCCGCTTCTTTGATGCAAACGGCAGGCCCTTTACCCCGCTTTGCTTCCAAAGCCTTGCGCAGCGCGCGCAAAGCTGAACCGCGGTGCCCAAAGCACCTTTTCCATTTTGAAATGCTGCGTGCCGTGCGCGCGCAAAGGAGGAAAATTCTCATGAAACAGATGAAACACAAAGCCCGTATCCTGCTGGTGCTCGCCCTGGCCCTTGTGCTGGCGTGCGCCTTCTCTTCCCTGGCATTTGCAGAAGGCGAAAGCGCCGCAGCGCCCGCCGATATGAACAGCGGCCTGGGCTACCTGGCCGCGGCCCTCAGCGTGGGCATTGCAGGCATTGGCGCCGGCATCGCCGTGGGCGCGGGCGCCCCGGCCGCCATTGGCGCTTTGACGGAAGACCCGAAAAGCTTCGGCAAGGCGCTGATTTTCGTGGCGTTGGGCGAAGGCATCGCCCTGTACGGCATGCTTATCTCCATCCTCATTCTGTCCAGGCTGTAAGCCATGAAATACTTTCTGATCAGCGATAATGTGGACACGCTGGCCGGCATGCGCCTTGTGGGCGTGCACGGCGTGGTGGTGCATGAAGAGGATGAGGTGCGCGCCGCGCTGGAAAAAGCCTGTGCAGACGAAGAGATTGGCCTTGTGCTCATCACCGACAAGCTGGTGGCCAAATGCGCCGACACCGTGTTTGCATACAAGCTGGGGCGCAAGCGCCCGCTGATTGTAGAAATGCCGGACCGCCACAGCGATTCCAACCCCGGCGACAGCATCCGGCGCTACATCTCTGAAGTGGTTGGCGTGAAGATTTGAGGTGAAGGCAATGGCACAGAAAAATAAACAAGCCCCCTTTGGCACACAGAGTTCGGCCGATGCGCAGCGCAGCGAGATGTTTGAAGCATCCGTGCTGAAAAGCGCCTCGATGGAGGCGCAGCAAATTGTACAGGAGGGCGAAAAAGAGGCCCGGCAGATTGTAGAGCAGGCGCGCCACAGCAGCGTGGATACGCAGCTGGACGCCTACCGCCGCGCCGCCAAGCGCGCGGCCGCGCTGGAGGCCGCCGTGGCCCGGCGGGAAAACCGCGACAGGCTGCTGCGCTACCGCACACAGCTTGTAAACGGCCTGTTTGCCGAAGCGCAGGAGGCCGCGCTGGCCTTTGCGCAAAGCGGGCAGGCGTATGCCGCCTTTGTGCAGGCCGCGCTGGCGCGCCACAGGGACGCCTGCGCGCAGGGGCCCTGCCGCGTGCTGGTGCGGAAAGCCGATTTGGATGCGCTGGCCGGCGCGGTAAAAGCCGCCCTGCCGGGCTGCAAGTACGAGCTGTGCGCAGACGCCGCCATTGCTTTGGGCGGCGCCAAACTTGCGTGCGGCAACGTGCTGTTTGACGAGACGCTGGACGACCGCCTTGCCTCGCTGCGCGAGGAATTTCTGGGCCGTTGCGGCCTGCGTGTGCAGTAAAGGCCGCGCAAAACATGCAACCGGCAGATCAAGAAGGAGCAAGCCATGAACGACACGATCTATTCGATCAACGGGCCCGTTGTCACCCTGCGGGGCGCGCGCGGCTTTTCCATGATGGAAATGGTGTATGTAGGCGAGGTGGGGCTGATTGGCGAGGTGATTGGCATCACTTCGGAAAAAACCACCATTCAGGTGTATGAGGACACCGCTGGCCTGAAAGTGGGCGAACCCGTGCGCGGCACGGGCGCGCCGCTGTGCGCCACACTGGGCCCTGGCATTATGCAGAATATTTTTGACGGCATCGAGCGCCCGCTGGCCACCATTGCACAAGAACACGGCGCTTTTATTGCCAGCGGCGTGCATGTGGCCAGCCTGGACGAGCACAAGCTGTGGGATGTGACGGTGCTGGTAAAGCCCGGCCAGCAGGTGACGGGCGGCAGCTTTATTGCCAGTTGCCCGGAAACCAGCATCATCACGCACAAAAGCATGGTGCCGCCGGACGTCTCCGGCACGGTTACCTGGGCGGCAGAAAACGGGCAGTACACCATTCAGGACCCCATCTGCAAGGTAAAAACGCCGCGCGGGGAAGAGCGCACGCTGTACCTTGCGCAAAAATGGCCCATCCGCACGCCGCGCCCCGTGGCCCTGCGCGAGGCCATCAGCCGCCCGCTGGTCACAGGCCAGCGCGTCATCGACAGCCTGTTCCCCATCGCCAAGGGCGGCGCGGCCGCTGTGCCGGGCGGTTTTGGCACAGGCAAAACCATGACGCAGCACCAGCTTGCCAAGTGGTGCGACGCAGATATCATTGTATATGTGGGCTGCGGCGAGCGCGGCAACGAGATGACGCAGGTGCTGAACGAGTTCAGCGAGCTGGAGGACCCGAAGAGCGGCAAACCCATGACCGAGCGCACCACCCTGATTGCCAACACCTCCAACATGCCGGTTGCGGCGCGTGAGGCGTCTATTTACACGGGCGTGACGCTGGCGGAATATTACCGCGACATGGGCTACGATGTGGCCATGATGGCCGATTCCACCTCGCGCTGGGCCGAAGCGCTGCGCGAAATTTCCGGCCGTCTGGAAGAAATGCCTGCGGAAGAGGGCTTCCCCGCCTATCTGCCCAGCCGCCTTGCGGCTTTTTACGAGCGCGCGGGCTGTGTGAAAAGCCTGAACGGCGAGAAGGGCAGCGTCTCCATCATTGGCGCCGTTTCGCCCCAGGGCTCTGATTTTTCCGAGCCCGTCACCCAGAACACCAAGCGCTTTGTGCGCTGCTTTCTTGCGCTGGATAAATCGCTGGCATATGCCCGCCATTATCCGGCCATCAACTGGACGCTGAGCTACAGCGAATATTACGAGGACCTGGACCCCTACTACACGGCGAACCTGGGCGAGGAGTTCTGCGCGCTGCGCGGGCGCATGCTGGGCCTTCTGAGCGAGGAAAACAAGCTGATGGAAATTGTAAAGCTCATCGGCTCGGACGTTTTGCCCGATTCGCAGAAGGTGACGCTGGAGACCGCGCGCGTCATCCGCGTGGGCTTTTTGCAGCAAAACGCCTTCCACCAGAACGACACCTATGTGCCGCTGGAAAAACAGCTTTGGATGATGCGGGCCATCCTGCATTTGTACGACAAGGCCAGCGCCCTCAGCGCCGGGGGCGTGCCGGTGAGCGACATGACGGCCGCCGGCCTGTTTGACAAACTGGTGAAGGCCAAATACGAGATACCGAACGACAAGCCCGAACTGTTTGGCGAATATGAAAAAGAGATAGACGGCATCTGTGAAAAACTGCTGGCGGCGCGCGCGGGCGCGCAGGCGCCAGTCGGAAGGGAGTGAGCGGCATGGCCATGGAATATCTGGGCCTTTCTGACATCAACGGCCCGCTTGTGGCGCTGGACGGCGTCTCGGGCGTGGGCTTTGAAGAGATGGTGCGCATCCAGACGGCCGCCGGCCCGCGTGCGGGCCGCGTGGTGGCGCTGGAGGGAGAGCGCGCCGTCGTTCAGGTGTTTGCCGGCACCTCTGGCATGGACCTTTCGCACGCCTCTACCCGTTTTTCCGGCCACCCCATGCGCCTTGCGCTTGCGGACGAGATTGTGGGCCGCATCTTCAACGGCGCAGGCGAGCCGGTGGACGGCCTTGGCCCCGTGTATGCCGACCATTATGCCGATATCAACGGCAGCGCCATCAACCCGGTAAGCCGCGCCTACCCGCGCAACTATATCCGCACGGGCATCTCTTCTATTGACACGCTCATCACGCTGATCCGCGGGCAAAAGCTGCCCATTTTTTCCGGCTCTGGCATGAGCCACAACCAGCTTGCCGCGCAGATTGTGCGCCAGGCCCAGCTCAGCGAAGATTCCACCGAGAGCTTCGGCGTGGTGTTCTGTGCCATGGGCGTGACGAAAGACGTGGCTGAATACTTCCGCAAAAGCTTTGAGGAATCGGGCGCATTAAGCCGTGTGACGATGTTTTTGAACCTCTCGTCCGACCCCATCATCGAGCGCATTCTCACCCCGCGCTGCGCGCTGACAGCAGCGGAATACCTGGCGTTCGAAAAAGGCATGCATATCCTTGTGGTGATGACAGATATGACCAGCTATGCCGAGGCGCTGCGCGAATTTTCCTCTTCCAAGGGCGAAATTCCGGGGCGCAAGGGCTACCCCGGGTACCTGTATTCCGACTTTGCCAGCCTGTACGAGCGCGCGGGCGTCATTGCCGGGCGCAGCGGCAGCGTGACGCAGATTCCCATTCTCACCATGCCGAACGATGATATCACCCACCCCATCCCCGACCTGACGGGCTATATCACCGAGGGGCAGATTGTGCTGGACCGCTATCTGGATCAGCAGGGCATCTACCCGCCCATCAGCGTGCTGCCCAGCCTTTCGCGCCTGATGAAGGACGGCATTGGCGAGGGTTATACCCGCAAAGACCACCCCGATGTCTCGAACCAGCTGTTTGCCAGCTATGCCAAGGTAAGCGATGCGCGCGGCCTGGCCAGCGTGATTGGCGAGGAAGAGCTTTCGCCCACCGATAAACTGTACCTCGATTTCGGCAACCACTTTGAAAAAGAGTTTCTGGGCCAGGGCCAAAACGAAAACCGCACCATCAGCGAAAGCCTGGACCTTGGCTGGCGCCTTTTGAGCATTCTGCCCCGCGAAGAGCTGGACCGCCTGGATGAAAAGGTGCTGGACGAACACTACCGCGCGCACTAAGCGCCGTTTTGCCCACATACGCAAAGGAGGTGAGGGGCCGTGGCGGAACAGATTTTTCCCACAAAGGGCAACCTGATTGCCTGCAAAAAGAACCTGGAGCTGGCCAAGCTTGGCTTTGACCTGCTGGACCGCAAGCGCAATGTGCTGATGCGCGAGATGATGAAGCTTATTGACGTGGCGGCCGACATGCAAAAAGAGATTGGCGACACCTTCCAGCGGGCCTACCGCGCGCTGCAAAACGCCAATATCACGCTGGGCATCGACCAATCGCTGGACAGCGTCGTGCCGGAAGAGCGCGGTTTTTCCATGCACGGGCACAGCATCATGGGGGTAGACCTTCCCACCGGCGAAGTGCAGGCGGCCCCGCCCTTCCCCTATTACGGGTTCCGCAATTCAAACTCTCAGCTGGACGCCGCCTATATGGCTTTCGACCATGTAAAGCGCTTGTGTGCCAGGCTGGCGGGCATTGAAAACAGTGTATACCGCCTTGCCACCGCCATCAAAAAGACCCAGCGGCGCACCAATATGCTGGAGAATGTGGTCATCCCCCGCCTGGAGGAGAACATCCGCTTTATCTCCTCCACACTGGAGGAGCACGAGCGCGAGGAATTCACCCGTATGAAGGTCATCAAACGCCAGAAGGGCGGCTGAACCGGCGCCTCATAGCAATTGCTGTTCCCACAGCCTTTCCGTCATCCTTACCGGATGATGGAAAGGCTGTTTTTTATGCATAGCTTCCAAAGTAATCAAGAAATATTTGTGAACTTTTTCTTAAAACAGTTGCATGAAGCCTGCAAAACACCTATACTGTTCTTTAACCTGATTAAATAGGCTGCTTAAATATTAACTTCATTATCATTTTAAAAATACGGAGGCCTGCTCTATGGAATGGGAAAAGACACAAAGCGTGCGGCTGTTTCGCCTGATTGACCGCATGCGCCGCGCCTGGGCGGCCATTACCCCCTGTGCCGGGCTGAGCAAATCTCAGTTTGGCACCCTGATGGCCCTGGCACATCTTGGCGGCGGGCCGGGCCTGGCCGGGCAGCCGCCTCAGCGGCAGGCACAGGGCCTGCCGCTGACACAGCTGGCACACGGGATGCACCAAAGCCCGCCGGCCCTCAGCCAGCGCATTGCGGCGCTGGAGGCAATGGGGTATGTGCAGCGCACAGAAGACGCGCAGGACAGGCGCGTGACGCGCGTGCACCTCACCCCACAGGGCAACGCCCTGCTGAAACAGGCATACCATGCTATGAATGAAAAGCTGAACAGCGCCCTTGACGCGCTGGGCGAGCAGGACACGGCCATGCTGTTCACCCTGCTGAATAAGTTCACAGCCCAGCTGGAACAGGCCGCGGGCATTGAATGGGAGGAAAATTGACGCCATGTTGAAATTGAAACGGTATCTGAAGCCGTACTGGGTGCTGCTGGTGTGCGCTATGGTATTTCTGTTCGGCCAGGCCATGCTGGAGTTGACGCTGCCCAACATGATGAGCGACATCGTAAACACCGGCATCCAGCAAGGGGGCATCACCGAGGTGGCGCCCAAGGCCATCTCGGCCGACGGCATGGCGCTGATGCAGGCCTTCATGTCAGAAGAGGACGCGGCCACCGCCATGCAGCAGTATGCCCGCGTGGAGGACGCGGCCCCCTATGCACAGACATACCCGAACCTGAAGGCCGGCGATTATGTCCTGAAAGAGGACGCCGATACCGCAGCGGCCGACACCGCCTTTTCGCGCGCCAGCTACGCCTGTGTGCAGGTGATGCAGGGCCTGATGGCGGAAAATGGCGCCGCGGCACAGGGGCAAGACGGCGCTGCAGCGCTGGAAGCAGGCCAGCTGTCGCAGCTGCTGCCCATGCTGGCCCGGCTGCCTGAGGGCACGGTGCAAAACGCCATTCAAACGGCGGCCAGCGCGCCGGACATGGCGCTGGAACAGACGGCCAGCGTGTTTACCAAAAGCTTTTATGTGCAGCTTGGCGCAGACACAGACGCCATGCAGACGAACTATATCCTGATGAAGGGCCTTGAGATGCTGGGCTTCACCGTGCTGCTTACGGCGTGCGCCATTGCGGCCGGCTTCTGCCTGGCGCGCATGGGCGCCGGCGTGGGGCGCGACCTTCGCCGCGATGTGTTCCGCCGGGTAACCTACTTCACCACCGGCGAGCTGGACCAGTTCTCCACCGCCAGCCTCATCACACGCACCACCAACGACATCACCCAGGTGCAGACATTTCTCTCCATGGGCCTGCGCCTGATGTGCTTTGCGCCCATCATGGGCATTGGCGGGCTTATTATGGGGCTTTCCAAGTGCGTGTCCATGGCGTGGATTCTGCTTTTGGCGCTGATTGTGATGCTGGGCGTTATTCTGGTGCTGTTCATAGTGGCGCTGCCGCGCTTCAAGAAAATGCAGCAGTTCATCGACAAGCTGAACCTGGTCAGCCGCGAGCATCTCTCTGGCCTGATGGTCATTCGCGCCTTTGCCACACAGGATTTTGAGCAAAAGCGCTTCGACAAGGCCAACAAAGACCTCACCTCCAACACGCTGTTTGTGAACCGCGCCATGGTGACGATGATGCCCGTGATGACGCTGGTGATGAACGGTGTCAGCCTGCTGATTGTCTGGGTGGGCGGCCACCAAATTGCCCAAAGCACCATGCAGGTGGGCGATATGATGGCATTCATTCAATATGCCATGCAGGTCATTATGAGCTTTTTGTTTATCAGCATGATGTTTGTGATGGTGCCGCGCGCCACCGTTTCGGCCGAGCGTGTGAACGAGGTGCTGGCCACACAGCCCTCTGTGCGTGACAAAGAGCAGCCGCGCCACCTGCCGCAGCCCGTGCGCGGCGTGGTGGAGTTCCGCGACGTGTCGTTCCGTTACGGCGGGGCGGATGAGCCCGTGCTGCACCATGTCAGCTTCACGGCAAAGCCCGGGCAGACAACGGCGTTCATCGGCTCCACCGGTTCGGGCAAATCCACGCTTGTCAACCTCATCCCCCGTTTTTACGACGTGAGCGAGGGCAGCATTCTGCTGGACGGCGTGGATGTGCGCGATGTGCCGCAGAAAGAGCTGCGCGGCGCCATTGGCTATGTGCCGCAAAAGGGCATGCTGTTCTCCGGCTCCATTGCCTCAAACCTGCGCTATGGCGATGAACAGGCCAGCGACGAAGCGCTGCGCACCGCATGCGACGTGGCCCAGGCCACCGAATTTGTCAGCCAGCTGCCGGAGGGCCTTGACACCTATGTAAGCCAGGGCGGCACCAGCGTTTCCGGCGGGCAGCGCCAGCGGCTTTCCATTGCGCGCGCGCTGGTGAAAAAGGCGCCGGTGTATATCTTTGACGACACCTTCTCTGCGCTGGATTTCAAAACAGACGCCAAGCTGCGCAAGGCACTGGCAGGCTATACAGACGGCGCCACGGTGCTGATTGTGGCGCAGCGCGTGTCCACCATCATGCACGCAGAGCAGATTGTGGTTTTGGACGAGGGCCGCGTGGCGGGCATCGGCACACACAAACAGCTGCTGGAAACCTGTGAAACCTATCGCGAAATTGCGCAAAGCCAGCTTTCAAAGGAGGAATTGGCATAATGGCACAACAAACGCATGGCGCCCATATGGGCGGCCCGCGCGGCGCTGCCGGCATGATGCCCGGGGAAAAGGCCAAGAACTTCAAGGGCACCATGGCAAAGCTGCTGCGCTACCTCTCGCGCTATCTTCCCGCCATCATCACCGTATTGGTGTGTGCGGCGGCCTCCACCGTGTTTTCCATCTTTGGGCCCAAGGTGCTGGGCCAGGCCACCACAAAGCTGTTTGAGGGCGTGATGGCCATGCTTACCGGCACCGGCGGCATCGATTTTACCGCCATTGGGCAAATTCTTCTGTTCTTGCTGGCCATCTATCTTGCCAGCGCCCTTCTCAGCTATGTGCAGGGCTGGGTTATGGCAGGCGTGGCCACCAAGGTGAGTTATTCCATGCGGCGCGAAATTTCGGAAAAAATAGACCGCATGCCGCTTTCGTATTTTGACCGCGTGCCAAACGGCGAGGTGCTGAGCCGCATCACCAACGATGTGGATACCGTCACCCAAACGCTGAACCAAAGCCTTTCGCAGATTGTGACAAACGTCACCATGATGGTGGGCGTGCTGTGCATGATGCTGTCCATCAGCCCGCTGATGACGCTGGTGGCAATTTGCATTCTGCCCGTGAGCGTGCTGATTGTGATGAATGTGGTAAAGCGCAGCCAGCCCTACTTCCGCCAGCAGCAGGATTATTTGGGCCATGTGAACGGCCATGTGGAAGAAATGTATGGCGGGCATGTGGTGGTGACGGCCTTTGGCCGCGAGGAAGAGAGCCTTGGCACCTTTGAAAAAATGAACGCAAAGCTGTATGATGCGGCCTGGAAAAGCCAGTTTCTCTCTGGCATGATGATGCCGCTGATGAACTTTGCCGGCAACCTTGGCTATGTGGGCATCTGTGTGCTGGGCGGCTTTCTCTCGCTGAACGGCTCCATCACGGTGGGCGACATTCAGGCTTTCATCCAGTATGTGCGCAACTTCACCCAGCCCATCAACCAAATTGCCAACATCTCAAACGTGCTGCAGCAGACGGCCGCTGCGGCCGAGCGCGTGTTTGCCTTTCTGGAGGAAGAGGAAGAGCCGGCCGACCCGCAAAGCCCGCTCTCGCCCGAGCTGATTCAGGGCGAAGTGGATTTTGCCCATGTGCACTTCGGCTATAACCCGGAGAAAACCATCATTCACGATTTCTCTGCCATCATTCGTCCGGGCCAAAAAGTGGCCATTGTGGGCCCCACCGGCGCCGGAAAAACCACCATGGTAAAGCTGTTGATGCGTTTTTACGACGTGACGGACGGCGCCATTCTGCTGGACGGCTATGACGTGCGCCAGTTTGCCCGCAACGATTTGCGCGATTCCTTTGGCATGGTGCTGCAGGATACATGGCTGTACAACGGCACCATCCGCGAAAACATCCGCTATGGGCGGCTTTCCGCCACCGATGACGAGGTGCTGGCCGCGGCAAAAGCCGCGCAGGTGGACCATTTCGTGCGCACCCTGCCCGATGGATATGACACCGTGCTGAACGAAGAGGCCACCAACATCAGCCAGGGGCAAAAGCAGCTGCTTACCATTGCGCGCACCATCATCTCCGAGCCGCGCATCCTCATTTTTGACGAGGCCACCTCCAGTGTGGATACACGCACCGAGCTTGCCATCCAAAAGGCAATGGACCATTTGATGGAAGGCCGCACCAGCTTTATCATTGCACACCGCCTGTCCACCATCCGCGATGCAGACCTGATTCTGGTGATGAAGGACGGTGACATTGTGGAGACGGGCACCCACACCGAGCTTTTGGCAAAGCGCGGTTTTTATGCCGAATTGTATCAAAGTCAGTTTGCAGACGTATCCAGCGAGGCCGTGTAACGCGGCTGTACAGGGGCGCCCGCGCAGCCCGGCCGGGCTGTGCAGGCGCCTTTTTTCAGCCTGCCGCCCCGGCATGGCCGCACCGCCCGTGCATCCCATGCTGCCAAAAAACGGGTTGGCCAGGCGCCCCCCTTTTTGCTATAATAATTACAAGTGAACGAAAAGGGGGCCCATGGGCCGTGCCCGGCCCGGCAGCTTTTTTGTGCCGCCCCAAAACACAGGCTGGCGGCCCGCTGCGCCGGCCGGCAGGCACTTTTTCTGTAAATGGTATCCGCATACAAAGCGCGCAAACTGCGGCACATGTGCGGGTGTCTTGATACGCCATATCACCACGCCGCGCAGGGCCCGCCTTGTGCGTCTCAATGGAAGGAGGCATTTTGAATAAGAAGCTAAAAGAAAAAATTATGGAAGCGCTGGACGCTGTGCTGCCGGTGACGCTGATTGTATTTGTGCTTTGCGTCACCATCACCCCCATGTCGCTGGCCACCCTGCTGATGTTTCTGGTGGGGGCCGTGCTTTTGATTGTGGGAATGGGCTTTTTCAGCCTGGGGGCCGATATTGCCATGATGCCCATTGGCGAGCACACCGGCAGCCATCTCACCAAAATGCGCACGCCGGCCGGCGTGGCCGCCGTGTGCTTCGCCATTGGCGTGTTCATCACCATTGCCGAGCCGGACCTGCAGGTGCTGGCCCGCCAGACGCCCGCCGTGCCGGATATGGTGCTTATTCTGTGCGTGGCCTGCGGCGTGGGCGTATTTCTGGCCCTGGCCTTTCTTCGCACACTGTACGGCTGGCCGCTGGCGCGTATTTTGATTATCTGTTACCTTCTGGTGTTTGCACTGGCCGCCTTTGTGCCGCGCGAATTTCTGCCGGTGGCCTTCGATTCGGGCGGCGTCACCACCGGGCCTATCACCGTGCCGTTCATCATGGCGCTGGGCCTTGGCCTTTCCTCGGTGGGCCATTCGGACCATTCCGACAGCGACAGTTTCGGCCTGGTGGCCCTGTGCAGCATCGGCCCCATTCTTGCCGTGCTGGTTCTGGGGCTTGTATACAGCGCCGCAAGCGGCTCTTACACGCCGCTTGCCATCCCTGAGGTGAACACCACGCGCGAGCTTTGGATGCAGTTCAGCAACGAATTTCCCACCTATGCGCAGGAGGTGCTGCTTGCGCTTGCGCCCATCCTCATCTTTTTCCTAATTTTTCAGGCCGTGTGCCTGCATCTGCGCAAACGGCCGCTGGCCAAAATTCTCATGGGCATGCTGTATACCTTTCTTGGCCTCACGCTGTTTCTCACCGGCGTGAACGTGGGCTTTATGCCCGCAGGCTATTCCATTGGCAGCCAGCTGGCCGCCAGCGGCTGGCCCTGGCTTTTGGTGCCGCTTGGCATGCTGATTGGCTATTTCATTGTGAAAGCCGAGCCCGCGGTGCTGGTTTTGAACCGGCAGGTGGAGGAAGTGACGGACGGCGCCATCTCTGCGCGCATTATGATGTTTGGCCTCTCTGCCGGCATGGCCATCTCGGTGGGGCTTTCCATGGTGCGTGTGCTCACGGGCATTTCCATTTTGTGGCTGCTGGTGCCGGGTTATGCGCTGGCGCTGGGGCTGAGCTTTGTGGTGCCGAAAATCTTTACCTCCATCGCCTTCGACTCTGGCGGCGTGGCCAGCGGCCCCATGACGGCCACCTTTTTGCTGTCTTTTGCCATGGGCGCGTGTGACGCAGCCGGCGGCAATGTGCTGACAGACGCCTTCGGCATCGTGGCCATGGTGGCCATGACGCCGCTTATCATCATTCAGCTGATCGGGCTTTTATACCGCATGAAGGTTGCGCGCACTGGCGCTGCAACGCCGCAGGAAAGCGCCGATGAAGTAATCGACCTTTCCAAAGAGGTGGAACTATGAACAGAAAAATTGAATGGCTCATCACCATTGTAGACCGCGGGCGCGGCGATAAAGTAGCCGAAGTGTATCAAAGGCACCATGTGGCCGTGCAGCTGGTCACACATGGGCGCGGCACTGCCACATCCAAAATTATGGATGTGCTGGGCCTGGATGAGCCGGAAAAAGATATTGTGCTCAGCCTTGTGCCCGGCGCGCTTTCCCGCGAAATTCTTCGCGCGCTGGAGGAAGAGCTTCATTTTACCCGGCCCGGGGCAGGCATCGCGTTTTCGATTTTGCTTTCGGGCATCAGCACCGCGGCGCACAGCCGCGTCACACACGGCAGGCTGGAGCTTTGCCTGCCACAGGAGGAAAACAGCATGACATCAGAACAGCATGAACTGATTGTTGCCGTCACAGACGCAGACGGCGTGGATATTGTAATGGATGCCGCGCGCGCAGCAGGCGCCCGCGGCGGCACCGTGGCCAGAGCCCGCGAGGTGTGCAGCGAAACGGCGCAAAAGCTGTTTGGCCTGCCCATTCAGCCAGAGAAAGAGCTTGTGCTCATTCTGGTGCCGGCCGGCATTCGCCAGACGGTGATGCAGGCCATCTGCGACACTGTGGCCCAGCAAACGCCCCAGCGCGCTTTCACCTTTTCGCTGCCTGTCAGCGGGGTGCTGGGCCTGCGCTGATACCTCGTTTCCTTTGGGGCTTTTTACAAAGTTGTGCATATTTAAAGTATATTTTTGCATGAATATCCAGAATTAAGCCTGCGCGCCTAAAAAGCACTTGACAAATGTGGCCGCGGGGGGTAACATGCAAACAAATAAAAAGTTCAAATTGCGCTGCGGTTTTCCGCAGGCAATGATAGAGGCGCGGTGTCCAAAAGTACCGCGCGGCAAGGCAGGCAAGCCGCCGCGCGCGAAAGGGGCCACCGCCGAAGCGCCCGGGCAATTGCCTTTGGCCGGGCGGCTGGGCCGCCGCAGAACATGCGGCGGACTGTCACGCAAAGCGTGAAGCGCTATCATTGGAACAGCATTCCGTGCGTGGGCAGCTTTTCTCCGCCCTCCGTATCTGATTGCAACCCCATGGTGCGTTTTGCGCGCCATGGGGTTTTTGTTTTCGTTCCGGCCAGGCCCCCGGCGCCGCAGCACTTTTCCGCGCGCGCCGGCAAAACAGCCGGTTTGAGAAAAATATTTTTGGAAAGAGGGAATTTCAGATGAAGAAGTGGATGGCGGGCGCCCTGGCGCTGGCGATGGTTCTGGCCATGGCCCTTACCGGCTGCGGCGGCAGCGCATCTTCCGGCGCAGTGTCCGGCAGTGCGGCGGCCTCCGGGGCAGACGACAATGTGCTGACGGTTGCCATGGAGTGCGCCTATGCGCCCTATAACTGGACGCAGAATGACGATTCGAACGGCGCTGTTCCCATTTCGGGCAGCTCGGACTATGCCAACGGCTATGACGTGATGATGGCCAAAAAAATGGCCGAGGCCCTTGGGATGGAGCTGGAAATTGTGCGTTCCGATTGGGATTCGCTGGTTCCGGCCGTGATATCCGGCACGGTAGATTGCGTAATTGCCGGCCAATCCATCACCTCTGAGCGCATGGAAAGCGTAGATTTTACCACGCCGTACTACTATGCCAGCGTGGTGACGCTGGTGAAGGCCGACGGCCCCTATGCAGATGCGGCCGGTGTGGCCGACCTTGCGGGCGCCACCTGCACCAGCCAGCTGAACACAATTTGGTATGACAATTGCCTGCCGCAAATTGAAAACGCCAATATTCTGCCCGCACAGGAGACAGCCCCCGCCATGCTGGTGGCGCTGGACACCGGCGCGTGCGACGTGGTGGTAACCGATATGCCCACCGCCATGGCCGCCTGCGTGGCATACCCCAGCTTCAAGCTGCTGGATTTCACCGGCACCGAGGATGATTATGAAGTATCGGAAGAAGACGTCAACATCGGCATCTCTGTGCGCAAGGGCAACACTCAGCTGCTGGACGCCCTGAACGAGGCGCTGGCCGGTTTGACGCAAGATGATTTTACCGCCATGATGGATGAGGCCATCAGCATCCAGCCCCTGAGCAACTGATTTTTCCCGCGCACAGCGGGCGCTGTGTGAAAGCGCCCTCACAGAAAGGATGAAGCAGACATGACATCCACATTGCCTACTGATTTTTGGGGCAGAGTCATCTATATTCTGCAAAACTACAGCGCTTCGCTGGGGCGGGGCGTGCTGAACACCATGATAATCGCCGTGCTGGCCACGCTGGCCGGCTGCATCATTGGCCTGGCGGTTGGCATTGTTCAAACCATCCCCACAGACCGCAAACAGTCGCCCGTGCGCTGGGCCCTGCTTTCGGCCGTCAAGTTTATTTTAAGCGCCTATGTCGAAATTTTCCGCGGCACGCCCATGATGGTGCAGGCCATGTTCATCTTCTATGGCGTGTCCATGCTCACCGGCGTGGTGATGCCCTACATGGGGGCGGCGCTGCTGATTGTGTCCATCAACACGGGCGCTTATATGGCGGAAACGGTGCGCGGCGGCATCCTCTCAATTGACCCCGGCCAGACAGAGGGCGCACACGCCATTGGCATGACCCATGTGCAGACAATGACCTATGTTATTCTGCCGCAGGCGCTGCGCAACATCATGCCGCAGATTGGCAACAACCTCATCATCAACATCAAAGATACCTGCGTTCTGTCCTGCATCAGCGTGGTGGAACTGTTCTTCGCAAGCCGCGGCGTGGCGGGCGCATATTACTGGTATTTTGAAACCTACACCATTGTGATGGTGATCTACTTCATCCTCACGTTCGTTTGCTCGCGCCTTCTGCGCCTGCTGGAAAAGCGCATGGACGGCCCTGCAAACTTTGATTTGGCCGTTTACGACACCTCCACGGGTGAGGGCATGCCCCATTTTCGCAAAAACAGCGCGCAGCCAAACGCAGACCTGCGCGCCAGGCAGATGTATCAGACGGGCAACTTGAATTTGGACCAGAACGAAAGGGGGCGCTGAAGCATGGCAGAACGCATCATAGAGGTGCAGCATCTCAGCAAAACCTTTGGCACCCATGAGGTATTGAAAGACATCGACTTCTCTGTGCAGGAGGGGGACGTCACCTGCATCCTCGGGGCATCGGGTTCGGGCAAATCCACCTTGCTGCGCTGCATCAACCTGCTGGAGACGCCTTCGGGCGGGCAGATTTTGTTCCATGGCACGCCCATCACCGGCCGCGGGTTCGACCCATGCGCCTACCGCGCCAAGGTGGGCATGGTGTTTCAAAGCTTTAACCTGTTCGCCAACCTCACCGTGCTGGAAAACTGCACCATCGGCCAGCGCAAGGTGCTGAAAAAAAGCGCCGCCGAGGCCGAGGCCACAGCCATGGAATTTCTGGAAAAGGTGGGCATGCAGCAATATATCAAGGCAAAGCCCCACCAGCTTTCGGGCGGGCAAAAACAGCGCGTGGCCATTGCCCGCGCCCTGGCCATGCGGCCGGAAGTGCTTTTGTTCGACGAGCCCACCAGCGCGCTGGACCCACAGATGGTGGGCGAGGTGCTGGCCGTGATGCGGCGCCTGGCGGGCGAGGGGCTCACCATGCTGGTGGTGACGCACGAGATGGCCTTTGCGCGGGATGTCTCTACCCATGTGGTGTTTATGGCAGACGGTGTGATTGCCGAGACAGGGGCGCCGCAGCAGTTTTTCGACGCGCCCAGCACCCAGGCCGCAAAAGATTTTCTGGCGCGGCTGCGCCATTGAGCCCAAACGGCGGGTGTAACCAACAAAATAAGGGTGGCAGGTGCTTTGCACCTGCCACCCTTTGCTTTTGCCTTGCGGCAACTTACACCTCGCCAAAGCCGCCGTCAATCAGTTCAATCAAAGCGTCCACCGCCTGCTGCTCGTCGGGGCCCTCGGCCGTCAGCTCTACCTCCGAGCCCTGCACCAGCGCCAGTGTCAGCACGGAAATGATAGACTTTGCATTTGCCGTGTTATCCTGTTCCTTCAAGCTGAGGTTGCGAATGGAAATGCGGGAATCGAACGCTTTTGCCGCATTTGTAAACTGAGAGGCCGGCCGGGCATGCAGGCCTGTGCGGTTTATGACGGTTGTTGTTCTGCGATACATGGGGCAGCACTCCTTTCTCCCGCGCGGCGCTCAAAGCGCAAGCGCGGCCTGCATACATTGTAAAACTTCACCGGCATCTTCGCAAGCCAGAATTTCCCCGGCCAGCCTTTGCAGCTGCACAGCCGTGTGGCGGCTTAGCGCGCGCTTTACCTTTGCCAGCTGGGAAGCGCTCATGGAAAGCTTGCGCAGCCCAAGGCCCACCAGCGCGCACGCGGCCCGCGGGTCGCCCGCCATCTCGCCGCACACGCAAATGGGCTTGCCCGCCTGGTCAAATGCGCGCACCGCCATGGCAATGGCGCGGTACAGCGCCGGGTGCGTGGCCCGACAGTAAGGGGCCACAGCGGGGTTCATGCGGTCTGCCGCCGTAAGGTACTGGCATAAATCGTTTGTGCCAATTGACGCAAAATCTGCCCGGCGGGCAATTTCCGGCGCCATCATCACCATGGCCGGCGTCTCAATCATCACACCCAGCTTCACCTCGCCCAAGGGGCCTATGCCCTGCGCGGCAAGCTCTGTGCGCGCCTGCTCCAGCATCTGTTTTGCGCGGCAAAAATCCTCTATACCAGACACCATCGGCAACATCAGCCACAAGCTGCCGTGGGCCGCAGCGCGCAGTGCGGCGCGGAATTGTGTGCGCAGCAGCTGCGGGTGTGCAAAGCACAGGCGTAGCGCCCGCTGGCCCAAAAACGGGTTTTCCTCCTTGGGAAGTTCAAAATACGGCAGCGTTTTATCACCGCCAATGTCTAGCGTGCGCACCGTCACCGGGCGCGGGGCATACTCCAGCAGCACTTTTTTATATGCCGCATACTGTTCTTCTTCTGTGGGCATATGGGACGCCTCCAGGTAGAGGAACTCTGTTCGAAGCAGGCCCACAAAATCGGTTGCAGGGGATGCTGCCAGGGCCTGGGCGCTCACATCGCCCAGGTTCAGGCCTATCTCCACACGCACGCCGTCCTGTGTGCTGGCCGGGGCGTTCAGAAACCGCTGTGCTTCGGCTGCGTCCTTTCGCCAGGCGGCCAGCTTTTTTTGCGCCTCGTGCTGCGCCGCATCATCCGGGGTGGTGTTCAGTGTGCCCTCCAGCGCGTCCAGCACAGCAGTTTGCCCACTTTGTACCTGCCCCAAAAGGCCGGGGATGCCCAGCACGGCCGGAATGCCCCAGCTGCGGGCCATAATGGCAGAGTGCGAGGTGGCGCCCCCCTTCTGGGCCGCTATGCCCAGCACATTGGCCCTGTCCATGGCGGCTGTGTCGGAGGGCAGCAAGTCATCTGCCACCAAAATCACCGGGCCGGGCAGGCACGAAAGGTCCTGCCCGGGCAGGCCGTACAACAGGCGCAGCAGGCGCTGGGCCACATCGTCCAGGTCTGCCGCGCGCTGGGCCATGGTTTCGTCCTCCATGGCGGCCATCACCTTCGCATAGCGCCCGTATACGCTTTGCACGGCAAACCCCGCCGTGCGCCCGTGGTGCAAAATTTCCGCTTCTATTTCCTCCACAATCACCTCATCGTCCACCAAATCGAGGTGTGCGTCAAAAATAGCCGCCTTTTCCGCCTCCTCTTTTCCAAGGCGCTGCTGCAGGCTGTGTAGCTGTTCCCGGGCCCTGCTTCGCGCCGTGGCATAGGCCCTTTGCTCTGCCTGCGCATCTTCGGGCCCGGCAAATTCGTGCCGGGCATGTATCGCCTGCGGCGCATAAAGGTAAACCGGGCCCGCTGCCACCCCGGGTGAAACCGCATTTCCTCGCAAGATCATTTCGCACACCCCTTTCCCTCGGCAATGGCACGGCGCAGCTTTTCATAATTCTGTGCAAGGTCATTGCCTTTGGCATACAAGCTGGAGGTCCCCGCTACAAATACGTCTGCGCCGCATTGGCTCATGGTTTTGGCGTTTTCAAACGAGACATTTCCGTCCACCGCCAGCAGCGCCGCGCTTCCCGCTGCGTCCAGCATTTCCCGGGCGCTGCGCAGCTTTTCCAGCGTCTGCGCCACCAGTTTCTGGCCCGCAAAACCCGGGTTGATGGTCATAATAAGCAGAAGGTCCAAATCATCCAGCACCCAGCGGCATGCCTCCAGTGGTGTGGCCGGGTTCAGCGCAAGCCCGGCGCGCGCCCCCTGCGCGCGGATGGCCGCCAGCGCCTTGTGCACATGCGGCGTGCTTTCGGCGTGCACGGTGACAAAATCGCGCGGGGCAAGGGCAAAATAGGCTATTTTCTGCTCTGGCCGCTGCACCATCAGGTGGATATCCAGCGGCAACCGGGTAATGCGGTGCAGCAGCGGCACAAACTCTGTGCCAAGGCAATAGTTGGCCACAAAATCGCCGTCCATAATATCCACATGCAGCAGATCCGCCCCCAGCTGCTCCAGCTCACGCACATGGGCCTCCAGCCGTTCCAAGGGGCAGCAGGCCAGCGAGGGCGATAGATAAGCGGCTTTGCTCACGGGTGTTTCCCTCCTTGTGCCCAAAGCGGCGGTTGCCGTGCACCGCCGCCTTTCAAGCGATGATTAAAATTGTCGTGTTTCATTCAAACCAAAGCCGGTTTGCAAATTGTTTTGCTTTCTTTCACGCCACGCCGCCCGTGCCGGGCTGGCCTAGTTCCTGTCATTTCTCCTGCTGTCGCGTGAAAATCGCTTGTATTTTGAAGGATATTACGGTATGCTATAAACAGCGCAGGGCAAAAAGCGTTTTTCGCGTTTGCAATATTTTGTTTATTCCTGCGTGCATGAACAGCCAGGGAGAGATCGAGATGATAGCGACAGAACGCGCCAGCTATATCCTGAACAAGCTGCGTGATAAGGACACGGTAACCCTGAAAGAAATCGCGGCCGAGCTTGGCGTTTCGGAGGCCACGGTGCGCCGCGACTTCGAGCGGCTGGACGCACAGGGCTTTGTGGTGCGCGTACGCTCGGGCGCCACGCGTGTAAACGGGGCTGTGCCGGGCAACGCAGCCCCGCTTGTCACCAGCGAAAAGCTCACCGAGCATATGGAGGATAAAACCGCCATTGCCCGGCTGGCTGCCAGTTTTGTGCACGACGGCGACTGTGTCTTTCTGGACGGCGGCACTACCATTGCACCCATGATCGATTTCATTCAGGATAAGCGCATCAAAATTGTCACCCATAACCTGCTGGTGACGCACCGGCTGAAAAACATGAATGTCGATATTTTTCTAATTGGCGGGCATTACACGCACTTTCATGAGAGCACGGTGGGTGTGTACACGGAAAAAATGGTCTCTCAGTTTCATTTCGACCACGCCTTTTTTGGCTGCTCGGGCATCGAGCTGATGCACCAAATGGCCTACAACGATGACATCGACACCGTGCCGGTGAAAGAGATTGCCATGAAATGTTCAAACAAAAATTACCTTTTGGCAGACGCAAGCAAGCTTGGCAAAACCAGCTTCTGCCGCCTTGCCCCTTTAAGCGCGTTCGACGGGGTGATTGTCACCTGCCCGCCCGAGCTCAGCACCCCGCTGCCCTCCAATTTCATTGTGGTGCAGGAGGAGTAAGCGCGCCTTTCCACATTCCGGCTCTGCAAGAAGGGCCTGGGCTGCTGCCCAGGCCCTTTTTCTGCGGGCCCTTATGCAAGCGCGGCCTCAATGGCCTGCACGGCGTCTGCGCTGGTAAGCTTGAATTCTTTTTTCAAAAGGTCTACAAGGCCCACCTGGCCAAACACATCCTGCGCGCCCAGCTTCAGCAGGGGCACGCCGGCGCCATGCTTTGCCAGCACATCGGCCACGGCGCTGCCAATGCCGTTGATGACGCTGTGGTTCTCATATGTCACCACCAGTTTTTTGCCCTGCGCCTCGTTCCAAATCAGTTCTTCGTCAAAGGGCTTTACGGTAACAGGGTCCACCACTTCCACGCTGATTCCATGGCGGCCCAGCTCTTCCGCGGCATCCAGCGCATCAGCCATCAGGTAACCGCTGCCCACCAGCAGCACATCTGTGCCCGGCACCAGCACCTGCCCCCGGCCCAGCTCAAACGCCGTGCCCGGCTCGTAGATTTCTCTTACATTTTTGCGGTAGGCACGGATGTAATGAATGGTGCCGTCGTTACGCGCGGCGCATTCGCGCACCATCCAATCCAGCTGCACCTGGTCGCACGGGTCACATACAATGGCGTTCGGGATGGCGCGCATCACGGCCAGGTCTTCAAAGCAGGTGTGCGTGCCGCCGTCAAAGCCAGAGCAAAAACCCGGGTCAGAGGCATAGATGTTCACCGTGTTGCGCTGATAGGCGCAGGAGATGTAAAGCTGGTCCAGCGCACGGCGCGTGACAAAGGCAGACATGGTGTGCACAAACGGTGTATAGCCGCGCAGCGCCAGCCCGGCCGCCACGCCAAACATATTGGCCTCGCAGATGCCCACATCTACAAAGCGGTCTGGGCAGGTCTGTTTGAAGCGGATGAAAAACGAGGCGCCGCCCAAGTCGGAATCCAAAACAATGATTTTTTCATTTTGTTCCATCAGCTCTTTCAGCGTGGCGCCAAACTGGTTGCGCAATTCGCCGCCCGGCTCTTTGGTCCTGTTCTGTTTCAGCATGGCATTATTCCTCCTCTGTGATCTTTTTCAGCTCTGCAATGGCCGCATCAATGACGGCGCGTCCCTCTTCAAACACCTTGGGGGCGTGGTTGTCCGGCATATCTTCGTAATATTTCACGCCCTGGCCCTTCACCGTGTCCAGCACAATGCAGACGGCCTTGTCTTTCACTTGCTTTGCCTCTTCGATGGCTGTGTCAATGGCCTCCTCGCTGGCGCCGTCCACCGTTTTGCACCAGAAGCCAAAGGCTTTCATCTTCTCTTCATAGCTGAAGGGGTTCAGCACCTCTGTGCACCAGCCGTCGTGCTGGCGCTTGTTGTTGTCGATGAACACAATGCAGTTGTTCAGGCGGTTGTGCGCCAAAAACTGAAATGCCTCCCAGTTCTGGCCTTCGTTCAGCTCGCCATCGCCAATGCACACATACACATACTGGCCCTCGGCGCCCTCATGCTTCAGGGCCCAGGCAATGCCCGCAGCCACGCTGGCGCCCTGCCCCAGCGAGCCGCAGGTGACGTCGATGCCCGGCGTAAGCAGCCTGTCCACATGGCTGGGCACATGGGTGCCAATGTCGTCCATGGTGAGCAGCAGCGCTTTGTCAAAAAAGCCCTTTTCCGCCAGCGCCGCCTCTACGGCGGGCGCAGCGTGGCCCTTGCTCATCACCAGGTAATCCCGCCCTTCCCAGGCGGGGTTTTTCGGGTCGAACTTCATCTGCTTGCCATACAGCACGCTGATGAGCTCGGTGACGGAAAGGCAGCCGCCAATATGCCCCATGCCGCGCTGGCGGAACATCTGCAGCTGGTCGATGCGAAGCTGGGCAGAGAATTTTTTCAATTCCTTAAGTTTTTGCGCTTCCATAAGGTACCTCCTAAAAACTGTTGGATATGATGTGCGGCCAGGCGGCCGCCGGGCTTTGGCTCAGGTGCAGTCGTACGCTTCATAAGTGGCAGATTTGCCCGACAAGACTGCCTTGAAATCTTCCAGCAGCGGGTGCTGGTGCCAGGTGTTGTTGGTTTGGGCCACATAGTAGGCCATCAGCTGCACAAAGGCCAGGCTGTACAGCGGGCTGAGCTGTTCGCTGACCAGGTGCGGCACACGCAGCACGCCCACCCCCTGCAGAATGGGGTTGTTCGACAGAATAAACACCCTGTCCGTCATTTTATGGGCCGCCTTCCACGCCTGCTGGATGCGCGGGCTTGTCTCGTCGCCGGGGTCCAGAAAAATAAGGTTATAGTTCGGCGTCAGCTGCACCTGCGGGCCATGGATGAATTCATCCACCTCATAGCCCACGGCCAGGATGTGCACGGTTTCGCCTATTTTTACGGCGCCCTCCAGCGCCGTGCCGTAATTGGCGCCTGCGCCAATGAGGTAGGCGCGCTCCATCGAGAGCAGCTTCTGTTTATTCGCCTCGAAGTAGGCCGGAAACGCCGAAATCAACGCGTCATAATTCTCCATGCACACCATCATTTGGCGCTTCTGCTCTTCCAGCGCCTGGCTGCTCAGCCTGCCCTGTGCGTGGGCCGCGTGCAGGGCAAACAGCATCAGAAAGGCCGTCAGCGTCACCACGCCTTTGGTGACAAAGTCCAGCTTTTCCCCGCCCAGGCCAAAATCAATCACCTCATCGGCCTCGCGCTCAAAATCGGAGTGGACGTTGCCCGTGAGGCCAATGGCCCGGATGCCCAGCCGCCGGCACAGCTGCAGCGATTCAATGGTGTTTGTGCTGCACCCGCTTTGCGAGATGCACACCACAAAATCGTCCGGCGTCATGTCGTGTTCGTAGTGGTTGAAGGTGAAGGGCGTCACAATCTTCACCTCTGTGCCCAGGTATTGCTTCATGTAATAGCGTGCGCAGTAGCCCGCGTTGCAGCTTGAGCCGCAGGCCACCAGCCACACCGTGCGGTAGGGGCGCGCCAGATACAATTCCACCATGCGCCGGGTGAGCCGGGCGCTGGCTGCAATGTTGGCGCGCACCTGCGCGGGCGTTTCCTGAATATAGCGCAGCATGGAAAGCTCTGTGTGTTCCAAGTGTCTCATTCCTTTCTATGCGGTGTCTGGGCGTTATACGGTAACCGTTTTCTTGCTTACGCCCTTGGGGTTGTCGGGGTCAAAGCCGCGGCTCAGGCTGCACAGGCAGGCAAACATCTGGGCAAATACCGCCCCGCTGAACACGGCCTGTATGCCGTCGTATTCCTGCGGCAAAAGCACGGACGTATCGCCCAGGGCGGCCAGCTGGGGGCGGTTTGTCACCACGGTGCACCAGATGCCCGCCTCTTCCTTCAGCCGCTCAAGCAGCGCCTGGCCGCAATAATTGGTGTGCCCGTCCGCCAGAAGAAAAATGTACGGCACAAAGCGCTGCGCTGTGGCAATGGGGCCATGGCGGTAATCGGCCGAGCCGTAGCAGCGCGCGTCCAGGTAACTTGTTTCCTGTATCTTTAGCTCTGCCTCGTTGGCCAGCGCATCCATCAGGCCGCGGCCCACCAGGATGAGGTGCTCGGTCTCGCGGTAAAAGCGCACCACGTCGCGCACCTGCGGCTCTAAAACAGCCAGGGCCTTTTCCACAATGGCCGGCGCCTCGTCCAGCGTGCGCAGCAATTCTTCATCGCCGGAGATGTAGGCGGCAAGGGCCGTCAGCACCGTCACCTGTGTCAGATACGATTTTCCGGCCGTGATGCTTTTTTCCGGCCCGCAGTGGTTATAGATGTGATATTTGCCCGCCTTTGTCATCAAAGAGCCCTCGGTGTTCGTGACGCTGACGCATAGGCCCCCCTGCGCATCGCAGGCTTTCATCACCTCGTAAATATCCTGCGCCCCGCCGGATTGCGACACCGCAATCATCAGCACATTCGAATAATCGGGCGCCGCCTTGTAGGCCGTGACAACGCTGGGCGCGCTGATGCTGGCCACCATGCCGCACTTTGCCTCCAAAAGGTAACGGCCCACTAGGTTGGCGTGGTCGCTGGAGCCGCGGCCCACCAAAACGGCCGTTTTGATGCCGCGCGCCTTCACTTCTTCGGCAATTTGCCGGCATAGCCCGCGGTTGGCAGAAAGGCAGGCCGCCACGGCCTGCGGCTGTTCGAATATCTCTTTCCAAAAGACAGAGCTGCTGGTGTCGATCATGTTCGTTTCCCCCTGTGTGATGTTGAATTTTATGCCGCCTGCGCCCAAGGCACTTGACAGGCAATGGTATACTGAGATTGCTGCGGCGGCCCCTGCTGCCCGCGAAAGGAAAGGAGCGTTCGCAAATGAAGTTCGATGGCATTCTGTTCGATTTGGACGGCACCCTGTGGGATTCCTGCCGCTCTGTGGCGGAAAGCTGGCGCAACACGCTGCGCACACGCTATGGTGCCCGGCATCTGCCCGGCATCGAGGATATCCAAGGCATTATGGGCCTGCCCACATCAGAAATCGCCCAGCGCCTGTTCACCGGCTATGGCGCACCGGCGCTGGAAGTGTGCAACGCCTGCCTGGCGGACGAATGCAGCTACCTTGCGCAGCATGGCGGCGCGCTTTACCCCGGTGTGCCTCAGATGTTGGCCGCCCTGGCCGCGCAGGCGCCGCTTTTCATTGTGAGCAACTGCCAGGACGGCTACATTCAAAGTTTTCTGGCATGGTCCGGCCTGGGGGCGCTGTTTCAAGATTTTGAGTGCGAGGGCCGAACCGGGCTTTCCAAAGCTGAAAATATCCGTCTGGTGGTGCAGCGCAACGGCCTGCGCGCGCCTGTCTATGTTGGTGACACCGCGCTGGACGAAGCCAGCGCATGCGCCGCCGGCTGTCCCTTCGTGTATGCGGCTTATGGCTTTGGCAGCGCCGTGGCGCCACTCGCCTCCATTCAGGCTCCCAGCGGGCTGCAGGCGGCGCTAGCCGCCCTGTGAACCCGCCAGCGCATCGTCCAGTGCCAGAAGGTCCTGTTCTGTTTTCACCTGCGTCAGCTGTTCAAGCAGCTTCTCATCCGAGAGGAGCTTGAACAGCTGGCGCATATTTTTTACATGCTCGTCCTCATCCACTGCCGCCAGGGCAAAAAACAGTGTGGCATCCTTTTCCCGGTCGGCTTCATCAAAGCGTACAGGCTGTTCAAACTTTACAAACGCAATGGCCGTGCGGCGCACGCCAGGCGCCCCTTTTGTGGAATGCGGAATTGCCAAGCCGGGCACAATGACAATATAGGGCCCAAACTCCTGCACACATTCAATGACGCGCCGGGCATACTCGGGCGTGGCACAGCCTGTGCGCACCAGCGGCAGGCAGCTTTTCTCTATGGTATCCTGCCAATTTTCCGCTTTTTCAAAAAAGGCATACCGCTTTTCCTGTACAATTTCTTTCAGCAGCAACTCGCTCACCTCTTTTCGATTTTGTTGTTTTCTGCTTTGAATTATAATTCTTTTTGCATTTAATTGCAATATATAACAAAATTATTGTTCGCATTTTTTCTTTTTCAGGATTTTAGATCGGAAGAGCGTCGTGTAGGGAAAGAGTGTAGATCTCGGTGGTCG
>UREN01000005.1 GCA_900546885.1 uncultured Oscillospiraceae bacterium
TTTTTTTTTTTAATGATACGGCGACCACCGAGATCTACACTCTTTCCCTACACGACGCTCTTCCGATCTCGGGCAGGCGCTTTGCGCCTGCCCGCGTTTTCGCTCGATGCTGCCTTGTGCCCCAGCCTTTTGTGCGTGAGTTGCAACCTGAGCGTGCGGTTGCAGGGACAGGCACGTGGAAGAAAGGCTGCGGCCGGCAGGTGGCGGCGTGGCGTATGCGAACATCACGTTCAAGGGCGTTGCCATTGCGGCGCCCGGCCCGTTCGGCATGGTCACAAGCCTTAACGGTCATGGCGGGCACCACGCCGCCTGTCTCCGGCACCAGCGGCGGCCAGGGCACCCCCAAAACGTTGGTGTAAGCTGCATATTGCGCACCGGGAAAGGGGAAAACACTTTGCCCGGCAAATGGTGCATTTAAACAAAAAGCGCCTGCGGCAGGCCAAAGGCTGCCGCAGGCGCTTTCCCCTTTTTGTGCGGAAAGCGCGGGCACCCTTCTGGCCCCGCAAAAGAAAACGCTGTATTTTTTTGCCGGTTTCCGCTATACTGAAACAAACGGAAGGAAGCAAAGCTTATGATATTTGACACACATGCACATTACACCTCACACCGCTTTGACAGCGACCGGCATGCCCTGCTGCAAAGCCTGCCCCAGAAAGGCCTGGCCGGTGTGGTGGACTGCGCGGTGGACCTTGCCACCGCGCGCGAAGAGCTGGCGCTGGCCGGGCAGTATCCGTTCGTATATGCGGCGCTGGGCATTCACCCGGAGAGCATCATCGAAGAAGACACCTCCACACGCCTTGTGTTTGGCGGCGACTGGCGCGCCGAGCTGAGGGCCATCCGCCCCCTGTATGAACACCCGAAGGCCGTGGCCGTGGGCGAGTGCGGGCTGGACTATCACTGGCCCATTCCCAAGGAGGAACAGCAGGCCCTGTTTGAAGAAGAGATTCGCTGTGCACTGGAGCTGGAAAAACCCATCCTTGTGCACGACCGCGAGGCCCACGCAGACGTATATGCCCTTTTGAAAAAGTATAAGCCAAAGGGTGTTTTGCACTGTTATTCCGGCTCGGCAGAGGATGCTGTGTGGCTGGCGCGGCAGGGTATGTATATTGGGTTTGGCGGCACACTGACGTTTAAAAATGCGCGCAAATCGCGCGAGGCCGCAGCGGCGCTGCCTATGGAGGCCATTGTGCTGGAGACAGACTGCCCCTACATGGCCCCCGAGCCGCACCGCGGCCAGCGCAACGATTCTTCGCTTATCATCCATGTGGCCGAAGTGCTGGGGCAGATAAAGGGCCTGCCTGTGCAAGAGGTGCTGCGCGCCACAAACGAAAATGCAAAAAGGCTGTTTGGCATATGAAAAGGTTGAAAGAATATTTGAAAAAAATATTCCGCACACAGGATGGCACGCTGCGCTGCGGCTGGCTGTTGGCCCTGGGCCTTTTGGTGACAGCAGGGCTGCGTGATGCGGTGGAAAGCGCCGCTGCCTTTGTGGCCGGGGCCTTTGCCTTGCCGCTGGCAGCCGGTGGCATGGGCGTGACGCTGCTGGCAAATACCACGCAGGCCGCTGCGCGCTGGGCCGGCTGTGCGGCCATGGGCGCAGGCGCGCTGATGAGCTGGCATTTCTTTACCAAGCGCCCGCTTTCAGAAATGGGCCTTGGCGTGGGCCGGGGCTGTGCGCGGCGGTTTGGCCTGGGCGCGGCGCAGGGCGCGGCCGGGGCGCTGGCCGTGTTTGGAGCGCTGGCGGCGGTGGGCCTGGTGAAAGTAGAGGTGCTGGCGCCTGCCCTGCGTGCCACTGCAATAGAGCGTGCGCTGTTCTATGGCGCTGTGGCCCTGGCACACGGGCTTTTCTACCAGGGCTTTTGCCTGTGTGTGGCAAAACGCCTGCATGGCGTGTGGGGCACCTGGGGTGCCGTGGCCCTGGCGGCGCTGCTGTATGCGTTGGGGCAGGCGCCGGGCAGCGCGTCACTTTGGTGGCACGCAAACAACCTTTTGCTGGGCGGCGCGTTTGCGGCCATGGCCCTGTACACCGGCGACATTTGGATGACCGTGGGGGCGCACTGGCTTTGGAACGTGGTGTGGGGCCCTGTGCTGGGCTTTGCAGCGGGCGGCCTGCGCGCGCCGGGGCTGTGGCAGGCGCAATACACGGCTGCAGGCATGTGGAACGGCGGCGCACAGGGGCCGGAGGGCGGCGCGGCCGTGACGCTGCTGGCCATGGCCTGGCTGGCGGCATGGCTTACCTGGGGCGCGGCCCGCAGCGAAGCGCAGGCGGGCGCAGATAGCGCGGGAACGGCCGCTGCCTGAAGCGGGGCGCGAGGGCCCGCCAACTCTGCGGCGGCAAGCCCGTCAGGCCGGCCCGCGCATAAAAATAAACCTTGGCCCGGCGGCAAAAAAGCACGGGGGAAAGGCTTTTGCAAAAGCCTTTCCCCCGTATTTTTGTATTTACGCGGCCTCGTCCACAAAAAAGCGTTTGTACCAGGTGAGGAAGGTGAACACCGTCCATATTTTGCGCTGGTTGTTCGCTTTGCCATGGTAGTGGTCATCCAGCAGCTTCATCAGGGCGTCTGTGTCGAAAAATTCGGCAGCGTATGCGGCGGTGAAATATTCCTTCACAAGCGCATACCACTTTTCTTCCCGCAGCCAATAGCGGATGGGCACCGGGAAGCCTTTCTTCGGCCGGTTGGCCCATTCGTCCGGCAGCGTTTTGTTGGCCGCGTGACGCAGCACGGCCTTTACCTCGGTGCCGCGGATGCGGTAGCGTGTGGGCACTGTTTCCGCAAAGGCCATTACCTTTTTATCCAAAAACGGCACGCGCAGTTCCAGGCTGTGGGCCATGCACATTTTATCTGCTTTCAGCAGAATATCGCCGGGCAGCCACATGTTCATGTCCAGATATTGCTTTTTTGTCACTTCGTCCTGGCCTTTTACGCGCGCGTAAAATTTGGCGGCCAGGTTGTGCGGCTTTTCGCCGCCGCGGTAGGCGGGCTTCACCAGCGCCGCGGCCTCTTTTTCCGGGAACACCAGCGCCTGCCCAAGGAAGGAATCCTCCGGCTTTTCGGCACATTTCATCAGGAAGTTTTTGCCCTTAAAATACGGCAGCGGCTTTGCCGCGGCCGCCGCCGCGCGGCGCAGCGCGCGGGGCAGCTTTTTGAACTTCTGCATGGCCGGGGTGTCGGCATACCACTCGTACCCGGCAAAAATTTCATCTGCCCCTTCGCCGGAAAGCACCACCGTCACGTGCTCGCGCGCAAGCTTTGCCAGAAAATACAGCGGCACGCTGGACGGGTTCGACTGCGGCTCGTCCATGTGGTACTGAATATCCGGGAAGGCTTCGAAACACTCTTCGGCCGTGATGAGCTTGCGGTAGTTTTTTACGCCCAGCTTTTCCGACAACTCTGCGGCATAATTCGTCTCATTAAACTTATTGTAATCAAACCCGACGCTGAATGTGTTGTCCGGCATCAGGCAGGCGGTGATATAACTGGAATCTACGCCGCCCGAAAGAAACGAGCCAACCTTCACATCGGCAATGCGGTGCGCGGCCACAGATTCATGCACGGTTTTATCCAGCTCGTCTGCGCATGCGTCAAAGCTTTGCTCTTTGGGGGCAAACTTGCAATCCCAATAGCGCTGAATTTCCATCTTGCCGTTTTCATAGGTGAAATAGTGCGCGGCGGGCAGCTTATAGACGCCTTTGAAGAACGTCTCTTCCGTGGCGGAATACTGCAGCGTCAAATAGGGCAGCAGCGCATTTTCATTCACGGCCTTTTGAAACAGCGGGTGCTCTAAAAAGCCTTTGATCTCGCTGCCGAACAAAAGCCCTTTGCCGTCCGGAAGGGGGGAATAGTAAAAGGGCTTGATGCCAAACATATCCCGTGCGCCAAACAGGCGGCGGTTCGCTTTATCCCATATCACAAAGCCGTACATCCCGCGCAGGCGGTATACAAGCTGGGTGCCCCACTCTTCATAGCCGTGCACCAGCACTTCGGTGTCGGCATGGCAGTGGAAATGATGGCCCTTTTCTTCCAGCTCCCGCCGAAGCTCCATAAAATTATAAATTTCGCCGTTGAACGTGACGACCACATTGCCATCGCTGCTTTTCATGGGCTGTGCGCCGGCCTCGGAAAGGTCTAAAATAGACAGGCGCCGAAACCCAAGGGCCACGTCCTCGTCGACATAGGCGCCGCCCATGTCGGGCCCGCGGTGCACAATGCGCGCCATCATGCGCTGCAAAACGGCCTCTTTTTCTGCCAATTGGCCGGAAAAGCCGATGAATCCACACATGGGGTTAATCCTCCTCAAAGCCGGTGGGTGTTTTGCCAAACGTCTCGATGGCGCAGCGGCAAAGCACCTCCATGGAATCTGTAAAAAACGCGCCAAGATGTTCGTCGCGCTTGATAAGCGAAAGCTCGGTGCAGCCCAGAATGGCGCCGTCGCAGCCCTGTGCGCGCATATGGGCGGCCACGGCCTCAAAAACGGCCATGTCGGCGCGCTTTCCCTGCTTGATGTCGCCGTAAATCAGCTGCATCACCATGGCCTGGTGCGCCTCGTCCGGCACGGCAAACTGCATGCCGTGCTTTTCAAACATGCGCTGGTAGGTTTTGGCCGCCACTGTGCCGGTGGTGGCCAGCAGGGCGGGCTTTTTTACGCCGCGCTTTTTTACGTGCAGCACGGTCTCTTCCACCATGTTCAAAATGGGCACGCCCGCTGTCTGTTCCAGCTTGTCGTAAAAATAATGGGCCGTGTTGCAGGGAATGGCCAGCACATCTGCGCCAAAGGTAACAAGGCGGTGCGCATCCGCCTCCATAATGTCAAAGGGGTTTTCTGTGCTTTGCCCAAGAATGTAGGCAGTGCGGTCCGGCGTGGTGGCGCGGGAATTGATGATGACGTCAATATGGTCCTGGTCGCATGAGGCCTTGGTGTGCCTTGTGAGAAGCTCGTAAAAATATACGCTGGCCATGGGGCCAAGCCCGCCCAGAATGCCCAGCACGCGCGGTGTTTTGCTCAATGGGCCTGCGCCTCCTTTCCCGCCGCCGGAAGGCGCGGCCTCACCGGCAGTATGTCTTGAATTTTTTGAAATAGCGCTGCATATGCACAAGGTAATAGGCAAAGCGCTTGGGGTTCATGGCAAGGTCTTTCGCATAGCCAAAGCTGGTGGTTTCTTTGCCCTCTTTCACAAGGCGCTTGGCCCTTTCCACAAAGGCCTTGTCCTTCACATAACGGTACACCACGGCGCGCGGCACTGAATGCCAGAACGCCTCTTTCTTATTCATCACACAGGGCCCAAGGTCGTGGCCCAGCACGCGGTCTTCTACCACATAGCGGGCAATGTTATAGCCCGCGCCCGTGACATAGTAGTTGGAACGGCCCTGGCGCAGGTTGATTTCAAACACGCGATACGAGCCGTCGCGCGTGTCGTACTTGATGTCGAAATTGGCAAAGCCGGTGTACCCAATGGCCTCCAGAAATGCCTTCAGTTTTTCCATCAGCGGGCCGTTGTATTCGGTGATGATGGCGGCATGGTTGCCCAGCGCCTTGGGCGTGTGTTCTTCCAGGCCCACATGGCCCAGGCACATCATTTTTACGGCATGGTTTTGGTCCACATAGGCTGTCAGCACATGCATGAAGCTGTCGTCGCCCGGAATCATATCCTGTAAAATTACTTTATCCGGGTAGCCCGCGCCGTAAATTTGGGCCAGAATTGCGGCCGCCTCTTCAGCAGTTTGGGCCGTGTACACCTTTTTCATGCCATCGAACGGGTATTTCCAGTATTGAATGCTGGAAGAGGGCTTAACAATAATGGGGTAAGCAAAGCCCAGTGCCTGCGGGGAAAGCGCCCCGGCGTCTTTTGGCCCGTCCACGCAAACAGTTTTGGGGTAGGGGATGGCATATTCGTCGCACAGTGCGTAAAAATCTGCTTTTGAAACAAGCTTGTCGCGCAAAGCGGGCGAAATGTACGGCGCTATGCAGTTTTGAGGCAGCTTTTCTTTTATTTCCATCAAAAGGCTGGCATAATCATCCGTGCAGCCCAGCACCACACAGGTTTTCTCTGCGTGGGCGTTGGCAAAATCCGTCACGGTCTGCAAAAGCACAGCTGGCTCGTCCACATTTTCAATATAGGTGCAATGCACAATTTTCGAATACATGGTGTCGCCCATGGGCCAGCGGCCGAACGCATAGCTTTCTATGCCATACGCCTCGTGAAAGGCGCGCGCCACGGAATAGCAGTTCATGTCCGCGCCAATAAGCACGGGAAGGATGGAAGGCGAACTCACGGTTAAAACCTCATTTCCGGCCCCTTGCTGCGGCCGCGGGCAGGGCTGCCCGCAGAAAGGCGTGCGGCGGCGCAAAAGCGCAGAAAGGGATAAAATCAATACTTTTCATTATATGCGCAAATGGCATAATGTCAAGAAACACGCCCCGCCAGGCCCGCCGCACAGCAGGCGCGGCACCCGCACCACCGCGCGGAAAATAAGAACCCGGCCGCGAAACGCTCGCGGCCGGGCAACGTTCTTACTCCAAGTTTTAAGGTTCTTTTCTGAAAACGATAGTTAAAACTTGCGATATTCAGTTTCTTGCTGCGGCTTTTGCCGCTTTCATTGCCTAGTGCATCGGCGTATCCCTTTTCAGCATTGCTTACAAACAACTTCTCAAAAAGTGTGCCACCCCGTTGCGGCCCCTTTCACCTTTCCCTTTTCTCTTCGAGAAACGCTACTTTCTTACCGCATTTCAGGGGTAATTACCGGTACATTGGCGTTCGTTCCCTTTCTTTGGCTTTGCCAATTTTAGTTTGGAAACATTACGGGGAAATTCATCCCGTTCCTGAAAGGCCCCCTTTGCCCTTTCAAGGTGTTTTACCACCCCGCCGGGCAAACCCTTTCGAACGTTGAAATGACTTTCTTTACAATCATTTCACCACGGCCCTTTCTTTACAAGGCCGGGCATCTATGTGTGCTCACCTTGTGCAAGACGCGATGCTCGTTTGGGACGACGCTTTGCTGTGAGCCTTTGGCCATCGCCACATTTCCTGCGGGCCTTCCGCCTTCGCAACACCGGGCTTATTTGGCCTAGAGTCCTAATCGAACTGAGATAACAGCCGTTCGTCCTGAGTCATGCGCCCTGCACAGGCTGCACGGGTTCTTCTGCCTGGTACATGGGCTTCAACCCCTTTCCTTTTTCTGATTCTATTATATGCAAACTGTGTGCAGATGTCCATTCGCATCCTGCATGAATTTTTGTTGTTCTCTATGGATAAAACGCTCAAAACTATTGTGCAAACCGGTTGACGGCCCGGCGGAAAGCGGCTATCATGAAAGAAACAGCGGCCGGGGCATGTGTGCGCTGGCCGGCCGCGTTTTGCTGCAAAGAAAGAGAGGCGGGGCCCGTGAAAGCAAGGGTGGTGCGCCGCGCGCCGCTGGCGCTGGCATATGGCTGTGTGAATGAGGAAAAACTGAGAGAGGTTTTTGCCGCAATGGGCGTGCAGGTGCGCGTGCTGCAGCCGGAAGACTGCGGCACGCGCCTTGGCGTGCTGGCGGGTGAGGCAGGGCCTGCGGGCGGGGCGGGCGCCCCGGCGCCGCAGCACAGCGTGCTGGTGTTTGCCTATTTTGCCGACGCCCTGCTGGACAAAGCCCTTGCCGCGCTGCGCACGGCGCAGCTTGGCTTTGACTACAAGGCTACACTGACGCCCACAAACCGCATGTGGACCTTGCCGACACTTTTGGAAGAGCTGCAGCGCGAGCGCGCGCAAATAGAAGCGCAGGGGAGAAAACCATGAAATTTGACAAGATTCAAAAACAGGTGAGGCAGCAGCGCTGTGCGGGGTTTTCCTATGCACAGGAAAAGCCTGCGGCCGGGTTCCGCGATGTGGTCACCGTCTACTGTGACGGCAGGCTGCTGTTCGAACGCTTCTGTGCAGGCGAGGCTGCCGGCCGTGTGTGCGCGCTGTGGGCGCCCGGCGGGGCGGACGAAGCGGGGCGCATTCAGTGGGATTACAGCGCATGCGCCTATTCCGGGGCACAGCAGGCGCCGAAGGTTCTGACGGGCGCGGGGGCAGGCGGCCTGGTGTTTGACGGCAAGCCATACCGGTGGGCCCTGTGCGAACAGCGCAAAACCGATAAACAGAACGGCTACGGCGCACTGAAAACATGGTGGCTGTGCCATTTTGGCAAATAACACGCAAAGGGCACGCGCGGCGGGGCTTCGCCGCGCGCGCCCTTTCTTTCCGGCGGGGCACCTTTGCCCGCAGGCGGGGCGTTGTGCCCCGCCTGCCTTCTGCCGGGCGCGGCGCAGTTACCTCTTGACAACAGCGGGAATTGTGCTATATTAAATCGTAAGTAGTAAGTAATAAGTAATAAGCGAATGAGGCGGCGCCTGCCTCGGTGCTTTGAACCTAAATCATTGGGAGGTTACCATCATGAAAGATATGACGCTCACCCAGGAATACTTCATCTGCGCGGTTAACGGCAAGGGGAAGATATCGGGCTTCAGCACGGAAAAACAGGTGTGCCTGGTGGCTGCCGGCCTGCTGGAATTGCAGATGGAGGGCTGCATTTGCATCGACAAAAAACAGGTGGCCGTCACAGCCCCGCTGCCCGCTGAAAAACAGTACCTGATGCCGCTGTACGCTTTTTTGGATAAGCCGCGCCCTGTAAAGATGGAAAAGGTGCTGGAGGCGTATGTATATTCTTTTACAGACCGATACCTCAAGGAGCTGATGGCATCAATTGGGAAAGAGCTTGTGGCCATGGGCCTTGCCCGGCAGGCGGCAGGCGGGGTGTTCGGCACTATCAGCTATGTGCCCACAACAGAGGCCATTCATGGCGTGACGGACATGGTGCGCGCCGAACTGCTGGAGGACGGCGAGGTAACCGAAGACATTGCCGCGCTTGTCATTCTGCTGGAGCGCGGCGGCTGCCTGAAGCCGTATTTCTCCCAGTTTGAACAAAAGGAGATGCGCGCGCGCCTGAAAGCGCTGCTGAATTCCCCCAATGGAAAACTGGTGAAAAATATGGTAGACTATGTGGAGAACATGATCGCGATTGTGACGGTGCTTGTCACTGCGCATAGTTGGTAGGGGGGCGGCCGGCCATGTCCAGGCAGCGCAGCATGGAGACGATAGCGCGCGCGGAGTATGTGACCATTGGGGAACTGGTGCGGCTGACGGACGTGCGCTACAGCACGCTGAAGTTTTACACAGAGCAGGGCCTGCTGCCCTTTGAACAGGCAGAGGAGAACCTCACCCGGCGCTACCGCCGGGCCCAAAGTGTAGAGCGCATCCGCCTGCTGCGGCGCCTGCGCGCAGAGGGCAGGACGATTGCGGAAGTGAAAGCGATTGTTTCTGCCGCCGGGCAGCAGCTTTCGCGTGGGGCGGAAAAGTGAAAAAAGCCGGCGGCGCATGCCGCCGGCTTGCAGAAATATGCCGGAAAGGCGCAAGGGGGTCCTTGCGCGCAAAGAACAGAAAGGCAAAGGGGAAAGCCGGTTAGACGACCTGCAAAGCGAACCGCACAGATGCCCTTGAGAGAGAAAGCGGCGCGCGGCATCCACAGTGGACGGATGCCGCGCGCTGCTTTGTGCAGTGAGGCGTCAAAGCTCTTTGGTGAGAAGCACGCAGTGGAAATTGCGGCCCAATGCGTGCGGTTGGATGCCCACCGGGCGAAACCCCTGGGAAAGCAGCCAGTGAAAGTCCTGCCTGCCGGGGGCGGAAAGTGCCTGAAGTTCCTGCCCAATATTCCCCAGAGGCCGCCCGTGAAGGGAAAACCCCTCCGAGCCCATGGCGGTGCGCAGGGCGGTGCAGCCTTTTTGGCGCGCATAGCGCTCTGCCTCGCAAAACAGCGCGCCCAGGCGATGTTCCAGAAAAAAGCGGCCCTGCTGGAAAAAGCCGCAGCATTCCACTTCCAGGCAGTGATATAAAAACAGCTCGCGGCATAACAGCCAGCCAGAGAGATGGGTTTCATCTTTGCCAAGAAGCCAGCCCACGGTGCCAATGGTGAGCCCCGTGCCCGAAAGCTGGCCTGCGGCGCCCGCTTCATCCCACCACTGAGGGCACGCCTGTGCCATAAAGGCGGCCAGTGCAGGCAGGTTTTGCGGGGTGAGGCGAAACGCATGCAGTTCTTCCACGGCGCCCACCCCCTTTCACATGCCCTGCTGCGCCTGCCAGCGCTTCAGCGTGGGAAACCACTGCTGCATCTGCGCGCGGGCGGCGGCTTTGTCCAGCGAAGGGGTGTGCTGCAGCGCAAGGCGCAGGCAGAACTCTATCATTTCGTCCATGGTGCAGTTCCAGGTAAAGGCGCCGTTCTGGTAGCAATAGATACAGTAATCCTCGCTTTTTTCGCCTGCGGCACAGGTGCCGTGCACCTCGGGGGTGCGAAGCGGCATGCCGCAGCTTTGGCAAAATTTTGTGTATTCCATTCTTTTCTCCTTTCTCTATAATGGGAATGGGTGCGGCAGGGTGCGCAGCCCCGCCGCAATGCCGCTGTGCACAGCTTCCGGCAGAAGGGCGGCAATGGCCCCTTCGCCGGTGTTGCCAGTATAAAAGAAAAAAGCGGACACGGTGTGTCCGCTTTTTTTGTATGGCCGGAAAATTTTCAGCCCGGCCTGCTTATGGCTTTTCTGCCGGTGTGCCCTGCCGGTATAATTGCAGAATGTGCAATGCCTCGTCCGCCACAGCCTTTTGCAGCTCAGGCGGGCCAAGCACAGCCACGGATGGCCCAAAGCTCAGCAGCATGGACACCAGAAACCCGCCACGCGGCCAGCGCGCGGAGACGAAAAAGCGCCCGTCCGGCAGCGGGGTGACATCCTGTGGGCAGAACAGGTCGTACACGCGGTGTGCCGCGCAGGGCAGAAACATCAGCTCCATCTGCAGCATACATGGCGGCTCTTCCTCGCTGTCAAGCGGCGGCGGCGCGCTGTGCGCGCCGGGCTCGAAGCCCTGTTCCAGCATGCGGGCGCCCAGCATACGGCACAATTTAAACGTGCGCCACTCGCCGCGCGCAAGGCAAAAGGCCTGCAGATACCACGCGCTGCTTTTATAGCACAGTTTGGCAGGCTCGGCCACGCGCTGCGTTTTTTCGCCGCTTGCGCCAAAATAGGTAAAGGCCAGGCGCCTGCGGCCGAGAATGGCGGCCTTTAGCGTTTGGAATAAGGGCTTTTGCGCAGCCTCCAGGCCCCAGGGCAGAAAATCCACCTCCAGCCAGTCGCCGGGATGGGCCAGCGCGCCAGAAAGTTTGCCCAGCGCGGTGGCGGCGCTTTCGCCGCCAAGCCCTGCCATGCCGCGCAGCCCGGCCAGAACTTCTGTCTGCTCGGCCTCGCTGAGCAGGGCGGTGTCCAGCCGGTAGCCCTCCAGCAGCGCAACGCCGCCCGTACGCCCCGGGCGGGTGTACACCGGCACGCCTGCCGCGCTGAGGGCGTCAATATCACGGCGGATGGTGCGCTCGCTCACTTCAAAGCGCTGTGCCAGCTGGCGCGCTGTGGCGCTGCCATGCGCCTGCAGGTAATATAAAATTTCAAACAGCCGCCCGGTGTGCACGCCCTATTCCCCCAGGCGCGTTTTGCGCCAATAACGGCTCATGGAAAAACCCTCATCCTCCGTCATTTCCCGGCCAAGGCCAATGCCCTGCGGCGGGGTGAAGGCGCGGGCTGCCTCCACGGTGGGAAATTCTACCTCTGCATAGAAAAACTGGGTGGGAAGGCCCTCGTCCACAAGGCTTACCTCCAGCGTTTCGCCGCCGGGCAGGGCGTATGCGCGAAAGGCCTTTGTCACCAGCGGCTTGCCAATGAAGGCCTCCAGCCTTTGAAACAGCGCCTTGTCAATGGGCGTTTCGATTTCCTCGCGGGCAAGGGTGCCCTTGCCCTTGAAGCAGAGGATATATTGTGTGCCGGTTTCGTTTGTGCTCTCGCGGATGCGCACGGCCGGCGCCGTGGCAATGTAGCCCTGGCGCATGGCGGCCTGCGCCACAAGGGGCAGCCCGGCCGGGAACCCCTCAATCAGCCATTTGCGTTCGATCTCCATCTGCGAACCCTCCTGTTGGGGCGGCAAAAAGCGCTTTTTGGCCCGCGCCCCTTGTAACGTGCCGCCTGCATCCATTATAATACAGAAAGTCTGTACAGAAAAGGAAGTTTTATGATGAAACAGGCGCGTGAATTTCCCGTGTTCACCGTGACACCCAAGGCGGCCCGAAGCCTGGCCGCCGGGCACCCGTGGGTGTATGCCGAAGAGGTGCTGGACGCCCAGCCGTGTGAAAACGGTGCATTGGCCGATGTGTTCAGCCAGAAGGGAAGCTGGCTTGGCACAGGGCTTGTCAGCCTGCAAAGCAAAATACGCGTGCGCGTGCTTTCGCGCAACGCAAACGACGTGTTCGACGAAAGCTTCTGGCACCGCCGCCTGCGCTATGCGTGGGAATACCGCAAGGCGGTGATGGGGCCGGATGTGTCAAACTGCCGCATCATTTTCGGCGAGGCAGACCAGTTTCCCGGCCTGACGGTGGACCGGTACGGCACGCTTTTGTCGGCCCAGGTGCTGAGCGTGGGCATGGAGCGGCTGAAACACACGCTGTTCCCGGCGCTGGTGCAGATGCTGCGCGCCGACGGGCAGGATATCCGCGGGCTGTACGAGCGCAACGACGTGGCCCTGCGCGAAAAAGAGGGCCTTGCCCAGTACAAGGGATGGTATGACCTTTCGGCCCTGGGCCTGCCGCTGCCCGAGACGCCGCTGGCGCATATTTGCGAAAACGGCATCCACTACACGGTGGATGTGGAGAACGGCCAGAAAACAGGCTTTTTTCTGGACCAGAAATACAACCGCCGCGCGGTGGCCGCCCTTGCCAGGGGGCGCACGGTGCTGGATTGCTTTACCCACACGGGCTCGTTTGCACTGAACGCGGCAAAAGGCGGCGCCGTGAAGGTGACGGCGGTGGACGTGAGCGAGGCGGCCTGCGCCATGGCGCGCCGCAACGCCGAAGAGAACGGCCTTTCCGGCGTGATGCAGTGCGTGGCCGCCGACGTGTTCGAGCTGCTGCCCACGCTTTCCAAAGGCAGCTACGATTTTATTATTTTGGACCCGCCCGCCTTTACAAAAGCACGCAAAACGCTGCGCAATGCCCTGCGCGGCTATAAAGAAATCAACACCCGCGCCATGCGCCTTTTGCCGCGCGGGGGCTACCTGGCCACCTGCAGCTGCAGCCACTTTGCCACGCAGGAAGAATTCTGCAAAATGCTGGCCGCCGCGGCAGCGGACGCCGGGGTGCAGCTGCGGCAGATTGCCGCGCGCCAGCAGGCGCCGGATCACCCCATTTTGTGGAACGTGCCCGAGACAGATTACCTGAAGTTCTACCTGTTTCAGGTGGTGTAAACGCCGGGCCTGTGCACAGGGGGCGGAAAAGCTGCCAAAAGCGCTTGCAATTCCCAAAATTGTGTGCTATAGTGTGATATGTACGATACTGTGTTATGGAAAGAGTGGGCCTTGCGGTCCGCTCTTTCCCGTTTGTTAAGGAGTTTTTGCATGGCAAACAGGAAGGGCGCGGGCGGCACCGCGCAGGCGGTGGAGGCGCTGGTAAAACCCGTAGTGGAGGCTATGGGCCTTCGCCTATGGGACGTGCGCTTTGAGAAAGAGGGGCCAGATTGGTTTTTGCGCATTTACCTGGACGGCAACGGCCGCCCGCTGGATATGGAACTGTGCGAGGCCGCCACGCGGGCCATCAACCCGGTGCTGGATGAGGCAGACCCCATCAGCCAAAGCTATTACCTTGAGGTGGGCAGCCCTGGCCTTGGCCGGCGCCTGACGCGGGATGAACACTTTGCGGCAAAGCGCGGCGAAAAGGTGCGTGCACACCTGATTCGGGCAGACGAGGCAGGCCGCCGCGAGGTGGCCGGCGTGCTGCTGGGCAAGGATGGCACGGCTGTGCGCCTTGCCTTAGAGGATGGCACCGAGGCCGTGCTGGACACAAAGCTTGTAAGCGCTTTTCGCCTGTGCGACGATGAAGACTTGTTCTGAGCCGCTGCCCGCCGTGCGGCGGGCGAGCCCGGCAGACGCTGTGAAATCCATAAAAGTTTAGAATAAGAAGGAAGATGATCTGGAAAAATGAATGCGGAATTTTTTGAAGCGCTTGCCATGTTGGAGGCCGAGCGCGGCCTTTCGGCAGAATACCTGCTGGAAAAAATCAAAAACGCCATTGTCATTGCCGTAAAAAAAGATTACGACGTGGAAGATGACAACGTTGCGGTGGAGATCGACCCCGAGACGGGCAAGTTCAACGTAAACCTTCTGAAGCATATCGTGGAAGAGGTAGAAAACCCGAACACCGAGATCAGCCTGGAGGACGCACAGGCCAAGAAGAAAACTTCAAAGCTGGGCACAGATTTTGTCATTCCCCTGAAAACGAAGGATTTCGGCCGCATTGCCGCGCAGACGGCAAAGCACGTCATTCGCCAGGGCCTGAAAGAGGCCGAGCGCAGCCAGATGTACGCCGAGATGCAGGGCAACACGCACGAGATTGTCTCGGCCACGGTGACAAACCTGGATATGGCGCGCGGCATTGTGACGCTGGAGCTTTCGAAGGGCGGCGTGGCCACGCTGCCGCGCAACGAACAGGTGCCCGGCGAGGAATACTATGAGGGCCAGCACCTGCAGGTGTATGTGGTGGATGTGCGCGAGACAGAGCGCGGCCCGCGCATGATGATTAGCCGCACCCACCCCGGCCTTGTGAAGCGCATGTTCGAGATGGAAGTGCCGGAAATTTATGACGGCACGGTGGAGATTAAGGCCATCAGCCGTGAGGCCGGCGCCCGCACGAAGATGGCGGTGTGGTCCAAGGACGAAAACGTAGACCCGGTGGGCGCCTGCATTGGCCCGCGCGGCGCGCGTGTGGCGAAGATTGTGGATGAGCTGGGCGGCGAGAAAATTGACATCGTCCGCTGGAGTGAAGACCCGGCCGCCTTTATCAGCGAGGCGCTCAGCCCCGCCAAGGTGGTGGATGTGGAACTGCTGGAAGGCGAGAACCGCGCCGCCAGGGTGACCGTGCCGGACCACCAGCTCAGCCTGGCCATTGGCAACCGCGGGCAGAACGCACGCCTTACCGCGCGCCTCACGGGCTACAGCATCGACATCCGGCCCGAGAGCGGCTATTACGGCGAAGAGCCGCCTGTGAAGAAAACGCAGGAATGACAGAAAGGGGGAACCGCCCGTGAAAGAGCGGAAAGTGCCGCTGCGCAAGTGCGCCGGCTGCGGGGAATCGAAGCCGAAGAAAGAGCTGGTGCGCGTGGTGCGCGCGCCGGACGGCACCGTCTCGCTGGACCTTGTGGGCAAAAAGCCGGGCCGCGGGGCCTATGTGTGCCCAAAGGCGGCGTGCCTGGCCAAGGCGCGCAAGGCAAAGCGCATCGAGCGCGCGCTGGAGGTGGCCATTCCCCCCGAAGTATACGACGCCATGCAGGGCGAAATTGCCCGCGCGGAGGAAGCAGATGCAGCAACATAAAGCAGTGTTCGCGCTTTCGCTGTGCCGCAAGGCCGGTGCCCTTGTCACAGGCTTTGACGCGGTAAAAGAGAGCGTATATCAAGGCAAGGCGGCGCTGGTGCTGTGCGCGCAGGACGCCTCGGAGGGCACGCAGGCCCGGGTGAGGCGCTTCTGCGAGGGGCTGTGCCAGGTGCTTACGCTTCCCTGCACCCAGGCGCAGCTTGCCGCCGTTACGAAAAAAAACACCGCGGTGCTGGCCGTACAAAACGCAGAGCTTGCAAAGCTGTGCGCCTCGGCCGCCGGCACAGCGCCCAGCCACCACTAAGGAGGAGTGCCCATGTCGATCGAGATTAAATATAAGCTTGGCGACCTCGCCAAAGACCTTGGCGCAGCCAGCAAGGATATTATTGAAATGCTGAGCGCCCTGGAAAAGGGCGAGGCCAAGAAGCACACAACGCCCCTGGCGGAAAACGAGCTGAACCTCGTTTTGGAGCAAATGACAAACAATGCGCAGGAGGAAAATTTCAACGCATATTTTGCCATGGCCGCCGCTGCGAAGAAAAAGGAAGAGAAAAAACAGCGCCCGAAAGAAAAGCTGACGGTCTCTGCCAATGCGGGCCCGCTGAAAAAGGCGGACGGTACCATTGTGGAGATGCCGGTGAAGCACAAAGAAAAGCCGGCCGAAAAGCCCGCCCACGCCGAGGCGCCCAAAAAAGAGATGGTCACCGTCACGGTGGACACGCGCAGCGTAGATGTAAACCTCGACAAATTCAACGAAAAATACACCTCGCTTGCCGCCACCAAGAACGTGGAGAACCGCCGCAAGCCCATGCCTGCCGGCAACAAGCAGAAGTTCTCGGGCGGCAAAAACCGCTTTGGCGGCCGCGGCCCGCAGGGCAAAAAGCGCGAGACAGAGGCCGAGCGCCTGCAGCGCATCCAGCTGGAAAAGGCCCGCAAGGCCCAGCTGAAGGTCTCAATTCCGGATGAGATTACGGTGGGCGAACTTGCCACGCGCCTGAAGGTGAACGTGGCGCAGGTTATCAAAAAGCTGATGGGCCTTGGCGTAATGGCCTCTATCAGCGAAGTGATCGATTTCGACACCGCCAGCCTAGTGGCGGAAGAGCTGGGCGCCAAGGTGGAGCACGAGGTGCACGTCACCATTGAAGAGCGCCTGTTTGAAGTGGATGACGACAAGGCCGAAGACCTTGTGGAGCGCCCGCCCGTTGTGGTGGTAATGGGCCATGTGGACCATGGCAAAACCTCCATTCTGGACGCCATTCGCAAAACGCGCGTCACCGCGGGCGAGGCGGGCGGCATCACCCAGCACATCGGCGCTTACCAGGTGGAAAAGAACGGAAAGGTTATCACCTTCCTGGATACGCCGGGCCACGAGGCCTTTACGGCCATGCGTGCGCGCGGCGCCGAAATGACGGATATTGCCGTGCTGGTGGTGGCGGCGGACGATGGCATCATGCCGCAGACGGTGGAATCCATCAACCATGCAAAAGCTGCGGGCGTCACCGTCATCGTGGCCATCAATAAAATGGATAAACCCACGGCCAACCCCACGCATGTGATGGAACAGCTGACCCAGTATGAGCTGGTGCCGGAGGAATGGGGCGGCGACACCATCTGCGTGCCCGTGTCTGCGCTGACGGGCCAGGGCATTGAAGACCTGCTGGAGAACATCAACCTTGTGGCCGAGGTGAAAGAGCTGAAGGCGAACCCCAACCGCCGCGCAAAGGGCGTGGTGATTGAGGCCCGGCTGGACAAGGGCATGGGCCCTGTGGCCACCATCCTGGTGCAGAAGGGCACACTGCATCAGGGCGACATTGTCATTGCGGGCACGGCCGTGGGCCGCGTGCGCGTGATGCGCGACGACCAGGGCCGCACGCTGAAAGAGGCGGGCCCCTCTACCCCGGTGGAGATCACCGGCCTCACCGAGGTGCCTGCGGCGGGCGATATTTTTGACGCGGTGGAAGACGAGAAACTGGCCCGCGAGCTGGCAGGCCAGCGCGCTGCCGAGGCCAAGGAAAAGCAGTTTGCCAGCTATAAAAAGGTGACGCTTGACAACCTGTTCAGCCAAATTGCCGAGGGCGAGCGCAAAGAGCTTGCCATCATTGTGAAGGCGGACGTACAGGGCTCGGCCGAGGCTGTGAAGCAAAGCCTGGAGAAGATATCCAACGACGAGGTGCGCGTGCGCGTCATTCATGCGGGCGTGGGCGCCATCAACAAATCGGACGTGATGCTTGCCAATGCGGGCAACGCCATTATCATTGGCTTTAACGTAAGGCCGGACCCCATCGCCAAAGAGGAGGCCGCCCAGGCGGAAGTGGAAATGCGCATGTACCGCGTGATCTACGACGCCATCAACGATGTGACGGACGCCATGAAGGGCATGCTGGCCCCGAAGTACCGCGAGGTGGAACTGGGCCGCGCCGAAGTGCGCAACGTGTTCAAAATTTCCTCTGCGGGCACCATTGCCGGCTGCTATGTGCTGGAGGGCAAGGTGAGCCGCGCGGCGAAAATTCGCCTGGTGCGTGACGGCATCGTCATCACCGAGGACGAGATCGACTCTTTGCGCCGCTTTAAGGACGATGTGAAAGAAGTGGCCCAGGGCTACGAGTGCGGCATTGGCCTTGACAAGTTCTCTGACATCAAAGAGGGCGACATCTTCGAGGCCTTCACCATGGAGGAGTACCGCGACTGAGCGCGGGAAAGGAGGCAGGTATGCCACAATCGAAAAACATTGCGCGCCTTTCCGAAGACATGAAGCGTGAGCTCATTGCCATCATCGGCCAAATGAAGGACCCGCGGCTGAAAACGGGCCTTCTGACGGTGATGCGCATAGAGCTGGCGCCCGATTTATCCTTCGCAAAGGTGTTCGTCAGCGTGCTGGGCACGCAGCCCGATGCGCCGCAGCAGGCCGTGGCCGCGCTGAACCGCGCGGCCGGCCATGTGCGCAGCGAGGTGGCAAAGCGCATGCATATCCGCAAAACGCCGGAGTTCCGCTTTGTGGCGGACGGCGGCGCGGCCTATGCCCAGCATATCAACGAGCTGATTGAGGGCCTGTGACCCCCCTTTTTTGGGCCCGCAGCCCGGCCCGGCCGGCTGCCGTGCGGGGGCAGCGCCGCGCAAAGCACGGCGCCAAGCATTGTGTGAAAATGAGGAGAAGATATGAGCGAGATTCTGCAGCTGGCAGAAGCAATCAGCCGCCTGCTGAAGGCGGATAATATCCTGCTTTTATGCCACAAGAACCCGGACGGAGACACGGTGGGCAGCGCCATGGCGCTTTGCCATGTGCTGAAAAGCCTGGGCAAGACGGCGGCCGTTCTCTGTGCAGACCCCATCCCGTCGCGCTATGCATATATGCAGCTTTGCCTGTTTGAAGAAGGCGATTTCGAGCCGCACTTTGTGGTGGCCGTGGACGTGGCGGGCATCCAGCTGTTCGGCGACAGCGAAACAGTGCAGAAATATGCCCAGCGCGTAGATTTGTGCATCGACCACCATACCTCCAACTCCGGCTATGCGGCCTCGCTGCTGCTGGACGGCGAGGCGGCCGCCACGGCAGAGCTGATGTACGACATGTTCAGCGAAATGGGTGCGCCCATCACGCCGCTGGTGGCAGATTGCCTGTACACCGGCCTTTCCACCGACACGGGCTGCTTTAAATTCACCAACACCACGGCGCGCACGCACCTTGTGGCGGCAAAACTGATGGAGGCCGGCGCAAACACGGTGAAACTGAACAGCCTGCTGTTCGAGAGCAAATCTCGCAGCCGCATCGAGCTGGAGCGTTTTGCCCTGGAAAACCTGGAGTACTACTTTGAAGGGCGCTGCGCGCTGATTTGCCTCACGCGCGAGCAAATTGAGGCCAGCGGGGTAGAGCCAAGCGAGCTGGAGGGCATCACCGCCATCCCCCGCATGATTGAGGGCGTAGAGGTGGGCCTCACCCTGCGCCAGCAGCCCTCTGGCAGCTACAAGGCCAGCATCCGCACCGTTGTGGGTGTGGACGCCTCTGCCATCGCCGCACACTTGGGCGGCGGCGGCCACAAGCAGGCCGCAGGCTGCGAGATACTGGGCAGCACGGATAACGCAAAGGCCGCTTTACTGAGCGAAGTGGAAAAGGCGCTATGCAGGGAATCTTAGTGATGGACAAGCCCGCAGGTTTCACTTCCTTTGATGTGGACGCGAAGCTGCGGGGCATTCTGGGCACGCGCAAAATTGGCCATGCCGGAACGCTGGACCCTATGGCCACGGGCGTGCTGCCCGTGTTTGTGGGGCGTGCCGCCAAGGCTGTGGATATGCTGCCCGATACCGATAAAACCTACGAGGCCACGCTGCGCCTGGGGCTGCGCACCAACACGGGGGACATCACCGGACAAGTGCTGGAGACAGCACCCGTGCCCGCGGGGCTGGATGAAACGGCGCTTTGTGCCGTGCTGGGGCGCTTCCTGGGCCGCAGCATGCAGACACCTCCCATGTATTCGGCGGTAAAGGTGGGCGGCCAGCCGCTGTATAAGCTGGCGCGCAAGGGCAAAACGGTGGCGCGCCCGGCGCGGCCCATCGTCATCCACACCCTGCAGCTGCTGGGGCGTGAAAGCCAGACGGACTTTCGCCTGCGCATCGTGTGCGGCAAAGGCACTTATGTGCGCGTGCTGTTGGAGGATATTGGCCGGGCCCTGGGTGTGCCTGCCACCATGGCGGCGCTGCGCCGCACGGCTGCGGCAGGCTATACCGAGGCCCAGGCCGTAAATTTTGCCCAGGTGGAAGAGGCCAAAGCACAGGGAACGCTTGCCTCGCTGATGTTGAGCGTAGAAACCGTGTTTTGTGCATTGCCGCAGTTGACTGTGGACGAAGCCGCGGCCCGGCGGCTTTTGAACGGCGCGGCGGTGTACCGCTGCAAGGCTGCGGACGGGCGCTGGCGCCTGCATGGGCCGCAGGGCTTTTTGGGCACGGGCTGTGTTCAGGGCGGCGTACTGAAGGCGGAAAAGCTGTTTGTAGAGCGCTGACGGCACCCGGCCGGGCGCCTTGCGGACGATGCCTTCCGGCCTGTGCGGGCCGGGTTTGCCCTGCCGAAAAAGCCGGCAGGGCTTTACTCTTTTTTCAGAAAGGGGGCGTGCCCCATGCAGTGGGAAACGCAGATACGGCCCGGCCTGTGCGCGCAAAGCGCTGTGGCGCTGGGCTATTTTGACGGCGTACATCTGGGCCACCGGGCCGTGTTGTCTGCCGCCCGCGCCTGGGCGCAGGGGCATGGCGCGGCCACGGCCGTGTTTACCTTTACCCTGCCGCCGCATGCGGCGCTGAAGGGCGCCCATATTTTACAGGACGAGGAAAAGCGCAGCCGCCTTTCTGCCTGTGGGGCGGAAGTGGTGCTGTGCCCCCCGTTTGAGGCATTTCGCGCGCTCTCCTGCGAGGCATTTGTGGCGCAGGTGCTGTGCGGCGCGCTGGGGGCAAAGGCTGTGTTCTGCGGCCCCAACTTTACCTTTGGCAGCGGCCGCGCCGGGGATGCTCATTTGCTGAGGAAGCTGTGCGCTGCGCGCGGCATAGAGGTGCACGTGGTGCCTTTGGCGTGCTGGCAGGGGCAGGTGGTTTCCTCCACCCGCATCCGCGCCGCATTGGCGCAGGGGGATATGCTGGAGGTAAACGCCATGCTGGCGCAGCCGTATGCGGTTTCGCTTCCTGTGCGCCATGGCAGGGGAAATGGGCGGCAATGGGGCTTTCCCACCATCAACCAGGTTTACCCCGGCGGCCTTCTGGTGCCGCGCGAGGGGGTTTATATTTCGCGCGTGACGCTGGCGGACGGCACCGTGCACCCCGGCGCCACCGGCCTTGGCAGCCGCCCCACGGTAAACGACGATGCGGCGGACGTCACCTGCGAGACATTCCTGCCGGGCTTTTCGGGTGATGTATACGGCGAGGCGGCGCGCCTTGTGCTGTGCCGCTATTTATGGCCTACGCGGAAATTTGACAGTGTGGACGGCCTGCGGCAGATGGTGCAGCAGGCGGCCGCAGCAGCGCTGGAAAGCTGGCAGGGCGCATGAAGGGTCAACCGGCCCGGCGCGAAAATGGGGTGCGGGCAATTTTGTCCATCTGGCGCGCCGTGTGCATTCTGGCCCTGGCGGGCACGTTGTGGTTTATTTTCAGCCATTCGGCCCAGCCCGCGCCGGTGTCCGGCGCACAAAGCCGGGGCGTGATGGCGTTTGTAAACGAGGTGCTGGGCAGCTGGGGCCTGCCCGGTGTGTCGGAACACCTTTTGCGCAAGGCCGCCCATTTTGCCGAGTTTATGGCCCTGGGCTGGTGGGCCTTTCTGTGCGCCCGGGCGTTTTCCCGGCGGGCCGCGCGCTGGCTGCCCTGGCTGTGGGGCGCAGGGGCCCTGTGCGCGGCTGCAGATGAGGGTATTCAGCTTTTTGCGCCTGGGCGGGCTGCACGGGTTTCCGATATTCTGCTGGACAGCTGCGGCATGCTGGCGGGCCTTGGCCTGGCGCTGGCCGCAGCATGGGCCTGGGGGCGCTGGGCGGCGCGCAGAAAGTGAGCGCCTGCCGCGCCAACAGAAAGCCCGCCGCTTTGCACCTGCGGAAAACCGCCGGTGCTTTTTTATGCCTTATGGCAAATTTTGCGCAAAAAATTCTCTGTGCCCCTGCAGGCACCACCTTGCCGGAGCGTGAGCGGCGTGATATGATGATGTTACGATACGTCTTATCGCAATAAGATGGCAAGGAGTGACCAACGGTGAAACCAGTGGTAGAGGAAAGAAACATTGCAAAACTGTTCAGCGTGCAGGGCAAGGTGGTGCTTATCACGGGCGCCGGGGGCCTTGGCGGGTATCTGGCCAGGGGCTTTGCAGAAAACGGCGCCCGCGTGGTGGTGACAGATGTGGTGCCCGGCAGGGCGCAGGGCCTGCAGGAAAAGGGCTTTGCCTGCCGCAGTTACCAGCTGGACCAGACGGACAAGGCGGCCACAGAAGCCGTGGTGCAGGACATTGTAAAAGCAGAGGGGCGCATCGACGCGCTGATCAACACGGCGGCCATTGCGCCGTGCCACCCGGCCGAGGAATTCCCCGAGGATGAGCTGCGCCGGGTGATTGACATCAACCTCACCGCTGCCGTGCTCACCTCTCAGGCGGTGGGCAGGCAGATGATTGCACAGCAGTACGGCAAAATTGTGAACATTGGCTCTATTGCAGGCGTGATGTGCCATTCCTATGAATCTATGCCGTACGAGTGCACCAAGGCGGCCGTTCATCAGATGACGAAGTCGCTGGCTTGCGCCTGGGGCCGCTACAATGTGAATGTAAACGCCATTGCCCCCACCTGGATTATGACCCCCATGCTGGACGACTGCCCGCCGGAATATTTCGAAGCAGTAGATTCCATGCACGAGTTTGGCCGCATGTCCCGCGTGGAAGATTTCTTCGGCACGGCGGTATATCTTGTCACAGACGCCTCCAACTTCATCAGCGGGCATGTGCTTTTGGTGGACGGCGGCTGGAGCACCGCGCGCCCGGTGCAGTGCAAAAGCTGATGTTGGCAAACGCGGCAAGAAAAGTTTGCCCGGCCGGTTGATTTTGCCCTTTAGCCATGGTATACTATATAAGCTGCCCGTATGGCGGGCCGCGCTACCCGTACGCAGCGCCTGGCGCATCCCTCGAACGGTTACCGGCGCTTCGTTTTGGGCATATCACATCATCATAAGAGGAGAAAACAAGCATGGAAAACAAACAGAATATCATCGCTTCCGCCCGTGTGCATGACACGGACACCGGTTCCCCCGAGGTGCAGGTTGCGCTGCTGACGGCGCGCATCAACCACCTCACCGAGCACCTGAAGGCCAACAAGAACGATCATCACAGCCGCCGCGGCCTGCTGAAGATGGTTGGCCGCCGCCGCAACCTTCTGGCTTACCTGCAGAAGAAGGACATCGAGCGCTACCGCGCCCTGATTGCGAAGCTCGGCCTGCGTAAGTAATGGCATGAAAAGGCAGACGGCTTTTGCCGTCTGCCTTTCCGTGTATTATTGTAAACCGGCAAAGCACGGCGGGCACGCGTGTTGTTAGCAATGAATCGGGGGCTTTTGCCGCAAAAAGCTTCGGATTTATTGCTAAAACCGCACACCTGCCATGCGTTGCCCAAACGTATAAGGAGGCAAGACAATGGCATTGGAATTCGCATCCAAGAAAGAAACGTTCCCCCATTACCGCAAATTTGAAACCACGCTGGCAGGCCGCCCGTTTGTGGTGGAGACGGGCAAAATGTGCGCCCTGTCTTCCGGCAGCTGCATGGTGAGCTATGGCGACACGCGCGTTTTGTGCAACGTCACCATGAGCGAAAAGCCCCGCGAGGGCATCGACTTCTTCCCCCTCAGTGTAGATTTTGAAGAAAAACTGTACTCTGTGGGCCGCATTCCCGGCAGCTTTATGCGCCGTGAAGGCCGTCCCGGGGAAAAGGCCATCCTCACGTCCCGCGTCATCGACCGCCCCATCCGCCCGCTGTTCCCGAAAGATATGCGCAACGATGTGGCCGTGGTGATGACGGTGATGAGCGTGGACCAGGACTGCAGCCCCGAGATTGCCGGCATGATTGGCACCTCCATCGCCATTTCCATTTCCCAAATCCCCTGGAAGGGCCCTATTGCGGGCGTTATCATGGGCCTTGTGGACGGCGAGCTGGTGGTGAACCCCACGCTGGAGCAGCGTGAAAAGAGCGATTTGAACCTGACAGTGGCCGCCAGCATGGAGAAGATTGTGATGATTGAGGCGGGCGCCAACGAGGTGGACGAGCACACCATGCTGCGCGCCATCAAAGAGGCCCATGTCGAGATCAAAAAGATGATCGAGTTCATCAACGGCATTGTGGCGGAAATTGGCAAGCCCAAAATTGAGTTCCAGTCTATGGAGCTGGATCACGACCTGTTCGAGGCAGTGAAGGATGAATTCCTGGACGACTTCAAGGCCGCCATGGATACCGACGATAAAACGGTGCGCGATGCGCGCCTTCTGCCCATCCGCGATAAAATCAGCGAAAAATATGCCGAGCAGTGGGGCGAGGGCACCATTGAGGAACTGATGTACAAAATGCAGAAGTTCGTGGTGCGCCGCTGGCTGCTGGATGAAGGCAAGCGCGTGGACGGCCGTGGCATCAACGAGATTCGCCCGCTGGCCGCCGAGGTTGGCCTTCTGCCCCGTGCGCACGGTTCCGGCATGTTTACCCGCGGCCAGACGCAGGTGCTGACGGCGGCCACTTTGTCCGGCATGCGCGATGCGCAGATCATCGATGACATCTCTACCGATGAAACCAAACGCTATATGCATCACTACAACTTCCCGCCCTATTCCGTGGGCGAGGCCCGCGCGCCCCGCAGCCCCGGCCGCCGCGAAATTGGGCACGGCGCCCTGGCCGAGCGCGCCCTGCTGCCTGTGCTGCCCTCTGTGGAAGAGTTTCCGTATGCCATGCGCCTTGTGTCTGAGGTTCTGTCCTCCAACGGCTCTACCAGCCAGGCATCCATCTGCGGTTCCACGCTGGCACTGATGGACGCCGGCGTCCCCATCAAGGCGCCTGTGGCCGGCATCTCCTGCGGCCTCATCACCGAGGGCGACCGCTGGATGACCATGCTGGACATTCAGGGCGTGGAAGATTTCCACGGCGACATGGATTTCAAAGTGGGCGGCACCCGCAACGGCATCACCGCCATTCAAATGGACATCAAGGTGGATGGCCTGACGTATGATATCATCGAAGAAGCTTTTGAAAAATGCCGCAAGGGCCGCCTGTATATCCTGGACGAGATTATGAAGCCCGTCATTGCCGAGCCGCGCGCCGAGCTTTCGAAATATGCGCCGAAGATGCTTACCATCAAAATTGACGTGGATAAAATCAAGGATGTCATCGGTAAGGGTGGCAAGGTGATTCAGGAGATCTGTGCCAACTGCAACTGCAAGATTGACGTGGAAGAGGACGGCAGCGTCTTCATCAGCGCCATCAATGTAGAGGATGGCGAGCGCGCCCTGCACACCATCAAGACCATTGTGGAAGACCCGGAGATCGGCGCCATCTACAAGGGCCGTGTGACGCGCCTGATGACCTTTGGTGCCTTTGTGGAGATTGCCCCGGGCAAAGAGGGCCTGGTGCACATCTCGAAGCTGGACACCAAGCGTGTGGAAAAGGTGGAAGACGTGGTTGCCGTAGGCGACGAGTTGCTGGTGAAAGTGACGGAGATTGACCAGCAGGGCCGCATCAACCTCTCCCGCAAGGATGCTTTGGCCGACCTGGCAGCCAAGCAGAAGTAAGCTTTGCACAAAACTTATCTAAGAAGCGCCGCATGCCAATTGGCATGCGGCGCTTTTTTGCCTTTTCGGCAGGCCATAGAAACATTTGGGGGCCTGCTGTAAAAAACGGGCCGCCCGGCGGCCTTTTGCAGGCTTTGTGTCACAGGCTGTTTTGCGGCATTTTTCTTGTGGCCCAGATGCTGTAATAAAGGTGGCAGTGGGCTTGCCCCGCCGCCGGGATGTAGAATGGAAAGAAGGGAATGAGATGCTGCAAGGAAGAAAAAGAAAAGGGTTGTGCGCTGTGGTGCTGGCGCTGGCGCTGTGCCTTGGCCCTGCGCCGGCCGCAACAGCACAGGCAGAGCCCGCACCGCCGGGGGAAAGCGGGCAATTTACGGTGGAATATACGGTGAACGGCACCCGCTGGCCAGATTGGACGTTCACCACGCAGGCCGAAACAGCCGCACAGGCCCTGGCCGCCGCGCCGGACCATCTGCAAGAATTGGGCACCGGCTATGAGAGGCTGCCTCAGCCACAGGCCGAGGGGAAAACGGTCATTGTGGCCTACCGCACGAAAATCTGCCTTGCCAGCACGCTTGTGGTGCAGGCCGGTTATTACGACGAGGCCGGCAACCTGGCCGGCACGGCCGTGCAGGAATATGCCGCACCGGCCGGTGAACGGGCCGTTATTGATTATTTAGAGGGCACATGGGAGGGGGAAGAGTACATACCGGTAAGCCTTACCCTGCAGGCCACGCCTTTTGCAGACAGCGATTCCACCTCCGAGGCGCAGCTTGCTCTCACCGACAGCCTTTGCTGCGGGGAAGGGGTGCACTATGTGCTGCTGGCGCGCCTGGAACGGCGGGCGACCGGGCAGGCCGCCCGGCTTTTGTGCGAGAACGAGGCCCTGCAGGCCATGGTTTCCGGTGCTGCCCAAGCCGGACCGAAGCCCGCGGCCCATTCACTGCGGGTGGCGGCCGGCGGGGCGCTTTGTGCCTGAGCGTTGGCCGGTTTCCCAAAAGCAGCCGCACTTGCCCGTCCGTGGCAAGAAAATATCTTGACATTGCTTTGCAAATGTGCTATTATAATCAAGCACCCAAACGGGTGCTGATATCGCGGGGTGGAGCAGTCCGGTAGCTCGTCGGGCTCATAACCCGAAGGTCGTAGGTTCAAATCCTGCCCCCGCAACCATTTCAGTTGACAGATTCCGAATGGAATCTGTCAACTTTTTTCTTTTAAAAACAACGAAAAGCCGCAGGGCCCCCTGCGGCTTTTGGCTTGATGGCGGTGGATGAGGTACGTTTTTTACAACCGCTTTTTATGTTTTGTCCAGGTATTTCTGGTGTGCAAGCTGCGCCATCTGGCTATATTTTTGGGCTTCTTCTTCTCTTCCCTGCCGGGCCAGCAGCTTGGCCTTTACCTCGTAAAGCCAGTCATTGCGGCAGTTTTCCTCGCCATAATACTCGTATTCGTAAGCGAACGCCTGTGCAAGCGCCTGCTCGGCCTCTTTTAGCTCATTCAGCTCCAGGTATGCCTCCGCTGCGCTGAGATAGGCGGGCACGCAGATGCCAATTTCGTCAATGGCCTCAAACCGCCGGATGGCCTCTTCGTAACCCTCTATAGCCTCTGCCAGCCGGTTCATTTTTTTCAGAACGCCGGCCCTGTTGTAATAGGCCCAGGCAATGAGCGGGCTCTCGTCCGGGAGGGTCTTCCGCCGAAGCTGGAGGGCCTGCTGGAAATACTGGTCAGATTCTTCCAAACGCTCCTCATGATATTTGGCCCATCCCATCATGGAATAGCACAGAGAGAGCTGCTGGTCTCTCTCTGGGGAAGGGGGAACAGTTTGGATGATTTCCAGCGCGCAGGCGGCCTCTTGAGAAAGAAGGGCGTACTGCTCCATGCACCGCCGCTGGTTGGCAATGTAGTAGTGGTACCAGCTCTCCCGCACAGGGGTGGGGTGAAGGGTGATAAGCTGCTCGAAAATGGCAATGCTTTTATCCCGCAGAAAATATTCCGCGCAGGCCTCTCCAAGCCGTTCCATAAAGGGCACATTGAAGGGCACGGAGGGGTCGCACCATTTGAGATAGTAGGTTTCCGCCAGGGAGAGAAGCACCTGTTTCTCCTGATATTTGCAGTGAGTAAACCGGCTTAGCCGCTGGGTGAGGTTTTCCACATAAACCTGGCAATCCCGGGCAAACCCGGGGTATTTTTGCACCATGGTGTCCACCATCAGCGGGTGAAGGGAGATTGTGTCGGAAATGCAGTTGTATTGGATGAAGCTGCTGTCAATCAGCTGATCCAACAACATAAAGTCTTCCAGGCCAGTCAGGTCAAAGAACAGCTCGGTTTCTACCCCTTCCACCGGAAGAAGCGCCATGTTTTTCAAAATGGAAACTTCCTGCGGAGAAAGATGGCTCAAATCGAAAATCTGTCCCATAACCTCCAGCACATGGGCCATCACCAGCTGCGAACGGCGCTGGGCCGCCCCGGCGGCACCGCGCAGATAATCCAGCATGGCTGTGGGGGAGAGATGAGAGGCCTGCATTTGCTTGGCCAACAGCTGGATGCCGTAGGTGTGAAAACCAATGCGCTGAAACACCTCCCTCAGCGCCGGTTCCTCCTGCGGCGGCAGGGGCCTTTTGTAGAATTTTTTGAACAGGGCCAGCTGGTCTTCCCAGCGGTTCAGGGGCTGTACGGCCAGCTCCTGATACCCTTCCTTTTCCCGGCTGATGCGGGAGGTGATGATCATGGAATACCGCCCCTCTAACAGCTGGGAAAGCCGGGGATCCTGCATGTCCAGGTTATCCACCACCAGCAAGGTGTCTGAATTGCAGTGCTCTTTGAGATAGTTCAGCTTTTTCTCGTAATAGACCTCTCTGGCCTGCGGGGTGGTCAGGTCCTGCTTTTCGCTTTCCAGGCCGCGAATCAGAAGGAACTGATCGGAAATGAGCATCTCCTGAATATCGGTGTTATAGGTCAACCACACCAGGGTGGCATATTCCCCCTGAAATTTGCGCAGATACTGCCGGGCCAGCTCGCTTTTTCCCATTCCGCCCGCGCCAAAAAGAAAAAGCTTGTTGTTCTCGCCCCGAAGCAGCCGGTGCATCTCCTGCAGCTCTTCCTCCCGGCCCACAAAGTTGGTGTTGTGAACCAGGGCGGTGCTTCGAATTTCGCCAGCCCCGGGCCCGGGGCTGCCCATCTGCGCCGGGCCGGCGCCGGCTGGCTCTTCGCTTTGAAGCCAGTAGGCAATGCGGGAAACCAGGGAAGAGATGCGCTCTTCTTCCGGGGGCTCGGAACCGTCCAGGCTGTGGATGCGCCCAAGGTAATATTTTACGTCGTCGGGCAGGTTCTCTTTGTCGGTGCGGAACGGAAGCAGGCGGATGGCCTCCTTGTGATGAAACCGGTTGAAGGCGCAGTCAATTTCGTTGAGCACATGCTCTGAATGCGTGGAGTACCGGTTCATAACCAGCAGAAAAACCTTGCACTCCTCAATGGCGCGCACAATGTCCCCCGCATATTTGGATTGCACATCCCGGGGGGCATACCAGCATTTGATTCCGCTGCTTTCCAGCGCCTGGACGATGCGCTCTACCAGTTGCACAGAAGAGTCGTGATGATAGCTGATGAATACAGAATGTTCCACAGGGCACCTCCCGCTTTGAACTGAAATCAGGCCGGACGGTCTTCCCATTGCCTTGCGGGCGCAAAGCGCCGCACCGAATGACGGGGCGATGCGTCTTTCCCAAGGCGCCGGGCAAAAACAGGGCGTTTACGAACGGCCGTTTTCCACGGAAAGAAGAATGCGGATATTTTCACGGTCTTTCTCGCGCTCTGCATCCGTAAGGTTTTCATAGGGCACCAGGTCGGCGTGAAGCCGCAGGCGAGGGTCTTTGCGCTTGCCGTTTTCCGGCTGGCCGAAGGCCCAGTTGTTCAGGTAGTGATACCGGCACCAGCGCATGTGTTCCAGCTGGGCCAGCAGTTCCAGAGTTTCGCCGGGCAGCTTTTCTGCGGACGCCGGCAGCCCCATGGCCTTCAGCATATCCAGGCGCACCAGGTGGTAGTCTGCGGCGCTGATGTTAGACCCACGGGTGAAGGCATCCAGCTTGGCCCACTCTGCCTCCCTGTTTTCCGCTGTCTCTGCCACACCGGCATACAGGTGGCTGTAGCGCAGGTTGATGGCCTTGGCCCTGGCCAGAAGGGCGTCATCCAACACAATTTTCAAATCACAAGCGGCTTGTTCCCAGAAGAACAGGCGCACCCGTTTCTGCTCTGCCAGCGGGCTGCTTGCCAGGCCGGCCCCGGCAAAGACGTCGATGTCTTGCCGGGTGGTAGCCAGCAGCAGGTCTTCCAACAATGCGGCCTGTTGCGCCTGTTCCAAAACCAGCAGCAAATCGGCCGTTTCCAGCAGTGCAAGCTGTGTATACCAGGCATCCCGGTGGAATATCACAGGGTCTTCTATCTGCGCAATGCCGCGGTGCACTGCCGCAAAGCGGTCTGCCGTGCCGAAAATATGGTATTCGATGGCTTGGCCAGGCGAGAATATGTTGCTTTGCAGCCCACGCAGCAGCACTTCTTCGCCCAGCTTGCCAAACCCGAGCAAAACGATGCGCAGCCGGTGCCCATGCTGGCGGGATAACTCAAACATGCCTTTCTGCCGCCAGAACAGGCGGGCAGCGTTTTCCTCCGGGCAGAAAAGATGCAGCAGCGGGCTTTTGACAGCCTGGGTGGACAGAGAACGGCATTGCAGGTACACCGGGCGCTTAGACAATTTTTGCCGGTGCGCTTGGTAGAAGGCGAAATTTTCTTCCTCCGGGCCCACCAGAATATACCGGTGCGCAAGAGCCAGCTCTTTTTCGCCATTCACGCCGCGGCGGCCCAATTGCTCCAGCAGAATGGGCTTGGCCGGGCCTGCGCCGTACACCGCCACACTGTCGTCCCGAAGATACCGCACCCGGCTGCCCAGCACCCTGCGAAGCGTGCCAACGGCCAGCACCACCCAGCTGGCGGTGACCAGAGGTGCTGTCCAGCGGGCAATTTCCACTAGCAGGTTGGGCGGGGTATCCCCATAGTTCATCAGGTACATTCCCACACACCGGTACAGGGCATCCAGGAAATGTTCGTCCGACAGGCCTACAAGGCCCACCATCCCGCAAATCAGCGGAAGAAAAAAGAGAATCATTTTTCTTCCCGCGGCAGCGTATTTCTTCATAGGGTACAGCCCTTTCCGCAATGTAATTTGAGCCAATCCTTTTCCTTAATTTTACATCAAAGGGTACAAAATGACAATTGGTATGTTTAACTTCCCACTGAAATGAACGCTCGCTTTGATGGAAACCGATAAGGGCTGCGGAAAATAATATGGCACCATGGGCCCAAACCTTTTGGGGCGGGTGCGGCCCATGAGCGGGCCTGTCAGTGTGAGGCACACGGGCAGAAATCTATGAAAAGGGCCGCAGGCCGCCAGGAAGCCCTTTAAGGCCCGCCGGGCGGCGCCTGGATATTGCCACAGTGCCCTGCGTGAAAAAACCGGCAATCCGAATGGATTGCCGGTTTTTGAATGGGGCGTATCGAGCGCGGAAGAGAGGGGGTTTGAATTCAGAGCGCATGGCCGCGCTGTGGGGCCATGCCGCCCGCCGGCACGGCAAAGCCTGAAAGCGCGTTTGCCCAAGCTGTGCAGGCGAAAGACTCCGCCGGGCAAAGCCCCGGCGGGAAGGGAAGAGAAGGCTGCAAGGCCGTAATTTCTGCCTTGATGGCAAGCCGCTCTTGCCCCGGTGTGCTGCACTGGGGCCTGGCCGGTCACACTTTCTGTGCTTTCTCCTGCCCGCAGGGGAAGGCCTCCGGGGCGGCGCAGCGGCCCAGCCGGGCGGCCTCCACCATGCGGTACCCGCCGGAAAAATTATAGCACGTAAAGCCATGCTGTTCCAGAATGCGGCAGGCGATGTAACTGCGCAGGCCGCTTTGGCACATCACATACACCGGTTTGCCCTTTTCCAGCTCGCCCAGGCGCTGGCGCAGCTCATCCAGCGGGATATTGCAAAACCCGTCCACATGCCCCGCAGCGTATTCGGCAGGGGTGCGGGTGTCCAGCCGCGTAATGCTGCCGTCCTGCGGCAATTGCGGCAGGTCTTCCAGGAAAAACTGGCGCAGCCTGCCCTTGGCGAGGTTGTCAATCAGGAAGCCCGCCATGTTCACCGGGTCTTTGGCTGAAGAATAGGGCGGGGCATAAGCAAGGTCCAGATCTTTCAGCTGTTCCCCTGTCATCCCGGCGCGAATTGCGGTGGCCAGCACGTCAATGCGCTTATCCACGCCGTCCTGCCCGACGATTTGCGCCCCAAGAATGCGGCCGCTTTCCCGTTCAAACAGCACCTTCACCGTCATCACCTTGCCGCCGGGGTAATAGCCCGCATGGCTGGCCGGGGCCAGGTATACTTTATTGCAGGCAAGCCCGGCCTGGCGCGCTGCCCGTTCGTTGATGCCGGTGACAGCGGCGGTGAGGCCAAACAGCTTGAGCACAGAGCTGCCCTGCGACCCGGTGTAGCGGCTGTCGCCGCCGCAGATGTTGTCGGCGGCAATGCGGCCCTGGCGGTTGGCAGGCCCGGCAAGGGAGATGAGGGCGGGCTGACCGGTGGCGAAATTTTGCACCTGAACTGCATCGCCCACGGCGTAAATATCGGGGCAGGAGGTTTCCATCCGTTCGTTCACCAGAATGCTGCCTTTCAGCCCCAGCGCCAGACCGGCATCCCGCGCCAGCTGTGTGTCCGGCGCAACGCCAATGGCGAGCACCGCAAGGTCTGCGGGCAGGGCCTGCCCATCCTGCAGCAAAACATGCAGGCCGCCGTCTGTGGCCTGAAAACCCGCCACCGAGTGCCCCAGCAGAAGGCGCACCCCGTGTTGGCGCAGCTCTGCGTGAAGAAATGCCGCCATTTCTTCATCCAAGGGCGCCAACACCTGGGGCATCTGCTCTACAATCGTTACCTCCAGCCCGCGCTGGCGCAGGTTTTCGGCCAGCTCCAGCCCAATGAAGCCACCGCCGACCAGCACGGCAGAACGCGGGCTGTGCTGCCGGATGAATGTGTGAATTTGGAAGGTATCCTCCACAGTGCGCAGCGTGAACAGCCGCTTGGCATCCATGCCCGGAAGGTTGGGCCGCACGGGGCGGGCGCCCGGGGAAAGCAGCAGCTTATCATACGTGTCTTCAAACACGGCCCCGGTGGCAAGGTTGCGTACGGTTACCGCCTTGCGCTGCGGGTGAATTGTCAACACCTCGTGGTGCACCTTCATCCGAATGCGAAAGCGCCGCCAGAAACTTTCCGGCGTTTGAAGGGTAAGCTGTGCTGGGTCTGTGATGGCCCCGCCGATATAATAGGGCAGGCCGCAGTTGGCATAAGAAATATAGCCCGAGCGCTCGTACACCACCACGTCCGCCGCTTCATCCAGCCGGCGGATGCGGGCCGCGGCGCTGGCCCCGCCGGCCACGCCGCCCACAACAATCACTTTCATTTACCGCACCACCTTTCCGCGATATCCAAGAAGCCCGCCAATGTCCCACACGACGGAATATCCCATCTGCCTCAGCCGCATGGCCGCCTGGCGGCTTCTGGCGCCGCTGTGGCAATAAACAAACAGCGGCGTGCCCTTGCCTGCGGCCAGCTGCCCAATACGGTCAATGGCCTGCAGGGGCAGGTTTTGGCTGCCCGGCAGGCGCCCCTGCCTGTATTCGCCCGGGCTGCGCACGTCCAGCAGCACAGCCCCCGGTGTCTCTTCAAACTGTTTGAGGCCCTGGTTGATGTCAGGCCCCTTCCAAAAACGGAACAACCCCATAGGCTGCCTCCTTTGCTGCCGGTGCACAGCGGTGTTTTTGCTATTACTATTTATAGTATACTGCAAAAACAGCCCTTCTTACCGTGACGGCGTCACAGTGTAAGGTTTTTAAACATGGCGGGGCCGCGCCGCCCCATAGCTGGGTGGCGGCAGACGGCTGTTTGCCCGGCCGCTGCAAACAGCGGGGGTGCGCACATGCGGCCCAGGCGTTGAAGCCAGCTGGTTTTCCCCTATGGTGCTACCCGTGGATCTTTACACTGTTCAGCTGGCGGGCTGTGTAAAAGCAGCGGTGGTCAATAATTTCACTGTGGCCAAGGTCCAGCGCGGCAATGGCGTTCATCTCTTTTTCGCACAGAGAAAAACCAAAAATATCGAGATTTTCTGCCATTCTCTCTTGGCAGATGGTTTTGGGGATGGTGGGAACTCCCCGCTGATAATGCCAGCGCAGAACCACCTGGGCAACCGTTTTTTCATGGCTGGCCGCAATTTTTACCAGGGTTTTCTGTTCAAAGATGTGTTTCTGTGCTTCCGCCAACGGGCCCCAGGCCTGCGGCACAACGCCATAAAGCGCCATCACTTTTAATGCCTCTGCCTGCTGATAGAAAGGGTGAAGCTCAATTTGGTTCACCATGGGCTTTACCTTCTGGTTCATGCACAAATCTACCAGGCGCTCTGCAGAGAAGTTGCTAACCCCAATGGCACGCACCGCGCCGCTGGCATACAGTTTTTCCATGGCCCGCCAGGCCCCGTAATAGTCCCCAAAGGGCTGATGGATCAGATATAAATCGATATAATCCAGCCCTAAATTTTTTCGTGAGGTTTCAAAGGCTTTCAGCGTGTTGTCATATCCTGTATCCTGCACCCAAAGCTTGGTGATGATAAACAGCTCTTCCCGCGGCACGCCGCATGTTTTGATGGCGTCGCCCACAGCCCGTTCGTTCCCATAGGCGGCCGCTGTGTCAACCAGGCGGTAACCGCAGGCCAGCGCATTGCCCACGCACTGCCTGCACTGTGCAGGGTCTGTAATTTGCAGGGTGCCATAGCCAATCACCGGCATTTTCACGCCGTTGGAAAGCGTTACACTTTGCATAAAGGGCTTCCTTTCTGCACAAAAGGCCGGCGGGCGCTAACCCCTCACCGGCCTTTTGTGCTTTTGTAACATGATGTTTACCGGGTGTGTGCGGCAAAGCGGGCGGCCGCCAGTTCTCGTTTGCTGGCGCTGTGTGGCCAGTTCTTTTCCGCCTGCCGGAAATTACAATGGAAACACAGGCGGCGGCCGTGTTTTTTGTCTTGCAGCTTTGCCCAAACGCTTTATGGCGCCCCGGAATGAATGGAAAACTGCCGGAACTTTATTTGCCAGCCCTCTTCTTAGTCATGAACCTTCATGCTGTGCAGCATCTTGACAAAGCCGGGGTCGCTGTGGTCGACAATTTCGCTGTGGCCAAGGTCCAGCTTGGCAATCTGCGCCATATCTTTCTCGCTGAGCTGGAAATCCCAAATGTCGATGTTCTGTTCCATACGGTTTTTATGAATGGACTTGGGAATTACCACGACGCCCCGCTGCACATTCCAGCGCAGGGCCACCTGAGCGGCCGTTTTTCCGTATTGCTTGCCAATTTCTGTCAGCACAGGGTGGGTGAAGATGCCGTGGTTCCCCTCGGCAAAGGGCCCCCAGGCTTCCGGAACCACGCCGTACTCTTTCATCAGCGTCAGGGCATTTTCCTGCTGGAAGAAGGGGTGCAACTCAACCTGGTTGACGGCGGGGGTTACCTCTACCGTTTCACACAGGTCGGCCAAACGGTTGGGGTAGAAGTTGCACACGCCAATGGCTTTCAGCTTGCCCTCCCGGTAGGCCTCTTCCATAGCGCGGTATGCGCCAATATAGTCGCCCATGGGCTGATGGATGAGATACAGGTCGATATAATCCAGGCCAAGGTTGCGCAAAGAGGTTTCAATGGCCCGTTTGGCACCCTCGTAGCTGGCATCCTGCACCCAAAGCTTGGTGGTGATGAACAGCTCTTCCCGCGGCACGCCACATTTTTGAATTGCGGCGCCCACAGCCTGTTCATTCATATAGGCGGCTGCTGTGTCAATCAGACGGTAACCGGTGGCGATGGCATCCAGCACTGCCTGCTCGCAAACTGCGGGGTCTGGCACCTGAAACACGCCGAATCCTTCCAGTGGCATTTTTACTCCATTGTTTAATGTGACAAATTCCATCATTTTTCTTCCTTTCTGTTTTTTCTGTCTATCCTTGAAAAACGGGCACGGTAAAGTGCTTTTCCGTTAATTCAGCGAAAATACCTGTTCCAGCCACTGGGCATAATCCTCTACCCAGCCGCCATCCCCGCCAAAGCCGTGCGGCCAATCCTGCAGCACGATGCGCCTGGTGGAAATGCCCACATCCTGCATCAGGCTGTATTGGGCCTCAAACTGACGGTAAAAGGGGTCCTCTGTTCCATAGCAGTAAAACGTGGGGGGCAGGGCCCCTGCCCGCAACGCCTCTTCGTCCATGGAAGCCACGCTCAGCCTTCCGTAGAAGGAATAAATCATTCCGCAGGCAGAGGCATGGGCAGAAACTTCGTCCAGTTCATCGGGAATATAATCCGGGTCCAGGGCGGTTGGCAGAACATCCTCGTCATAGTGAAGGAAAAATTCCCCGGCCTGAATGCCGCCGGCAGAATAGCCCATGACGGCGATATCGTTGGGGTCAATTCCGTAGATGCCGGCGTTTTTGCGAATAAACCGTACGGCCCGGGCCACATCCAATGCGCCTTCTTCCTGGGTGTAGGGCCGCAGGCGGTAATCGACGATAAAGGTTTGATATCCCAGCTCCCGCAGATGGGCGGCAGTGGGCAGCGTGTCGGTATAGTTGCCGCGCACCTGAAAGGCCCCGCCCGCCAGCAGCACCACGGCGCCTTTTACCTCTGTCCCCTCCCGCAAAGGGATGGCGGTGAGATAGGGGCGGAAATCTACGGGGTCAAAGTTGGCTGTGGTTACCTCGGTTTGTGCCGGAAAATTTCCCTCTTCCCACAGGTATAACGCCTGAATCCCGGTAAGAACGGGGGCCGTATTCAGCACGGTTGCATTCCCCTGCGGCAGGGGCAGGCGGCGGTTTATGCTGCCTGAGCCCCAATCGGTGTAACGGCCGCTGCCATAGTTATAGTTTTCCGGAAAATCGGGCGGGGTGGCCAGGGTGCGCTCGTGGGTGCCGTCTCTTATTTCCGTGCTTTCCTGCGGCAGGGCCGCCGTTTCTGACGATGACTGGCTGGGTTGGGATTGCATGGCGGTTTCCTCTGACGGTGCGGCGCTGGATATTGTTTCGGCCGCGCACCCTGAAAAAAGCAGCAGTGTTAAAAAGAGGGCGCTGGCTTTCGGGGCCTTCCACTTCTATCGCTTTTGTCTCATATGGTTGCCACCTTTCCCTTTTTTGTTGCCTGTTGGAGTGATTGGGCAGAACAGCCGGCCCCGATGCCCTGTTGCGAGCTACAATTATCCCGCGGGCCGGGCCCATACAGCGCAGAGGCAGCCTTTCAAAAGGCGCTTTGTCTCTTCCAGGCGCTGCCGCCGCAATGGCTTGTTTCTCATTTTCTATTCGTTATTGTAAGCCGGGTTTGAAAAAAAGTACAATGCCGGTTGTGAAATATGGTATAATCAAAACGCATAGTAAAACAGAAAGGGGCGCAGCCATTTGCTCGAACTCTATCAACTAACCCAGCTGATTGCCATTGCAGAATGCGGCACAATGTCCGGCGCTGCCGGGCAGCTGCATCTTTCTCAGCCGGCCTTAAGCCGCTCCATGCAGAAATTGGAAGAAGAGCTGCAGGTAACCCTGTTTGACAGAAAGAAAAATAAAATTGCCCTGAACCAGAATGGAGAGCTTGCGGTGCAGCAGGCGCGGCGGGTGGTGCAGCAGGCCCGGGACCTGGTGGAACAGGTGCGCGCGTTAGACCGCAGCCGGCACACCATTTCCATTGGCTCTTGTGCACCGGCGCCATTATGGCGGCTGGTGCCCCTTGTTTCTCAGCTGTATCCAGAGATGACGGTCTCTTCCGAGATGAAAGACACCGATGTGCTGCTGGAGGGGCTGAAAAGCGGCGCATATCAGTTTATTGTCCTTCCCTTCGAATGGGGTGGGCCGGAATACTGCTGTTTTCCCTTTGAAAAAGAAAAGCTTTATTTTTCGCTGCCGCCCGCACACCCGCTTTCCGGCGCGCAGGGGCTCTATTTTAAGGATATTGACGGGGAGAGCATTCTGCTGTTTTCTCAAATAGGGTTTTGGCGGGATGTGTGCCGGAATAAGATGCCGCTGACCCATGCGCTTGTTCAAACAGAGCAGGAGGATTTTCAGGCGCTGGTGCAGGCGTCGGCGCTTCCATGCTTTGTTTCCGATTTATCTATGCGCTGGATGGGCAATCCGGAAAAACGTGTGGTGATTCCTGTGCTGGACCCAGAGGCATCTGCTGTCTATCATTTTGTGTGCAGAAAAGAGGAAAAGAAAAAGCTGTCTGCCCTGATTCAAAGGCTGCAGGCCGATAAGGCATAGGCCGAAAACTCTGTTGGCTTTTCGGCGTGTTGACGTAAGAGAACACTGGTTCTGCGCTGGCAACTTTGGCGCCTGGTGCATTCAAAAAGCCCGGCAATCCGTTCAGGATTGCCGGCTTTTTTCTATTTTATTAATGTTTCTCAAACAATTTTGAATCAAATTTTAAATGAAAGCACGGTACCATACAGGCATTCAGTGAGAGATCACAAAACTGTTTGGAGGTTGTAAAGAATGAAGAAGAAAAATTTTGTTTCGTTGGTTATGGGCACGGTTGGCGGAATTTTGTTCGCGCTGGGCATGTGCATGTGCATGTGCATGCTGCCGCAGTGGAACGCATTTACCCAGGGCGTTGTTGTCTCTGCCGTTGGCGCAGTGGTTTTGTTGGCCATGCTTGTTGTGCGCCGCAAAATGGAAGGAAAGCCCGCCGTCCGGCTGAATGGAAAAGCCGTTGCCACGGTTCTTTTGGGGGTTGTGGGTGCACTGGTGCTTGGCGTTGGAATGTGCATGGTTATGGTTTGGAACATGCTGATGTGGGGCATTGTGGTTGGCATTGTTGGCATCGTCCTTCTGATTTGCCTGATTCCGCTTTGCAGAGGGCTTCAATAAAAAGAAAAGCTTGAAATTGCAAAGAGGTGGCCCGCGTGAAACGTTTTTTGCTGCCGGCGGCGGGCGTCGCTGCCCTGGCGGGGCTTACGGCTGCCGTCACCGCTTTTGTTCGCCGCAAGAACAGAATAGGATGAAACAATGTAAGAAAGGAGTTTTGACCGTGAGCGAATATCAAATGAAACCCGGAAAACTTGGCGAAAAGATTTTGAATGGATACCAAAAGGTGGAAGACCGGTTTGTGACAACCTTCCTGGATGAAGATGGCTCTTTGAAGACAGGCGGCATGGCAGAGAAGGTAACGGCCGCCTACCAAAAGGTAGAAGATGCGGTAGTTGGCGGCTACCAGAAAATAGAAGGTTCGGTGGTTGGCGGCTATAAAAAAATAGAAAACGCCTTTGTAGATGCGTTTTTGGAAAAGGCCGAGGCTGCCTCGCCGGGCACAGGCAGCGCCAGCCGGGAGAAGGCCGCAGAAGGGACGCAGTGAAGCGTTCAAAAGGGCAGCGCGCATGCATGTGCTTGCTGCCCTTTTCTTGTTCGCCCGAAGAATGCATTAACAATTTTCAAACAATTCTGAAACGCTTCCAAAACAAACGTGCTTTATGCTACCCCATAGCGGCCAGCTGCATCCAAAGTGTGATGGAACCGCTGTGAGAAAATGGAGGAGGGGCGGCGATGGAGCGCTTGAAAAAAGGATGCCGGAAACTCTTTTTTCCTGGCAAAGCCACGATGCTTTTGCTGACGCCTGCCAGCGCGCTGTTGTTGGCGTGGGTTTTTGCCTTTGGCCATGAAGACCATGCGCTGGCCTATTTCGCCTACGTTTTATCTGCATACACGTTGGTTGTGCTGTGCCTGGCAGGGTACCGGCAAGGCAAAAAAGGCATTGCCGCCGTGAAAAGCAAAAACCGGCATGTGAACCGTTATTTGAACGATGCGCTGTTTCGCACCCACGTTTCTCTTTACACTTCTTTGGCGGTGAATGTCATCTATGCCATTGCCAAATTTGTTTCGGGCATTCTTTTCCGCTCTTTCTGGTTTGGCAGCATCGCCGTCTATTATTTTTGCCTTGCGGTGATGCGCTTCATGCTGCTGCATCATGCACATCGCAATGCTTTTGGGGTGGACCAGATTGCCGAATATAAAAAATACAGGCTTTGCGGCGCCGTCTTGGTGGTGCTGAATTTGGCGCTGACAGGCATGGTGATTCTTGTGGTAACCCAAAACCAAACCTATCGCTACCCGGGCAACCTGATTTATGCCATGGGCGCCTATGCGTTTTACAGCGTTATTACGGCGGTAAGAAATGTGGTAAAATTCCGCAAGCAGAACAGCCCGGTGCTCTCTGCCGCCAAGGGCATCAACCTGGCCTCTGCACTGGTTTCCATGCTTGCTTTGGAAACTGCAATGCTTTCCCAGTTTGGAAGTGAAGAGTCACCCGTGTTCCGGCGCGTGATGAATTCCGCTACAGGCGGGGCCGTATGCTACGTGGTGCTGGGAATGGCCGTATATATGATGGTTCGCGCAACACAAAACCTGAAAAGGCTGGAACAGCAGCCCGCAGCAGACGGGTGCTGTGGTATAATATAAAAAACGCGCGCAGGGCAGGCGTTTCCATTTTGGCCCTGGCAGGTTTGACGGGAGAGGGAAGGAATATGGTGAACATTCTTGTTTTGGAAGATGATGCAAAGCTGAACCAGACGGTTTGCACCTATCTGAATGACAGCGGGTTTCAGGCAAAGGGCTGCCTGAACGCCAACGACGCATACGAAGAGATGTATAACAACCTTTACGAGCTGATTATCTCGGACATTATGATGCCTGAAATAGACGGTTTTGCGTTTGCAGAAACGGTGCGGCGGGTCAATAAACACGTCCCCATCCTGTTCATGTCGGCAAAGGACGACCTGCCTTCCAAACAAAAGGGGTTTCAGCTGGGCATTGACGACTATATGGTGAAACCCATTGAGCTGGACGAGCTTCTGCTGCGCGTTCGGGCATTGCTTCGCCGGGCCAACATCGAGATGGAGCGCAAGCTGGTGGTGGGCAATTTAGAGCTGGATGCCGATGGGCTTACAGCGGCAATTGACGGGAAAGAAGTCCCGGTGACAACCCGGGAATTCAATATTCTTTATAAGCTGCTCTCCTACCCCAAAAAGACCTTTTCGCGGGCACAGCTGATGGATGAGTTCTGGGGCATTGAAAGCAACACCAGCCTGCGGGCGGTGGATGTATATGTGACAAAGCTGCGGGATAAGTTTTCGGCCTGCAACGGGTTTAAAATTGTAACCGTTCGCGGGCTGGGGTATAAGGCGGTGCTGGAATGACGGGTGCAATTGGAAAAGCAAAGCCAGCTGTGCGCCAATCGCACTTTCCGGGCATTTTGTGCGTGGTGTATTTTTTGGCGCTGCTTCTTATGTCGGGCATCCACATGGGCCTGGTTACGCTGATTAACGAGAAAGAATGGAACGATATTGTCGCAGTGACCATCCCCACTCTTTATTGGGCACTGGTGGCGGTGGGGCTTACTTTGTATGCCCGCTGGCAGATTAAAAAGACGTATGAAGAGCCAATGCACCGCCTGGCACAAGCTACCGCAAAAGTTGCGCAGGGCGATTTTTCCGTTTATGTGCCGCCCCTGCACACCGCTGACAAGCTGGATTACCTGGATGTCATGATTTTGGATTTCAACAAAATGGTGGAAGAGCTTGGCAGCATTGAAACACTGAAAACAGATTTCTTTTCCAATGTCTCTCACGAGATGAAGACGCCGCTTTCGGTAATTCAAAACTGCGCGCAGCTTTTGCAGAAAGAAGGCCTGGAGGAAGAAAAGCGTCAGGAGTATACAGACGCTATTTTGCAGTCCACCAGAAAACTCTCAAACCTCATCACCAATATCCTCAAGTTGAACAAGCTGGAAAAACAGACAATTCGCCCGATACCTGAGCCGTATGACCTTTGCCAGCAGCTGTGTGAGTGCGCATTGCAGTTTGAAGATGCCTGGGAGAAAAAGGGCATTGAATTTGTGGCAGATTTGGAGGACCGCGCTGTCATCCAGGCAGACCCGGGGCTTTTGGAATTGGTTTGGACGAATTTGCTTTCCAACGCCGTCAAGTTTACGCCCGCGGGCGGCACAATCACGCTGACGCAGGCTTCCGGGGAAGGGAACGTCACGGTTTCTGTCTGCGACACCGGCTGCGGCATCGACGAAGAAACCATGCGGCATATTTACGATAAATTTTACCAGGGCGACACCTCTCATTCCACAGAAGGAAACGGGCTGGGGCTTGCACTGGTGCAACGCATTTTGCAGCTTTCCGATGGCACGGTTACCGTGAAAAGCCGCGTGGGGCAGGGCAGCACTTTTACGGTGCAGCTGCCCGCTTCAGTTTAAAGGGAGGGGGCGGCCTCGTGAGCCCGCAGAAAGATTTTGTAGGATATGAATATCAAGAAATTACCGCGCCTGCAGGCCAGGTCTCTTTTTACCTGGATTGTTACGAGAACTTTGGCTGGCAAATGGACGGGAATGTGCCGGTTTTCAGCGGAAAGCGCCACGCAACGCTGCGCATGAAGCGGGACAGAAAGCTGATTCATAAAATGGAGCTGACAAGGCTTCAGCGCCATTTTGAGGCCTGCGCAAAAGAAATTGAAGTGCTGGAAAAATCAAAAACCTCTGTTGCATCCGCGTGGGCCCTTGTTGTTGGCATCCTTGGCACCGCTTTTATGGCGGGGGCCACTTTTGCCGTAACGCATGAGCCGCCAATGATTCTTCTGTGCATCATTTTGGCCATTCCCGGGTTCATTGGGTGGGCCTTGCCCTATTTTTTGCACCGGCATATTGCAGCCAAACGGGCAAAGAAGATTCAGCCCATGATTGAAGCCAAGCAGGATGAGATTTACCAAATTTGCGAAAAGGGCCACGCACTGCTGTAACAGCCCTTGCCGCCAGCCGGCATCCGAATTTCGGATGCCGGCTTTTTTGCGGCAAATTTACAGGGCCCTTCACGGCCTTTGCCAATACAGGCGAAACACAGAGCCCTTTTGGCGTGCGGCCAGGGCTTGCATGCCTTGGCCGGTTGCATGGCCGGCGGGGCCTTGTGGGAAGAAGGGCGGTTCTGGTATAATAAGGCCGGTTTTATGCGCTTGCATTTTTGCCGTGACGGCTTGCAAAAAAGTGCGCGGCGGGCAGGGAAAGCATCCGGCATCCCTGTTATGAATTTCTGCAAACAGGAGGCGGCGGCTATGAATAGCGCCAAGCGGCACACCGGGCTTTGCCATCTGTATTGGGGCGATGGAAAAGGGAAAACGACGGCGGCCATGGGCCTTGCGCTGCGCGCACTGGGCAGCGGGCTGCGCGTGACGGTGGTGCAGTTTTTGAAGGACGGCCGCAGCGGCGAGCTGGAACCGCTGCGGCACCTGGGGGCAAACGTATATTCCGGCGCGCCGGGCATGAAGTTTGTGCCTCAGATGACGCCGCAGGAAAGGGCTGCCGCCCGTGCGGCGCATACCCGCCTGCTGGGCGCCGCGCTGGAAGAACCCTGCGATGTGCTGATCCTGGACGAGGCGTGCGCGGCCTGCCAGCTTGATATGGTGGAGGAACCCCTGCTTCGGCAGGCTGTGTGCGGCCGGGCGCAGGGGGTAGAGGTGGTGCTTACCGGCCGCCAGCCTGCGGCCTGGATGCTGGAAGAGGCAGATTACAGCACCGAGATGTGTTGCCACAGCCACCCCTATGAACGCGGCGTGGCGGCCAGAAAGGGCGTAGAGTTTTAAACCTCACCCGCCTTTGGCGGCTGAAAGGGGCACCCTCTTTCTTTTTAGGGCAGATATGGTATAATGTTCCTACCAAGCGGATTTGGGCCGCAGGCAAAATGAAAGCGCAGGGGCGCGGCCGCTGCGCTTTTGCGAATGCGGGCGGCAAAGCAGGGCCTGAGGATGACCGCTGCCGCGTGCCTTCGCGGAAAGCGGCCGTGCAGTGGCAGAGAAAGCGCCTGGCGCAACAAACGCCCCCTGGAAAGGCCGGGCCCCTAACAAGCCCGCCCCGAACCGTGCCGAAGCTGATACAAAGGAGATGCACCATGAGCAAAGAACGTGCGCCCTGGCCCCAGTGCTATTACGATGAACTGGACGCCCGCAAACGGAAAGATTTGCTGGACAAAGCCATAGAGAACGGCGAAGGTGCCCCGGAGGAGAATGCGGTGCGCCAGAAACTGTGGGCGCTGCGCTATGGCCAGCCGAAAAAAAACATGCCGCCTGCGGACGGCTATGCCGGGCTGTGGATTACCATGAACCTGTGGCGAAGGGATACGGCCTCCCGCTTCCGCGTGCGCGCGGCGGTGAAGGAGCTGAGCGGCATGCTGAAGCAGCTGGGCATCGACGCCCCGCAGGCCAGCAGCCTGGAACAGGAGCTGGTGTACCGGGAACTGGTGCATGCGGTGCGCCTGTATCTTTCCACCTGCACAGAGGGCAGTTACAACACGCGCTTTTTGGGCATGGTGCGCCTGAAGCCGGAACAGCTTGTGGATAAAATAGTTAACGAGATTTGCGGCGTGGCCTATGAGCTTCCGGAAAGGCTGGGCATGGAAGAGCAGTTTGCCCCGCTGCGCCGCGCGGCCTACGAGGCGTTTTCGGCGGCGTATCCGGAGCAAGTGGGCAAGCTGGACAGCGCCATATTCGGAAAAGCCGGGGTGTAACCAGGCGCAAGCGCCCTGCCCGCCGGGGCAGACGGCCTGCGCCATGCGCCCCTGTGGGGCCGCAGAAAAGGAATTGCAGGGCTTGCGCTGTTGCGCGGGCCCTTGTTTTATGCCCGCGGGCATGCTGCAGCGCCTGCGGGGCGCAAGGGCCTTTCTGCGGAAAATGCCCGCAATGCGGCGGCCGCCCTTGATTTCCATACAGGAATGCTTTATTATAATAAATTGTGCGTGCGTTGCGCAGAATGCGGGAAAGCAAAGGCGTTTTGCGGCATAGCTGCCCGCTGCCCTGGGGCGCAGCGCGATTTTTGAGGAAAGGGTGTTTCTTTTGGAATTCTTGCAAGACATTCTGGCAGCCATTGGCGTTGTGCTGAACGGCATCCCGCAGGGCCTGCTGGCGCTTAGCTACGGGTTTGCCTCCGTGCCCACGGCGCTGGGCTTTGCCATTGGCGCAGTGGGGTGCGGCGTGCTGAACTCGGTGGCCCCCATTTCGTTCCAGGCCGAAACCATTGTGATGGCCGGCAACATGGGCAAAACAAGGCGCGACCGCCTTTCCATGGTAATGTTTGGCGGCCTTATTATGGTGGTGCTGGGCCTGACGGGTGCATTGTCGGCCATCACTGCCTTTGCGGGCGATGCCATTGTGCACGCCATGATGGCGGGCGTTGGCTTTGTGCTGGTGCGCACGGCGTTCAACATGGTAAAAGAAAACCAGATGGTGGGCTGGGTGTCGGTGGCCTCGGCCGTTGTCATTTATCTCATCACCAAAGCGCTGGACCCCGGCAATGCCCTTGTCTATACCATTGTGGGCTCGCTTATCATCTCCAGCGTGGCGGCCAAGCTGGCCGGGCAGAAGTTGGGGGAAAACACCGTGGCGGAAAAAATGTGCCGCCTGAGGCTGGAAAAGCCTGTGGTGAACCTTTCTGTCATTCGCGGCGCGCTTTCCCTTGCCTGCCTCACCATTGGCGCCAACATCGCCTTTGGCAATATCACCAGCGGGATGGGCACAGCCGAGTTGAATGTAGACCACCTCACCGTGTATTCCGGCCTGGCGGATGCAGTGAGCTCGCTGTTTGGCGGCGGCCCGGTAGAGGCCATCATTTCGGCCACGGGTGCGGCGCCGCATGCGGTGTTGTCCGGCGTGATCATGATGACCATCATGGCGCTCATTTTGTTCTTTGGCCTGCTGCCCAAAATTGGCAAATTTGTGCCCAGCCAGTCCATTGCGGGCTTCCTGTTTATTTTGGGTGCGTTTGTCACCATTCCCGGCGACGGCGCCGCAGCCTTTGCCACGGGCACCGCGGGCGGCTCTGTTATTGCGGCTGTTACCATGTCTGTCACAGCTGTGTTTGACCCGTTCTTCGGCATGCTGGCCGGCCTGGTGTTGAAAATGATTATTGGCGCCACCGGCCTTGCGCTGTAAGCGCCCATCACATTTGGAAAGGATGTTTCCCATGCAGGATTACTATACGCTGCAAGTGGCCGGCGTCACGCGCCAGCTTCCCATTATGCAGATCTCGGACAGCCTGGCCATTGCCAGCTTTGTCATTTTGGGCGATTGCGAAATTGTGACAAAATCTGCCCCGCTGATTGAAAAGCAGCTTCCGCAGGTGGATTATATCGTCACGGCCGAGGCCAAGGGCATCCCCCTTGTGCACGAGCTGTGCCGCCTGCGCGGCCTGCCATATTACATTGTGGCGCGCAAAAGTGTGAAGCCGTATATGAGCCAGCCTCTGACGGACGAGGTGGTGTCCATCACCACGCAGAAAGCGCAGACGCTGTGCCTGGACGGCAAAGATGCCCTGCTTTTGAAGGGCAAAAAGGTGGCAGTGGTGGACGACGTTATCTCCACCGGCGAATCGCTGCAGGCCATTGAACGCCTGGTGGAAAAGGCCGGCGGCGAAATTGTGGCCAAAGCTGCCATCTTGGCAGAGGGCGATGCCGCCAAGCGAAGCGACATCATCTTTTTGGAAGAGCTTCCCCTGTTTCCTGTCGGGGGCTGAGAAAGAGGCCGGGCCGGGTGCCCGGCTTTTTTTGAGCCGGCAGGGCGCCAAAACGGCAAAGGAGACGCAAGGGTGAACGCCTGCCCCGGCCGCGAAAAGGCATGCAGCTCCTTTGCCTGTAGGGCGGCACCGTGTAAAACCATGGCCGCCGCGCCCCGTTTTGCCTGGAGGGGGCATGTTTCATTTCTATCAGGCACGCATTCAGCCGGGCTCTGCAAGCGTTTGTGCGCATGCAGGGCCCGGTTTTTCGTGGCATTTCGGCCTTTTGGCCGGTTTTTGCCACGCACTTTTTTTTGACAGCCAAAAGGGCTGCGCCAGTGGTTTTCCGGCGGGCAGGGTTTCCAAAATGGAAACAATAGTTTGCAATTTGTTTCAAGTAAAATGAAAAGCTTCGGTTGACAAAGGAAGGGCGGGGCTCTATTGTGATACCGTCTGATAGGCAAGTGGAAAAAGCTGCTTTGCGGCCCAAAAATAGAAAAGGCAGAATGCCACAAAACATGAAGATGCACACGTGAAATATAAAAATGGAGGTAATTTCGAAATGAAAAAGCAGCTCATAAGCAGCGCCCTGGCTTTTTGCGCATTTGCCATGATATTGCCCGGGGCTGTTTTTGCGCAGGAAAACTTGGCGGCTGCCCCGGCCTGCACCCAAAACGAAGGGTGCCAGGCCACCCAGCATAAGCCGGGCTGCCCGGTGGGGCAGACCCTTTTGCAGGACGACGACCCGGGGAATATGCCTGCGAACGGGAACGCGCCTTTGAACAACGAAGATGACGACCCGGGGAACATGCCTGCGAACGGGAACGCGTCTTTGAACAACGAAGGCGGGCAGGCGGCGCCCAAGGCGGCCGGCCCTTATGAGTACAACGGTGTTTCCTACCCGGCATTATCCGATGCGGTGAAAGCCGTTGGGGCACGGGCGGGGACCGTTTATGTCACGGAGGATGCTTTTATTCGAAGCAACGAGATTATCGAGATTCCTGCGGGCGCTGACATTACCATCACCAGCAAAGGCGGGGCTGCCTTTCGAATTACAAAAGAGGCACACCGGTTTGTGTTTAAACTGCTGGGCGGGAAGCTGACCCTGGAAAACATTGTTTTGGATGGAAACGCACAATGGAAAGACGCCTCCTCCGGGCTGTGGTACGAGCGCACCGCACAGGGCACTGCGGCATCGCTGCCGCTTATTTATGCGCAAGCCCAGGTGGGCGGGCACCCCGGTTCGGGAAGCCGGCTTGTTTTGTCAAGCGGGTGTGTCATCCAAAACTTTTATGTAAACCGCGCAGCGGACAATATCGATACAGACCCTGTTCTGGGCGGCTGGTCCGGAAGTGAAGAGCTTTGCCTGTTTAGCCTGGCAAATACGGATGTAACCATCCATGGCGCCGTTCTGAAGGACAATGCAGTGAAATCGGACGTGGCGTTTTACCGCAATGCCTATGGGCGCGGAATCATCTGCCCGGGCATCATTCAGGCAATGAGCTGTACGATTAAAATGAAAGACGGCACGATGGCGCGAAACTGGATTGTTTCAGATGTAGGGCATTCCGCAGAGGGACAGGGCTGGCTGGACGCCCAGAGAAGCCGGTATTCCAGTGCGCTGCGCGAAGGGGCGTCCGGCGGCCATCTGACGATGACGGGCGGACGGTTTCTCATGGAAGGGGGAACCCTGAGCCAGGGCTATGCGGCGGATGGCGGCGCAATTGCCGCGCTTGATGCCGAAATCGTTTTAACCGGCGGCAATATTGTGGATAATGTTGCCGAAAGGTTTGGCGGCGGGGTGCTGATGTGGGACACCGGCTGCAAATTTACCATGAAGGGCGGGCGCATTTCGGGGAACAAGACGCTGAACCGCATAGCCGGCTATGACGACTCTGTGCGCAAAACAGTTGGCTGTGGCGGCGCCCTGTGCATGACGGGCGGCGATGCCCAGGGCTCTGAACTTCGTATTACCGGCGGGGAAATTAGTGAAAACAGCGCCGTGCAGGGCGGCGGCATCTGGCTGAACCGGTGCAGCGGCGAAATCAGCAATGCAGCCATACGGGGCAATAAAGCCCTGCCGGCCGCGGAAAACATGTTGGGGGCAGGCGGAGGCATTCTGTTTGCAAACGGCACACTGGCCCTGGACGGAAACACGGAAGTAAGCGGAAACCACGCCGTGCAGGGCGGCGGCATTGCGAACGGCGCAAGGGGGCAGCTTATTGTAAAGGGCAGGGCCGGCATCCGGGGAAACGAGGCAACCTCCCTTGGCGGTGGCCTGTGCCTGAACGGGGTAGGAATCTCCAGCATTTTGATGGAGCAGGCAACGATTGCAGGCAACAAAGCCAATGCGAAGAACGGCGGCGATGCAGTGTTTATCTTTTCCCCCAGCGAAAAGGAGATTCCCAAATTTTTTCTGAATGTGCAAAATTCCGAACTGAAGGGGGATATTGTGCTGCATGCGGCAAATGAAAAAGCGCTTCCGGTTCTTTCCCTGAACGCGGCGGTGCCTGCAAGCAAACGCTATATGGTAAAATTTTATGATGCGGCCTATGCAACGCGCGGCCGAAGGCTTGTGGCACCCGGGGCCTATGGCCTGCCGGGAGAAAAAGCAATTTCAAGCGCAGAGCCCTATGCGCAAAGCTTCCAAAATAATGTGATGGATGTCATTCCGGGCAGTTTGCTTCAAGAGCCCACCGCCCTTGTGCTTGGCAAGAAACCGGCCGTGCCCGCGCCGGCAGCCAGCACGGCGCCCGCCAGTGCGCCGGCCGCCGCAGGGGCGAAAAAGAACCCGAAAACCGGCGTGCCAAACACAGGCGGGAACAGCCCTGCGCCCGAACACCCGCTTGAGGGCAACGGCTTTTTGTGCCCGTGATGCCGGGCAACGTGCGAAAACGCCGGTTTGGGCCAAAGGCCGCTGCCATACGGGCATCTCGGGATGAAAGGCGAGGCGGCCCCTGCACAAAAGAAAGGCGCGGAGCCCGTGCGTCAAACCCTTCCGTACGGGACGGTGCCGCCCTGTATATGGCAAAACAGATTTGAACAGAAAAAACGTGCATGCCGGCCCGGCATGCACGTTTTTATGTGCTGCCGGCCGCATGTGCGGCGTATGCCTTGACAATTTTGCCCGGCGTGCTATCATCATATCAAAACAGTTGATATGTCAATGGTTGATGTGTCAAAGAAAGCGGTTTTGAATGGAAAAGACATTTCATATGCTGCTGTACCGTGCTTTCCACGCCCAGCGCAATTACCTGCGCCCGCATTTGGCGCGGCTGGGGCTTGGCGCGGGCCAGCCAAAGCTTCTTTCGTACCTGGCCGGGCATGGGCCTTGCCGCCAGAGGGAACTGGCCGGCTATTTTGAAATAGACCCTGCCGCCGTGTGCCGTATGCTGGATTCTTTGGAAAAGGGCGGCTTTGTTGCGCGCAGCGCGCATCAGGCGGACCGGCGGGCAGACGAGGTGAGCCTGACGCCAAAGGGCCGCGCGGCCTGTGCCGAATGGCAGGCGTGCTGCCGCGCGCTGGAGCAGGAGATGCTGCAGGGGTTTACCGGGGAAGAAGCCAGGCAGTTTTCTGAATATCTGGCCCGCGCATACCACAATTTACGTGGTAAAAACTTATAAGGGGGGCTGTGCATGAAGGATTTGCAACGGATTTTCGCTTACCTTGGCCCCTACCGGAAGGACCTGGCGCTCGGTGCCTTTCTTGTGGTGGTGGAATCGTCTTTTGAGATGGTGATTCCGGTGCTGATGGCAGGCCTCATCGACACGGGCGTTGCCAACGGCGATGTGGCGTACATTTTGCACAAAGGCATTCAAATGGGCATGTGCGCCCTGCTGGCGCTGCTGACAGGGCTTTTATACGCCCGCTTTGCCGCGCGGGCGTCTTATGGCCTGGGCGCGCGCATCCGTGAGGCAGAATATGCTAAGGTGCAGCAATATGCGTTTTCCAACCTGGACCATTTTGAAACGTCCTCTCTGGTCACACGCCTGACCACCGATGTCACGGTGCTGCAGAACGCCATCAACAGCGGCTTTCGCCCTGTGGTGCGCGGGCCGGTGATGCTGGTGCTGGGCGTGGGGCTCTCGTTCTGGATGAACGCCCGGCTGTCGCTGGTGTTTTTTGTGTGCATCCCCATTCTGGCCGTGGCGCTGTTTTTTATCATGCGCAAGGTGGCGCCCATGTACGCCCGCCTGCAGGCCGCAGTGGACCATGTGAACGGCGTAGTGCGCGAGGGGCTTGTTGCCATCCGCGCGGTAAAGGCATTTGTGCGCGGGGAATATGAAGCGGAAAAATTCAGCCGGGTAAACGGGGAACTGATGGACACAAGCCGCCGCACGTTCCGCTATGCCGTGCTGAATTTGCCCGCTTTTCAGCTGGTGATGTACACTTCTACTGTGCTGCTGTTGTGGTTTGGCGGCAACATGATTCTGCGCGGGCAGCTGCAGGTGGGTGAGCTGACGGGCTTTCTGAGCTATGTGATGCAGGTGATGAACTCGCTGATGATGATTTCGAACGTGTTTCTTCTGTTGACGCGTTCGCTGGCCAGCGCCAGGCGCATCGGCGAGGTGCTGGACGAGACACCGGCCCTCACCTCCCCCCCGGGCGCTGTGAAGGAAATTGCAGACGGCAGCATCGATTTCTGCGGCGTCTCGTTCAAATACCGGCCAGAGGCGCGCGAATATGCCCTTTCCGACATTGAGCTGCACATTCCGGCCGGGCAGACGGTTGGCATTTTGGGCGGCACAGGCGCGGCCAAATCGACTTTGGTGCAGCTGATTCCCCGTCTGTACGACGCAAGCATTGGGCAGGTGCGCGTGGGCGGCCGTGATGTGCGCGAATACGACCTTGCGGCCCTGCGCGATGCCGTGGGCATGGTGCTGCAAAAAAACGTGCTGTTTTCCGGCACGGTGCGCGAAAACCTGCTGTGGGGCAACCCCTCGGCCAGCGAAGAAGAACTGTGGCAGGCCTGCCGTGCGGCCTGTGCAGACGAATTTCTGGCCCGCATGCCCAAGGGGCTGGACACCGACCTGGGCCAGGGCGGCGTGAATGTCTCTGGCGGGCAGAAACAGCGGCTGTGCATTGCGCGCACACTATTAAAAAAGCCCAAGGTGCTGATTTTTGACGATTCCACCAGCGCGGTGGACACCGCCACCGAGGGGCGCATCCGCACTGCGCTGGCCGGGCTTTCGGGTGTGACAAAAATTATCATTGCCCAGCGCATCACCTCTGTGATGGGAACAGACCAGATTGTTGTGCTGGATGACGGGCGGCTGCACGCGTGCGGCACGCACGAGCAGCTGCTGCAAACGGACGCCATCTATCAGGAGATCTACCATTCCCAAATGAAGGGAGGCGATGGCAATGGCACGCCAGTTGAGCGCTAAACGCCCCAAAGACCTTCGCTTTACCGTAAGCGAGCTGCTGGGCTACATGGGGCGGCACAGGTTTCTGCTGTTCACAGTGGCAGCGCTGGTCGCGGTAAGTGCCTGCGCCAACCTGTTGGGCACCTATATGATACGGCCTGTGGTAAACAGCCTGGCCGGTGCAGACGTTTCTGCCCTGGTACGCGGCGTGGCGGCCACGGCGCTTATTTACGGCGCAGGCGTGCTGTCGGCCTTCGGCTATACACAGACGATGGTGAACATGGCGCAGAAGGTGCTGTTCGATATCCGGCGGGACCTGTTCGCGCATATCCAGACGCTTCCCCTTCGCTTTTTCGATACCCGGCGCCATGGCGATGTAATGAGCTATTTTACCAACGATGTGGACACAGTCTCTGACGCGCTGAACAACAGCTTTGCCATGGTCATCCAAAGCTTTATCCAAATTGTGGGCACACTGGCCATGCTGTTTGTGCTGAACTGGCGGCTTTCCCTGCTGGTGGTGGTGGGCTATGCGGCCATGTTTTGGTATATCCGCTACAGCGGGGCACGCAGCAAGGCCTATTTCACACGCCAGCAGGCCAGCCTGGGCGAGCTGGATGGCTATATGGAAGAGATGGTAAGCGGGCAAAAAGTGGTAAAGGTGTTTAACCACGAGGCGGAAAACCAGCGCATCTTCGGTGAAAAAAATGATGCATTGCGCAAAGCGGGCACGGGCGCGCAAAGCTATGCCGCCACCATGATACCTGCGGTGGTGACCATCTCGTACATCAACTATGCCCTGGTTGCGGTGCTGGGCGGCATGATGGCGCTGCGGGGCATGACGGACATCGGCAGCCTTGCAAGCTACCTTGTGTTTGTGCGGCAGGCGGCGCTGCCCATCAACCAGTTCACCCAGCAAAGCAACCTGCTTTTGGCGGCGCTGGCCGGTGCCGAACGCATTTTCAGCGCCATGGCACAGCAGCCGGAAGAGGATGCGGGTGCCGTGCGCCTTGTAAATGTGCGCGAGGAGAACGGCACGCTTTCCGCCTGCCGGGAAAAAACGGGCCGCTGGGCCTGGCAGAAGGCGGACGGCGCCCTTGTGCCCCTGCGCGGGGATGTGCGCTTTGAGCACGTAAGCTTTGGCTATGAGCCCGGGCACACCATTTTAAAGGACATCAGCCTTTATGCAAAACCCGGCCAGAAAATAGCTTTTGTGGGCTCTACGGGCGCGGGCAAAACCACCATCACCAACCTGATTAACCGCTTTTACGATGTGCAGCAGGGTACGGTTACCTACGACGGGCTGGACATTCGCGACATCCGCAAAGATTCCCTGCGCCGCAGCCTGGGCATGGTGCTGCAGGACACGCATCTGTTCACCGGCACCATTGCAGACAACATCCGCTTCGGCAAGCTGGACGCCACCCGGCAGGAGATTGAGCACGCGGCCCAAGTGGCCAATGCGGATTCCTTTATCCGCCGCCTGCCGAATGGCTATGACACGCGCATCACCGCAGACGGCGCAAACCTCTCGCAGGGGCAGCGCCAGCTGCTTGCCATTGCGCGCGCCGCTGTGGCAGACCCGCCTGTGCTCATTCTGGACGAGGCCACTTCCAGCATCGACACTCGCACCGAGGCGCTGATTGAAAAGGGCATGGACACCCTGATGCAGGGGCGCACCGTGTTTGTGATTGCGCACCGCCTTTCCACAGTGCGCAATGCAGACGCCATCATAGTGCTGGAGCACGGGCAGATTGTAGAGCGCGGCTGCCATGAAGAGCTTCTGGCCCAGAAGGGCGAATACTACCAGCTGTACCACGGCATGTTTGAATTGTCGTGAAGTGCGGCCCGGGCGGGGTACCAGAAGCCAGGGCATTGCGCATGCAGGGCAGATGTGGTAGGATAAAAAACAGAAAACTGACGTTGTGCTTCGGGCGCGCCGGGTTGCGCGCGGAAGAAAGGATATGAAATGGGAAAAGATTTCCGCGATGGGTTTCGCAGCTATGTGCGTACAGAAGTGCCGGCCAATAACCGCAAGGGCCGACGTGTGGTGTATGTGTACCATGGCCAGATGTATCACTTTGCCATGACGGCGCACGCATTTCGCGCGCTCAAGGCAGAGCTGTTTGTGCTGTCCCTGATATGGGCGGCCGTGCAGGTGGGGGTGCTGTGCCTGCCTGTGCCAAGCAACGGCACCAACCTTGTGACGATTCCGGCATTTCTGGCCCTTGCGGCAGCAGCCTATGTGGTGTATAATGCGCTGAGCTTTCTCACCACCAAGCAGGATGCCCCGGCATGGGAATACCATGCAGTCAACCGGGCCCTAAGCGGCGGCACTGTTGTTGCCATGGGGCTTCTGGCTGTGGCGCTGGCGCTTCATATTGGCAGCCAGCTGTTTCTGGTGCGCGTTTTTGTGCCGCTGGAGCTTGTGGCTATGGGCGGCTATCTTCTGTGCGGCACGCTGGCATTTTGGATGCGCCGCCAATGGCGGAAGGTGCAGGTGACATCGTACCATACAGACGAGCGCGCGCAGGCCGCGCCGCACAAGGCATCATGAAAAAAGCTTATTACAAAACAGTGCGGGAGGGCGGCCCCTCCCGCACTGTTTTTCTGTGAATTGTGCAGCACAGGCCCACGCGCAAAGGGGCGGCCTGTGCCGGGGCGAAATGCGCCGCCTGCACGGCGCCGCGGGCAAGCGCTGCTTTTGCATCTGCCGGGCAGACGCACTGGCACAGCTGGGAAAGAGGGCCCCGAAGGAACAGCCTGTGAGCCTGCCCGGAAAAGGCAGAAGCCAAACAGAACACGAAAACCGCCCCGGCACACCTGCGGCGTGCCGGGGCGGTTTGGCTTTTTGAGAGTTTGAAAAAGAAGAAAGCTTTTACAGCGGCCCGTAAGCTGGCGCTACCACGGCCCCTTTTGTGCCGCGCCGCTGCGCAGCTTTCGCAGAATGGCCTCGTCGGCCGGGCAGAACACATACTGAGGGATGTCCTCAGGGCGAATCCAGCGGATGTCCTGATGCTCCAGCCTCTGCGGCTCGCCCTGCGTGATGGACGCATGAAACAGAGTCAGGTGTACGGTAATGTCCGGATATATGTGCGTCACTTCCATGAACACGTCGCCTACCGCAATTTCCACGCCCAGCTCTTCCCGGCACTCGCGCACCAGGGCCTGCTGCCTGGTCTCACCGGGCTCTACCTTGCCGCCCACAAATTCCCACAAAAGGCCGCGCGCCTTATGGGCCGGGCGCTGGCATATCATAAATTGTTCGCCGCGCCAAATCAAAGCGGCAACCACCTGCGTCGTCATGGCTTCACCTCTTTAAAACATCGACCAGATGCTGACAGCGAACGCCAGCACCGTCACAACCCGGTGCACAACGGGTTTCTGTGCCCAGGCAAAGGGCAGCAGGTTGATTACAATAATGGCAATGGCCACCGGATACAGCAGCGTGAGGATGGGCACGGAAATTTTCAAAATCAATTCAAGGCCCAGAATGGAGACAAGGAAGCTTACCATGGTGAACGCCTGCAGCCAGCGAATGAAAGAAAAGCGCGGGAATTTTTCATGGAAAAAGGCCGCACAGCTGGATAAAAGCCCCGTGCACACATTAAAGCATGCCACAAAGAAGATGGCTGCCAGCAGCAAGGCGCCCACCGGGCCAAAAAACTGCAGGCATAAGCCGGATAACACAGCCGTGCCGTCTGCTGCCTGCGCCAGCACAGCGCTGCCGCGCGCGCCCAGCCAGGCCAGCAGGCCGTACACTGTGAACAAAAACACGCCGGCAATGACTCCCGCTTTCATAATAGAGCGCGCCACGGCCTTTTTCTCGCTTACACCGCAGGCCTGCACGTTCAGCGCAATGACAATGCCGAACACAATGGCGGCCAGCGTGTCCATGGTGTTATAGCCCTCTACAAACCCCTTCATGAAAGCGCCGTCTGCATATGCCTGCTGCGGGGCCGCGGGCGCGTCTTTCAAATAAAAAAGGCCTGCGGCAAACATCACCGCAATCATCACCAGCAAAACCGGTGTCATCCATTTGCCCAGAACATCTTTAAAATGGGCCGGGCGCTTGGCAAGCTGGTAGGCGCCGGCAAAAAATGCCAGCGAAAACACAGTGCGCAGCACCCAGTCTATGGGGATGCCCGCCAGCGTCATGCCGTCCAACCTGGCAGTAAGAAATGCGAACATGGAATACGATGTGCTGGCCGTGCGGGGGATGGCCAGCATGGGGCCAATGCACAGATACACCAAAATGGTAAACACAATGGCAAAGTAAGGGTGTATTTTGCTGCACAGTTTGTCGGTGCCGCCCACCTTGGCCACGGCAACCACACCCAGCACCGGAAAGCAGACTGCCGTCAGGGCCATGCCAAGAAACGCGGGCAAAGCGGCCGCCCCGGCCTGATACCCCACAAAAGGCGGAAAAATCAGGTTGCCTGCACCAAAAAACATCGAGAACAGCGTTACGCCTACCAGAAACAGTTCCTTCCCGCGCAATTGTTGTTTCATGGCACAGACCTCCTTCAAAATAGTAGTGTATGAAAGCAATCCTAGCACAGGCAAACCGTAAAAGGCAAGCCGAAAACTCTGTTTTCAGCAAATTGTGTGGAAACCTGCAAAAAAAGCCTGCCGAAACGGGGAAAATCACCATTCCGGCAGGGAAAAGATTCCAAAATGTTTTTTAAATAAGGACACAAAAAGAAGGGGTTCTGTGTATTTCGGCATCTGATTTTGAAAATTGTATTTGTATGGCGGGCAGTTAATCGCGGCAAAGTTTGCCGCGGTATGCAAGAAGCCCGCCAAGGTCCGCGGCCTCCACCCCGCGGGAGGCTAAAACGCGGCATGCTGTGCGGCTGCGCTGGCCGCTGCGGCAGTATACGAACAGCGGCCCGCCGGGAAGCGGCGCGGTTTCCAGGCGTTCAAGCGGCAGGTTGACACTGCCGGGAATATGGCCGCTGTGAAATTCACCCGGTGTGCGCACATCTACCAGAAACGCCCCGTGCGTTGCCCTGCAAAGGGCTACGCCGGCGTTGATTTCATAATGCTGCAGTTTCATAAAACACCTCGCTGAGAGAAATGGAGATAGGGCCCAAGCCCATCCCTTGGGCAAAAGTTTGTTCCTGCGCCATCTTATGCGGCGGCCTGCCGGCTTTGCACAAAGGGGCCGTGTTTGGACATTGCCAGAAAAGAAAAATAGAGGTATGATAAAGAAAGTTTCTGTGTGCACACACAGGCGAAAACAGGAAAGGAAGAGGAAAATGAAAATTGCCGTAACCTATGAAAGCGGGATGGTGTTTCCGCACTTTGGCCATGCCCAGGCTTTCAAGGTGTATGATGTGCAGGATGGAGAAATAAAAGCGGCACAGGTGGCACCCACACAGGGCAGCGGCCATGGGGCCCTGGCAGGTTTTCTGGCCGGGCTGGGGGTGGACACGCTGATTTGCGGCGGCATTGGCGCCGGGGCACGCCAGGCGCTGGCGCAGGCGGGCATTCGCCTGTTTCCCGGCGTTCAGGGCCCGGCGGATGAGGCGGTGCAGGCGCTGCTTGCCGGCACCCTGGCCTATGACCCGGATACGGTTTGCGCACACCACCACAGCGGCCACGAAGAGGGCCACACCTGTGCGCACGGTGGGGAAAACGGCTGCCAGCACGGCAGCTGCGGTGCATGAGGCGCGGTGGCCCGGAAGACGAGGGCACAGGGGCAGCGCCGGAATTTTACATGAAATTTACAATCGAATTCACACTTAGGGCTTGCACAACCGGGGTGTGTTGTGCGAAACTAGATTGAACTATAAATCAGGCCGTGGCAATGGGCTGCGGCTATCAGGGAGGAAAACGAATGTTCGCGGATTTTGTTGACGCGCTGATAGGGTCTCTGCTCTCCATGAGCGGGATGGACATCGCCAAAATGCTGGTGATGTGGGCCATTGGCGGCGTGCTGATTTATTTGGCCATCAAAAAGGATATGGAGCCAAGCCTTCTTTTGCCCATGGGCTTTGGCGCCATTCTGGTAAACCTGCCGCTCTCTGGCGCGGTAGACCAGGTGTATGACGGCGTGTTGGAAGAGGGCGCCATTGACGTGCTGTTCCGCGCAGGCATTGCCAACGAGCTGTTCCCGCTGCTTTTGTTCATTGGCATCGGCGCCATGATTGACTTCGGGCCCCTGCTTTCAAACCCGAAGTTGCTTTTGTTCGGCGCGGCGGCACAGTTCGGCATTTTTGTAACCATGACGCTGGCGTGCGGGGTCAATATGATTTTCCCGGGCATGTTCAGCCTGCAGGACGCCGCCTGTGTGGGCATTATTGGTGCGGCAGACGGCCCCACGGCCATTTTTGTCTCGAACTATTTCGACACCAAATACTTGGGCGCCATTGTGGTGGCAGCCTACAGCTATATGGCGCTGGTGCCCATCATCCAGCCGCCGGTGATTCGCGCCATCACCACCAAGAAAGAGCGAATGATCCGCATGCCGTATGAAGCGAAGGAGATTAGCCGCACCGTGCGCATTCTGTTCCCCATTGTGGTGACGGCAATTGCAGGCCTTGTGGCCCCGCGCAGCGTGGCATTGGTGGGTTTTTTGATGTTTGGCAACCTGCTGCGCGAATGCGGCGTGCTGAACAGCCTGTCCGAGACGGCGCAGAATGTGCTGGCAAACCTCATCACCATCTTCCTTGGCATCACCATTGCAACCAAAATGCAGGCCGACCAGTTCCTGACGGGCGGCACGCTGCTGATTATTGCCCTGGGGCTGTTTGCCTTTGTGTTCGACACCGTGGGCGGCGTGCTGTTTGCCAAGTTCATCAACCTGTTCGTCAAAAAGAAAATCAACCCCATGATTGGTGCCTGCGGCATCTCGGCGTTCCCCATGTCCAGCCGCGTCATCCATAAGATGGGCCTGAAGGAAGACCCTCAGAACTTCCTTCTGATGCACGCCGCTGGCGTAAACGTGGGCGGCCAGATTGCCAGTGTAATTGCGGGCGGCCTTATTTTGAACCTGATTGCGCGCTGAAAGAAAGGAGACGCTGTATGGAACAACTGCTTCAGTCGCTGAACGTGATGCTGCTTGGCATGTGCGGCATCTTTATTGTGATGAGCGTGCTCAGCCTTGCAATTGCGCTGCTGAACCGCATGTTCAAAAAATAAGATGAAAAAGCGGCTGCCGCAGGCAGCCGCTTTTGTGTTT